>JAERSJ010000001.1 GCA_016845825.1 Methanobacteriota archaeon
GAATAACAAAGTTAACTCCAGATATTAGCATAAAAAATGTAACAATAACATCTACATATGAACTGTCGTAAGAACCAATTGAATCTATTTTTGGAGAAAAACCTCCTGTAGACACTGTAGAAAAAGAATTACATATAGAATCATAGAGAGGTAAACCTGCAAAATACAATAACACTATTTCAATCAACGTCAAGAAAAAGTATAAAGTCCAAAGAAGACGTGCAGTTTGTGCCATCTGAGGTTTAAGACGCGTAATACCGGTACCTGGCATTTCAGCTTGTAAAACCTGAATACCTCCCCCAAATAATCTCGAAAATATGATTGTTGCAAGAACAATAATTCCCATACCTCCCAACCATTGAGTCTGAGACCTCCAAAGTAGTAAAGATTTAGGTGCATCGAAGTATCCTTCAGAGTATTGTTCATTGTTTATTACTTGATTTTCATCAGTAATTTCTAGTATTGTAGCGCCAGTTGTGGTCAAACCAGACATGGATTCAAAAATAGCTCCCGCAATTCCAATTTGATACGACATTAACTCGCCGTTTTCTGCGGCATAATACGGAAAAGCACCGACTAATACCATAATTATCCAAGCAATACTCACAAGTGCAAAAGCTTCTCTATTCCTGATGTCTTCTTCTATGTGAAAATAAGAACTAAAGATATAACCAAAGATTAAACAAAAAAACATAGGAATAACAAACATGTAAGAAATATCTAAAATATCTTCCCCTAAAATAAGCCCTGTAACTATCGGAAATAAAAAAGACAAACCAAAAAAAGCTATCAGTGTACCTGTTAAACTTAATATTAGACTAAAGCGCATTAAATACTAATAGAAAAACTTCTCCACTTCAGGTAATTTTCCTTTGAGAGTAAAAACAAGTACGTGATCGCCCTCATTTAAGATAAAATCATCATCAGGAAATATAGCTTCACCATTTCTATTAATCATTGCAATTAATGTTTTATCTGGAACTCCAAGTTTTTCAATCGAAATTCCAACATTTTGGCTATTCTTTTTAATCAAAAATTCTCTAACTGAAGCTTCGCCTCCCTCCAATTCTTCCATACCTTCTATTTTGTCGGTAGAAGTTGCTCGGTTAACAATTGCATTAACTGTGACTCTTTTTGGATTAATAAGTGTATCAATTCCGGTATCCTGAATAACATATTCTAATTCAGTTTGGTAAACTAATGCTACTGTTCTTTTCGCACCTTCTTTTTTAGCTAATAAACAGCTCAAAACGTTCCAATCTTCACGATCTGTTGCAGCCACGAATAAATCCTCATATCGTATTCCTTCTTCTCTTAGAAAATGGCGATCTGTAGATGAACCTACGAGAACTCGCACGCCTTCTGGAAGAACAGAACTGGCCTTTTCAGCCTGAATTGAATCTGGCTCAGTTACATAAACCTCTATATCTTCGTATTTAGGATCTTCATGAACTTGTTTAGCCAAATTTAATGCAATTCTGCTAGTTCCTGCAATCATTAATCTTTTGATATTTCTTTCGCTCGTAATCTCTTTTGGAATTCCTAAAGAGTCTGAAAGCTCTTCTAGTTCGCTGTTTTCACTAAGAAGGACTAGTATTCTGTCTCTAGGCATCAAAATATCCTGCTCAGAAGGAATAGTAACTCCTTCTTCTCTTGCGATTAGCGCAATACGGCAATGAGGTGGCAGTTTAATGTTTGAAAGTGGACGGCCTACTGATGGTGAACTGTCATTAAGCCTAATTTCTAAAATTCTGAGACTACCTACCGAAAAATGCTCCAGTCGTGTCAATGCTGGCCTAGATAAAATCTGCCATATTCGGTGCATTGATAATTCATCTGGACTAACAAAAGCATCTACCCCAAACAATTGCTTATGATCATAATCTGAGGGTAAGTCAATTATGTCTGGATTATTTAGTCTAGCTATTGTGCTACATCCCATTTTCTTGGCAAGTGAGCATCCCACTAAATTTACAACGTCTTTACCAGTAACTCCGATGAAAAGGTCTGCGTCTTTAATTGACGCTTCCTCCAACAAAAATTTAGCTGAAGCTGCATTTCCTTTGAAAACCTGAGCATCTAGTGTTTGGGCTCTTTTAACAGAAGACGGATTGGAATCAACAAGAGTTACCTCGTGACCTCGATATACTAGATCGCGACCCACTCGAAATCCGACTTCACCAGCTCCTGCAATTAGAACTCGCATAAATTATGTTGAGAGATAGGGTTTTTAAAAGCTCTCGTTCTGGTTAATTTACATCTTTTTCTAAACTTTTTAAGGCTAAATACAGCCCAAAACCCAAAAAGCCAAAGAATGCTACACCTACTATTGACAACATGTCAAAGTTTTCAAACACTTCATTTAGACCTAAATTAGGCGATACTCCTTTTGTATCGTAACTTTCCTTCCAGGGCCAAAGCGTTGCTAATGAACCTATCATTAATCCAGTCAAAACAGACATTACATCTTCCCTGTAATTTAATAACATGAAGTTCATAAATGGTACAAAGGTGAATAATCCGAGTAAACCTCCACAGAGAAAATAAAAAATAATAGTAAACTCGGAGTCGTGAACTGCATTTGCCACGACAGTATATTGTCCTAGCGTCAATAGAACCAGGGCACCACTAATTCCTGGCAATAGCATAGCTGTAAGGGCAAGAGCTCCACTAGTTATTAACAATAAATTTCCGCCTTCGTTATCTAATGATAAATTTGTATATAGCAAAACTAGAATGAAGCCAATAAAGCAGAGTGCGTAGCGGCTAAATGTACGATTCTCAACTCTCTGCCAAGGCTCTTTAACGCTTGATAAAACTAAGCCAAAAAAAAGTGCAAAAATGAAAGGTGCTGTAGAAGATCTCAAAAGTAGGCCCTCCTCTCCTTCTGAACCAACTAAAACCTTAGTAATTACATAATATGAAACAAGCATCCCAATACCTAAAGTAAAAAGAAATTGAAAAGAATTAAAAAAATTAGGAAATGACTTCGAAGGAAATCTATCTTTAAAAAAATTTAAAAAATCAGACAACGAAAAAATTAATTTGTTGTAAATCCCCAAAATCAAAGCTATAGTTCCGCCGCTGACTCCAGGCACTGCATCTGCCATACCCATTAGCAATCCACTACGGAACGTTGAAAAATCAAAACTTATCTTTTTACTCATTTTTGCCCCTGTAAAAATCAATCTTTGCAGCTATAGCTACCTTTGATGCTAAAGAACGTGTTACTTTTCCCTTTTTCTTATTGTGCGTTCCTTTAACTGAAGGATGTTGATATAGTATTCCATGTTTAGGTGGTAAAGAACCATCTGACATGTGCCTGAATAGTGCTTTTTCGGCACCCAACAATTGGATTGTTGATGACGGCAGCCTAGCAAGTTTTGCTAAAGATCCTGCAAAAGAAACCAAGCGAACGGTTAATTGTGCATCCAATAACTTCACTATTTCTGGAAATACTTTAGGAGCTTCTTCATCAATATAGTTCGATAAATCTTCAATCAAAATTTGAAGACGAAGATAAGTATCTTTAAGATTTGAAATTGGGAAAGGCAAGGATTCTTTATTTAGTAAATAATCAACTGTACGCCTCGATTCGCCAGTAGTATGTGCTTGCCAAGTACATAATCTCTCTGATAACAAATTTGAACTAGTATGAGCATCATCTAGAGCTTGAATCGCTTGAATAAGATTTTTATCTGATGTTAAAGAAGCTAAAATTCTTTTCTCAGTCTGGATTATACTTGCATCTCTAAGATCTTTAATATCTATATCTGGAACTTTCTCTGATAGATTATAATACTTAGAGTCATCAATAAATGAAACTACAGCTTTAATTTTCTCTTTATCTGCTGTTACAGATTTCAAACTAAACTAACTCCTAAAACTTCTTCTTACGCCTAAATGAAATAATCGTGATAATAAGTAATGTACTAACTAATCCCAATGAAGAAAGTGGTGAATCTTCCTCTTCTTCAACTACAGTATCATCAATTAAGTCTGATTTTAGAACTGAAAATGGCAAGCTTAGTTTCACTGATCTAGATGAATCGCTACTCAATGTAACATTCAGTGTACCTGCTGTATCTGAAGCGGCTTGAGTAACTGGTGGGCGAACTTCAATCATTATCTCTTCATAGCTTCCGGGTTCCAAGTAAATTGTCTCTTTTGGTAAAGTAAACCACGATGATCTCTTTCCTTCCATTGTCAATGATAAAGTTTCGACAGTATTTCCATTATTTGTAATCAAAATTTTGAAATCGCCTGAAAGGCCTGCAGTAACGTCTCCTGCTGTAGTCTTTAATTCAACATCAATATCTGCTTTTTCTTCAACATATACTATAAAATCTATTGAACTCATTTGACCAGATTGGTCTGATGATACCTTAGAAGTGATCGTACTGTTCCCTCCGAAAACATTAGCCGGAACTTTTACGTTCAAATAAACTGTTTTTGACTCCAATGGTTGCAAAGTAAAAGACGATTCAGTATATGTTCCAATCCAACCAGAAGGTAAAATTGGCGATGGTAAATTAATATAATCTATATCATTGCCTAAATTTTTAAC
>JAERSJ010000002.1 GCA_016845825.1 Methanobacteriota archaeon
CCTATTCGAAGATATGCAGATCTCGTTGTTCATCGTCAACTCAAATCTTTCCTAAATAAAGAAGAATGGGTTCATTCTGAAGAGGAAATGACTGAAATTTCGGAGCAATGTACTGCTAATAGTCAAGAAGCTAAATCTATCGAATGGGAATTAGTTGCAAATGCTTTTCATCTACATTTATTGAGAGGTGGAACTATCGGATCTGTTGAAAGTTCACAAGAAAAACTAGAACAAAAACAATGGCCTGCTAGAGTCGTTGGACTTCGAAATCCCTGGATTTTCCTTGATTTATTAGATGACGGAGCCATTCGTGGAAAACTACATGTTAGTCAATTAGGCGATGGAAGACAATTGTCTACCGATGAATTTGGATTACACTTGATCAATGAAAATAGGGAAGAATCTGACGATATTATCTTATCTTTAGGACAAAAATTCCCATGTAGGCTGAGAGGGCTTGACCTTTGGAGTGGTGAGTTAGATTTAGCACCTATATAGTATATTTATTGAACAGCCAACATCGATATAATTGAATTGATTAGTAAACATCTGCCGCCGTTATTTCGCATTTAGACAAACACTAATGCTTAAGTTCATGTCAATACACCTTTAGAATGGCGGCAAACAATTATTTAAATTATTCTCCTGGAAGTCTATATTTTCCTAATTTAACTTTTACCATTTCATCCATTTCTTCTACAGTAATGAGTGGCGTTAGGTTTCCTGAAAAAGTTCCAGATGCAGCTATGTTTAAGGCCAAACCAGTTACCGTAGTGTGATCTGGAAATTCCATTATTGATACAAAATCATCTTGTCCATAGCACCAATAGTAAGCTTCAACTGTGCCACCTAGTGATTCTACCATTCGAATCGTTTCGTCTCTTCGAGAGGTTCCACCTTCTTTTAATAATCCTTTAACACCTTTTTCTGTGTAGCTACCTGAATACATGAATTTAGACATAGTATACTATAGTATCAACATCATTTAACATTTTGCTTACCGAAATGGAAATTGTAAAAAATATTTTAATACTGCTGTGCAATAAAATAACATGGGGCCAAACGTATTGGGAGTTTATGCTACAGTACGGCACAATGAAGATTTACAAATGTTGTCTGGCCTATCTGAAACATGGTCTGTTGATAAATCTCAGTATTATAATTTTGTAATGACTCCCCAAATTTCTTTTATTTTTACCTTCTTTAAGATGTTACCGTACCTGTTGTTTGGTGTGACTCTTACACTGTTTGGAATTGTAAGTATTATTGATTTGGACGGGAGAGATATTGAGATGTCTCTGCTCTTACTAGGAATAGGGCTCTTCAATCTATTTTTGTCTCTGACTGTCAGACAAAAAGAAATATTTTTAGACTTAGATAATGGGTATTTTGTCTGGAGGTTTGTTAGTTGGCCTAGATTTAGAAATAGAAAATATAAATTATTTCAACCTTTCAGTTTCAAAGTTAGGAAAAATTATAGAGGAGTTAGTAATAGTAATCGTATGGCGGGTTATGATTTTGTAGTAATGGATGAAAACGAGAAAGAAATTCCTTTGATTTTCTTTAGGTGCGATCAAAATCCAAATAAGGAGTTTCCCATCATTACTAAAACATTAGAAGATTCAATTGGAATGAGAAGATTATTTGATGGTGCGGAAAATAGATAGTATGGAAAAAGGCGTTACATATGGTGATTTGGATATTTTTGTTAATGTACCTGAAGGACCGAGAATAGAATTATGGGATCTTAATAATCCTGGATGGAGCGTTAATAAATCTAAATACAATCGCTTCGTTATTACTCCTAATGGCTATTTATTGAATATATTCACGATGTTGCCGCTCCTGACGTTTGGTATACCTCTTACGTTCTTCGGAATTGTGTTGTATGAAGAACCAATAATGATTGTGCTGGGAATAATCGGGATCTTACTTCTACTTTTGTGTCTACTTATCAGAAGAAGTGAATTATGTATAGATTTGGACAAGGGATATGTTGTCTGGAGATATGCTAATTGGCCTAGGTTTAGAAGCTGGAAGTACAAATTATCTAAACCTTTTAATTTCAAAATTAAGACAACTCGTGATTTTGGCAGTTATTTTGGCTATTACATTACGGTTATGACTGAAGGTCAAGAAGAAATTGATTTGATTTTATTCAGATGTGATCAAAATCCAAGAAAAGAGTTTCCCATCATTGTTAAAACATTAGAAGATTCGCTTGGATTAAGAAAATTATTTGATAGCGCAGAAAATGGATAGTATGTTTTAAATTACTCTTTTCATAGAAGTAATTATGAAAGGTATGGCTAAAGGGCTTCCAAGCTTTTTGATTATTTTCATCATGATTTCCGGGTGTTTAGATGATTCGATCACATCTGAATCAAATGAAATTGAAATTCAAGAAGATTTCTGGGACTCGTACTCCGTGGTAGCTCCTGTAGATACTGGAATTAATCCATACCATGACCATTTTCAAAAAAATCAAAGCTTACCTCAGTCTTTCTTAGATGAATTTGGAGTCACAATGACTTGTGAATTAACTCAAACAGGAACTTGGGAGGAAAGAGTGGAAGCTGATCGGGAAACGTGTTGGAATCTAATTTCCTTCAATGATACTGTATATTTCTCAGGCACATGGATTATCGGAGCAATGGGTGAAGAAGGCTGGAGCGATACGCCCATCCTCGACGATCCTAATGATGGGCATGGTACGGCTGTTACTGGAGCTGTAATCGATGCAAATCCTGATGCTGTGATTTTCTTCCTTGAAGGGTTTGACGGTGTAAGAAGAGCTGCCGAGCATCCTATGGTTGACATAATTACAACTAGTTTTGGACCTATTGGTTCAATTCCTGTTTCGGGAATAGAAGACGATACTGAATATGCTGTTAATGAAATGGGCAAATTGCACACTGGTGCTTGTGATAACACAGGTTCTACTTGTGTTCAAGATGCAACTGGTGGACCGCCATGGTCAATCGGAATTGCTGGATTCCAAGAAGATGGTGATAGAGGGAAAGTAATGCATTGTTCTGGAACTGCTCCAGATATAGTGGCAGACTGGACTCAAAATTTACCTGATCACGATTCAATTGACGGATATCATGACACTTCAGGAACCAGTTTTGCAACTCCAAGAACTGCAGGAGTACTTTCTCTTGTTATTCAGGAATTAAGAGAACAATATGGAGATACTGGCTCAGGGGGAAGAAATGGCAGCTTAATTTACAGTGAAAATGTTTCAATTACCAACTATGATATCAGAAGAAGTATGGAAAAAGCTTCATATTTCCCAGATGCTTCAGAGTATGATCCTGGGGCAAATGAAGGTGCTTGCCAAACTGGCGTACCTGTGTCTCCTGTGGCTCCATACACCCAGACTGGCTGGGGAGTTGTTGATCCTACAATAACACAAACTATTATTCAAGATTTAGATGGTTCTTCGCCTTTAACTGATAAGGATTTTGATTGTGAAACGTACATGGATTCAGTTATGGCCGCTAGAATTGCATATTGGAATTAATTTTTAGCAAACTACATAAATTGCCTCTAAATCGTAGTCTATGAAAGAGATCGTGGTGAGCTCGATGGCTCCGAAACCGATCGGTCCTTACTCACAAGGTGTCGTGTCTGGGAATTTTATTTTCCTAAGTGGCCAAGTAGGCCGGAAGCATGACGCTACAGACTTAGAAAATGGTGTAGCTGACCAAACCAGGCAAGCCATTCTAAACATAAAGGCCGTATTAGCTGAAAAAAATCTAACATTAGATAACGTAGTAAAATCAACTGTTTTCTTGGCAGATATGAATGACTTTGCAGAGATGAATGCAGTATATGCTGAATTCTTTGATGAAGACACCGCTCCCGCAAGATCAACAGTGCAAGTTGCTGGCCTGCCATTGAATGCTGAAATGGAAATTGAAGTAATGGCTTCGTTGGACTAATAATGTACGTTATTAGTGGTTCAACTCACCAAAGATTGGGCGCATCCTTAGCTGAAGAAATGGATGCTGAATTTTGTGGAGTGGTGAATAGACATTTTCCAGATGGTGAAAGATATATCCGTGTTTTAATGGATGTAAATGAGCAAGATGTTGTTGTTGTTCAAAATACTTTCCCTGATAAAAAAATCGTAGAACTTCTCCTAATTTTACAAGCGGTTAAAGAAGCAGGGGCAAAGACCGTTACTTGCGTAATTCCATACATGGGGTATTCTAGACAAGAACGAATTTTTCAGTCTGGTGAAGCCCGTTCAGCAAAAGCAATTGCAAGTGTTATTGGAGGAATGTGCGATAGAGTGTTCACAATTAATGTTCATACTCCTGAAATTCTGAAATTTTTTGGATGTGAAGCAAGTGATATCAACGGCTCAAGGGAAGTTGTTAGATATTTGAAAGGATTTGGTCCTGATATGGTGATAGCTCCGGATGAAGGATCTAGAGACAGATGTACTTTGGCTGCCGATTTACTAAAAGTTCCCGTTCATGTGATGAAAAAAGTTAGGATTGATGGTAGAACTGTTGAAACCTCTTCCGGTCAAATTAATGTTAAGGGATCTACCGCAGTCATATTGGACGACATAATTTCAACTGGAGGGACTATTGCAACTGCAGCAAATATTCTTCGAGAAGGAGGAGCTGAAAGAGTTTTTGCAGCTTGCACTCATGGTCTATTCATTGAAGATGCTGCAAATCGCTTACGTGTTTGCGATGATATATTAAGTTCAGATACTTTAGAAGGCGTTTACACTAGATTTTCAGTTGCTCCTGCAATTGCTGATGCTCTCTAATGTTCTGGAAAGGTCCGTTATTTACAGAAAAAGGATTTGTTGATACCTGTATCAATTTAGAAACTTGCGAATTTGTTGATTCTGATAAAGAGGAAGATGGAATTCTCGTTCCTCTCTTTCGTAATTGCCATAGTCACCTTGGTGACACTGAAGCACGAAGTTCAGTACCTCCAAACATAACTTTAGCAGAATTAGTTGGGCCCGATGGTTGGAAACATGAATGGTTAAAAAATAATAATATTGAAAAATCCATTTTGCAAGGGTTGAAAGAAGCTACTTACTCTGGAACAGGCCTGATTATGGACTTTAGAGAAGGTGGAAAAGAAGGATTAGACGCTTTTGAAGCTCACGATTACTTAGGTACTAGTATTCTATTTGGAAGGCCTCTCGGAGATGAATCCCTTCCCGGAAAACACGCTGGAATAAGTAGCCTTACAGATGTTGGATCTTTAGCACCTAAGCTTAGTGAACAAGCTCGAAAAAGAGAAGGGCTCGTCGGAATTCACCATTCTGAAAATAAGCGTGAAGATATCGAGCCTCTAATTGAATTGAATCCTGACTTTGTAGTCCATATGTGTCACGCGACTGACGAAGATTTATTGGCTTTGAAAGAAGCAAATATTTCTATTGTAGTATGCCCAAGAAGTAATGACTATTTCGGAAATAGGCCTCCCTTGGAAAAAATAATTGAACTAGGATTAGACTTAGGGTTTGGTACTGATAATGGAATGATTTGTAGCGTAAATATTCTTGACGAAATTAGGTTTATTAAAGAAAATTTTCCTTCAATCAACCTGCATAAAATTCTAGAAATTGCCTGTTTCGGGCTTAGTGATATGTTTAATAAGGACGGAACTTCAAGATATTTTAATCCGAAACTAAGTGGATGGGCTTTGCTTTCCAGAGAAGCTATAGACAATTATGAGTCTATTTTCAACCCTGATACTAAAGTTTTAGGTGCAAGATGGAGAAATTAGAGTGGATTTCCAAAAAGTAATCGCAGTCGCAACAAAACGCGGTATTTTCCAACCTGCTTTCGACGCATATGGAGGGCTGGCAGGGTTCTTGGACTACGGGCCTGTTGGAGTTAGGATGCGGAGGCGCATTCTTGAAATGTGGAGAAAACACTACGTGATTAATGCAGGATGTTTAGAATTAGACGGTGCTTTAATCGGTCCCGAATCTATGTTTCAAGCCTCTGGCCACTTGGGTGAATTTGATGATGCTTTAGTTGATTGTAAAGAATGCGGAAAACAATTCCGGGCAGATCATTTAGTTGATGGGGGAGAAGAAATGTCAAGAACCGAATTGGCTAAAAAAATCATTAATATTTCTTGCCCTAGTTGTAGCTCTCCTCTTTCTGAAATGAGTGCATTTAATCTAATGTTTTCAACCTCTGTTGGTGCAGGAAAAGGATCTCCGGGATATTTACGCCCTGAAACTGCTCAAAGCATTTTTTTAGCATTTCCATGGCTATTAAGGCAAAATAGAGGAAAGTTACCTTTTGCTGGCGCTCAAATCGGCAGATCTTTTAGAAATGAGATTTCACCAAGGCAGGGTCCACTCAGAATGAGAGAATTTACACAAATGGAAGTTGAGCATTTTTTCCTACCTACAAATGAACCTTCTCTTACTATGGAATTGAGGAATACAAAAATTACGCTTCTATCTGCCGATGGAAAAGAGTCTCAAACTACAGTTGGCCAAGCCTTTGATGAAGAAGTTGTCACTTCTTCTTTGGTAGCTAATCACTTAGCAAGAGCTCAAAATTTCTTAATTTCAATTGGAGTGCCTCCGGGAAAATTACGGTTTAGACAA
This sequence comes from Methanobacteriota archaeon, assembly GCA_016845825.1. Taxonomy (GTDB): domain Archaea; phylum Thermoplasmatota; class Poseidoniia; order MGIII; family CG-Epi1; genus CG-Epi1. Next base: position 6,611 of record JAERSJ010000002.1, read on the forward strand.
CACGGATCGAACGAGATGGCCCACTATTCTAGCGATTGTTGGGATGGAGAAATCAACACTTCTTTGGGATGGGTTGAAATTGTCGGTGTTGCCCACAGAGGCGATTATGATTTGTCAGCTCACGGAAACGCTTCATCAAGAGAATTCAGAGTCCCTATTCCGGGCACTGAAAAAGAAATAGAATTATGGAAGCCAGATATTGGAAAATTAGGTAAAGAATTCAAAGGAGATGCAAAACTAATTCTTGAGGCAATTAAAAATGTTGAATTGAAACCAAATACTTCGCTAAATATTAACGGAAAAGATATTGTACTAAGCGAGGATTATATGTCTCAAAAAACTGAACGTAGAAGTGAAATGGTTTATCCGAACGTAGTAGAACCTTCATTTGGATTAGATAGAATTCTTTATTGCTTGTTAGAAAGCTCATGGAATATAGATGGTGAAAGAGAATGGATTTCACTACCCCAAGATACTTCCCCGTATGATTTACTTGTTGCACCACTAATGACTAAAGATGGTTTGGATACAAAAGCTCATGAAATTATGAAGTCAGCAATTGATATCGGAATTGACGCATATTACGATGAAGCTGGATCTATAGGAAGAAGATATGCTAGAGCTGATGAAATTGGTATTTTTTATTCAATGACTATCGATCATCAAACTTTAGAAGATGGCACAGTAACATTACGTGAGAGAGATTCTAAAAATCAAAGTAGAGTTTCTCTTGAAGATGCACTAAATCAAGTAAGGAGGTAATGTGAATCCTTTGCTTGTACATATTTTAGCACTAATTTATGGTATACCATTCATTTTGATTGGTATTGAACATTTCAAAGAACCTCAAAAATTTGTAGATATTGTGCCGAAATACATGCCTTTTGCTTTATTCTTAGTTTATTTGACCGGAGTAATGGAAATTCTTGTTGGATTGGGAATTATCTATCCAGATACTAGAGAACTTACGGGGCGATTAACTGTCCTTTTTTTACTTGCGATTTATCCTGCAAATTTCAATATGTGGATTAATGATGTTCCCTTTAATGGAACTAGACTAACGACGCAGGGCCATCTGGTTAGATTGTCTGTTCAAATCCTCTTGATAATCGCTGCATTAGGCTTCTCAGGCGATTTACAGAAACTGAGGAAAAACTAGTGAAATGTGAAATATGTGGTAGTCGACAATCCGAACAAAAAGGAGGCGTCTACGATGATTCTAAGAAAAATGTAATAATTCTACTCTGTCCAGAATGTGGAAGAAAGTGTCCCGATTGTGGAGGAATACAAAAATGGGAAGATGTAGGTGAGAGAATTAAGGGTCAAGGTTCAGTAGGATTCTCATGGGTCTGTTTTGATTGCGGGTTAACCGAATACAACAAAGAGATGGCGGATACCAGAGAATTTTTAGATTATGAACCTGAACCATGGGTTACATTTCTTGGATATGCAACTGTTACAATTATCTATTGTTTATCTATTTCAATGATATTTCTGTTCCGCCTTTTCGGATTAATTGCTTTGGTCATTCCTTTTTTCTTTGGATACCATCTATTCTACGGTGATTGGGAAAGCGAAGGTGATTGGAACATTCTAGCTGGAGTAGCTCTGTTTTTTAGTATACTTTTTGCTTTAGTTGGATTAGCCATTACTAAGTCATGGCTTTCTAAGAGTTAAATTTTAGACAGTTTTTTTACTTGTTTACTTATAAGATAAATTCCACAAATAATTAAAAAAAATCCTAAAGCCGCAATTTGATTAGAAACAAAGTGTCCACCTGAATCTTCTCTGGTAAATGCTAAGAAACCGTTGCCTATACCTAAAAAGAAAAGGCCTGCTAAAAGTTTCAAACCCTCTGATTGTCTCCAAAATGCAGCCATTTTTGGGTTTCTATTGTGCCAAAGCCACGCCGCATGGAAAAGAACCCATGCTGCGAACAATTCTGTTGTTTCCTCAAGAATGATGTTCGTGCCAAAATCATTTGCTGCTTCATTACTAACTATTCCATCATGAAAAGCATCTACAGTTTGGCCTAAACCAAGGATGCCCAGCACTGAAATGTAAAGTAATGGTTGCATCGAAGAGACTGCCGAGTTTGAGTAAAACGCAAGCCAAGATAATCTAAGTAATACTGAACCAAGTGTTGCAGCAAAAATAAATCTACCAATCATAGACTCTCTTAATGTTAAATCCCAGTTATTTTCTAAAACAACTAAAATCATGCCAAAGAAAAATAAGGTTTTACCCGTCTGAAGTTCATTATTAGTTTTATTTTCTACATCAACCTGGAGGTCTCTCCAAGCGATTGCTGCAACAAAAAGATATCCTAATCGTGTTGCTTGCTCAACTGGGCGATATTCGGGTTCGATTCTATCATATTCTGGGAAAATATCTCCAATTAGATAACTATCTAGAACAAATAAAAAAAGACAAATAAAATAAATGGATAATATTGGAGGTAAGAAAACTGACACATTCTCTTTTGCACTGGACAATTTACTACCTTAACTGCGCAAAAACTTCGATAATCTTTTCTAAATCTTCGTCTCCAATATGAAGATGAAATACGGCTCTAATTGTTGAATCATCTGTATCTAAGATATCAATATCTTGCTTTGCAAGTTTTTCAATCATTTGTTTGGATCTTCCCTTTCCAACTCCAATGTATACAATGTTGGACTGAACTGTGTCTAAATTGACGGAAAAATTAGGCATTTCAACTAAAGCTTCTGCAAATTTTCTTGCCCTTCTATGGTCTTCTCTTAACCTATCAATATTGTTCTCGAGAGCATAAATTCCTGCTGCTGCCATCATTCCAGCTTGTCTCATTCCCCCTCCAAACATCTTTCTCCATCTGTGGGCTTGGGCTAAATCTTTCTTACTTCCAACTAAAACCGACCCTATTGGTGCGCCTAATCCTTTTGAAAGACATACTGACACTGAATCAAAATCGCGGACCATTCTTGCTGGTTCTGTATTGCTTGCAACTATTGCGTTGAAAAGCCTAGCTCCATCCATGTGTAATTTACAATCATTTTCTCTTGCAACTTTGCATATTTCATCAATAACTTCTTGAGAATAAACCGAACCGCCTCCTCCTTGTGCCGTGTTTTCGACACAAACTAAGCTTCCGTTTGGATAGTGGGATAAGCTTCCTTCTGCTTTTCTAATTGATCTCGATACTTGTTCCGAAGTCATTAGCCCGTTCTTACCGTCAACTAGAGCTACAGAACATCCTGAAAGGGCTGCAAACGCACCTCCTTCGTACCTGTAGATGTGGCTGTGTGCCTCTGTAACTATTTCATCTCCAGGTGAAGTGTGAGTTCTGGTAGCAACTATATTGGACATTGTTCCTGACGGAACATATAACGCCGCTTCCTTTCCAAGTAATTTAGCTGTTTTATCTTGCAACTCAATTACTGTTGGATCATCTCCAAGTACATCATCTCCGACAATGGCTTCAGACATTGCATTTCTCATGCCTTCGGTTGGCTGAGTAACAGTGTCGCTACGGAGGTCTATCACAAATTGCCTTTTGTGTACAGATTATAATAATTTGTTTTTTACTAAGTTTAATATTTCCACGCATAGAAGGCATGTATGAATGTTGGAATTATTTGGTTTAGAAATGCACTTCGTTTAAACGATAATCGAGTGCTTGTTGAAGGTCTAAACTCTACTAATTCCCAAACAATACTTCCTCTGTATATACTAGATAAAAATGACTTAGAACAAAATAATAATGAAAATAGAATTAAATTTCTGTATGAATCTTTAATTGATTTGGATGCCCGTTTTAAAGCTAAATTTGGTTCTAATTTGATTGTCTTAAACGGCAAATCTAAAGAAATATTCCAAAAGCTTCTGGGTAATGATTCATTAGACATTTCAGAAATCTTTACAGATTATTCAAACAAACCCGATGATATCGAAAATGAAAATAATCTAAAAAGTATTTTAGCAAAAAATGCTTCTGTTAAACTACATCTTATCTCAAAGGTAAATTCATTAACAAATATCCAAGAAGTAGTAAGCCAAGAGAACTTCAAGCCTCCAAAAACAATGAAGGATATGGAAAAGTTATTTTCAAATCTATATCCGAAAGATGAAGATGGATTCTACAGTATTGATGAACCCTTAGATACTCCTGAAAACTCTAAACCTATTTCTGAAAATTTCTCTGAAATTATTAAAGACTGCCTTTTCGATGTAAAGAAAGAATTATCTTTGCTGGAAAAGGATTCAAAATCTTATTTCAAAGGTGGCGAATCTGAAGCTTTAGTCCGTTTAGAAAGAAAAGTAAGTTCCGAAGAAGAATATATTCGAAACTTTAGAAAACCTCGTACCATTTCTACAAATAAACCGGAAAACCCCTTAGAACCTGAAACAACTGGACTTTCACCATACCTAAGCTTTGGCTGCTTATCACCTAGATTACTGTGGAAAGAAACCGAAAAATGCTACCGAAATGGAGATCACACACAACCGCCTGAATCTATGCACGGGCAACTTATGTTCAGGGAAATGTTTTACATTTTATCAAGAGCTGTAGAAAACTGGGATTCCGATACGAATAATTCGATGTGTAAAAAAATTGAATGGGGAGATTTTGATAAGAGTAAAATGCAATTATGGGAAAGAGGACAGACCGGCTTTCCATACATAGATGCAATGATGAGACAATTAGACGCAACCGGATGGATGCACCATCTGGGAAGACATGCAGTTTCATGCTTCCTTACTAGGGGGCAACTATGGCAACATTGGGAGCAGGGTAGAGATGTATTTGATAAGAAATTAGTTAACGCTGACTGGGCGCTAAATAATGGAAATTGGTTATGGCTATCTGGGGTCGCGCCCTTCTCTATGCCTTATTTCAGACTTTACAATCCCTGCCCAGATGGGAAGTCT
>JAERSJ010000003.1 GCA_016845825.1 Methanobacteriota archaeon
GCAAAGACCATCGTGTATATAACCAGTGCCATCCACATCAAGGGGGTCAAGAAAACCCACAACACCATTACTGAACATAAAACTAGTGACATAACTATTTCCATAAAAAGGAAAAGTAAAGTCAAGGGGTACTTCAATCCAGCCATCATCGCTTATCTGATGCTCAACTATCTCAGGGTCAGATGACGAGGATCGCGAGAAGCATAACACCAATAATGCCACTAACCAATTTCTCAAGAAATACTCCTCTATTCATATTAGAAGCTGGTTGTTTAGGTGGAATCTTCTTAGGGTTTAGTCTCCATTCTTTTGTAGCTTCTTGTCCTATTAATCCCTCACCAGTAGTCGGTGAATAAATCGGGCAGGGCGTCCCCGCAAAACGCATTGCGTCATATACGCTTCTCGTTTGACACATTAATGCAACTGCTGCTACCTTCATACCCATATCATACAGTACCTTAGCATTTTTTAATCTCATACAGTTCTCATCTGTGTAAGCTTGTCCTGTGCTAATACCTAGTATCTGTGTTTGTACTGCTCCACTAACTCCTACCATACACAAGTCACTATTACTAGCATTAATACTTGGACTAATCGCACTAGGTGGGTTAGTCCTAACTGTACTCTTACTGTCTGTACTTGTTGTTACTGTACTTGTACTGGTACTGTTAGTTACTATAGGGTCAGCAGCTTTAACATTAACAGGTGTAAATAGTACAATAGTTACTACTAATATTCCTATAAGCAAGCCAAGAGCTTTTTCTTTCATTAGGCTTCTAGTGCAGCTATACGAGCTTCCAACTCTTGTATTGTTTTAACTAATCTTGGAATAAGTTTAGAGTCATCTACACCCCATATTTGTACTGGAGTTCCATCTTCATTCAATTCGTCTGAACCTACTGTAACTGCTTCTGGAACAACTGATACTAATTCTTGAGCAACAAAACCATAATCTCTGTGTACATCTCTATCATTTTTCCAATCAAATTGTCTAACTTTAATATTCTTAATGTCTTGTGTAGCAGACGCAGAATCTTGTATATTTTCTTTTAGCCTTTCATCAGAAGAATTAGCAAGACCAATGCTTGTTGGACTTGATACCATATAACCAGCTTGGGTATCTTGTCTAGTAATAGTTATATGATAATGTGTACCACTTCCACTATCCGTGCTATTAAGTAAAAGTCCATATTGACTTGCACCTGTATGGTCAACTTGTAAATTAGAACCAGCACTTGTAGAGCTTCGATTTACTTTAAATATTCCACCTCTTGCAAAAGTACCAACTGTGCCATTTCCTATTTGTACTTCTAATGCTGGCAAACCCGAAGCTGAACTTGCTGGATTTATTAGTTCAAAATCTGCATAACCATAAGTAGAGCTATCGCTTCCCATTCTTTGGACTAAGTGTGTGCTAGAATCATTTGGCGTTTGAATTTCTACTCTACCTTGTGCAGTTACACCAGCAGAAGTTGTTTCAAGTTTTTTACTGTTATTGTAAAAAACAGATACCGAGCCATTTTCTGTACAGTTTATATATGGTTCATCAGCAGAGTCACTTCTGAGAGAAAGTTCTGTACCTTTAATTCTTAAATCACCAGTACCAACATCTTTAATATAACTATGCGTACCATCGTGATATATCTCTAAGTCATTACCTGTACCAAACTTAGCTTTAACATTGTCAGCGTGTGTAGAGCCTCCAGTAGAAGTTACTACACCACCATCTGAAATACTGGCTACTTCTGTGCCATTTGATTGAAACTTTATGTCGTTGCCAGAGCCATCTGCATTAAGCGTTAGATGTTCTGCTGATGACTTTATTGTTGACATTCGTTACTCCTATGCTTCCAAAGATTGACTTAATGAATTTACAAAAGCATTCTTACCAAACTGTAACTGTTCTAGGTTAAATTGACTCTGTGCAATCTTCCTATCTAAATCATTAATGTGGTTTATCATTGCTTGTTGCTCACCTGTCATATCTTCAATATTAAATTCTGTGTCGTCTATTGTGATTACAGGCTTTTCTTTTTGTTTTTTAGCCATTGTCTACTCCTGTGTTAAGATGCTATTGCTGCATCAATTGCTGTGAAATCTTCGCTAGTCCAAATAGATGTTTCACCGTCTATCTTTTTCTTAGCTTTCATTATTACTAGGTGTTCTTTATTCCTAGCTTTTCTTTCTGCAAACTCATCATCAGTTTCACCTTCTTGCTTACTACTGTTGACTTCATCTACAGAATGCCCCATAGCTACATAGTGTTTTGCTATTTCTTCTGCTGTCAATTCGACATCCATAATTTACTCCTATCCTTCTAGTGTTGTTATTCTTGCTTCCAACGCATCATTCTTTGCTGAAAGTTCTTGTATTGCTTTAACTAAGATTGGCACTAATGCCCCATCTGCTATTCTTTGTCTACCATCTGCACTGTCTTGACTCCACATATCAAAACCATCTTTAATTTCTGAATGTGCATCAATTACTGTTTTTACTTCTTGTGCAATAAACCCGTGTTCAGTATTATCTGTTTTATATCGCTTTTCAGAACCTTCAACATATCCAGCTAAACCTGTTGGTATGTCTTTTTCTTTTTTCCATTTGTAAGTTACTGGTCTTAAATCATTTACAAAGCTAAGCCCAGCAGTAGATGTTGTTATTTCTTCTTTTAGTCTTTCGTCTGAAGGTGCTGACCAAGTAGTGTTGCCGTGTGCAGCTCTTATATCAGAAGTAGCATTACCAAAAGTAGTATAACCACCTTCTCCTCCGAGGTTATAACCCATAACAAAGGCATATTGTGAAGCAGATGTTGTAGTACGACAAAAAGCACCTAGCACTACATTACCAGCACCAGTTGTAAGATTAACAGTATCAGCACCAGAAGAATGTCCAGCACAAGTATTGTAACTACCTGTAGTAGCATTTTTTAATGAATTAAGACCTAAAGCTACATTACCACCTGAGCCTGTAGTTAAAGTTCTTAGTGCTTCGTTACCTACTGCTGTGTTTGCATTTGAAGTTGTAACATTTATCATTGACATTCTGCCAATAGCTGTATTTTTTTCAGAAGTAGTACTAGAATATAAAGAAGCAGAACCAACTGCCGTGTTATCAGTTCCTGTGGTGTTAGCGTATAAAGCTTCCCTACCGACTGCTGTATTTTCGGAAGCTGTAGTGTTAGAAGTTAAAGACTTATAACCAACAGCAGTATTGTTATTTGCTGTAGTGTTTGCTAATAAAGCTCCACTACCAAGCGCACAGTTTTTGTTACCTGTTGTGTTAGCATATAGTGAATAAAGTCCTACTGCCGAATTTTCAACACCAGTAGTGTTACGAAGTAACGATTCTCGACCTAAAGAAGAATTTCCAGAACCTGTAGTGTTGGCTGCTAAAGTATTACCACCAACTGCTGTATTGTTAGAAGCTGTAGTATTAGCACCTAAAGAGGCATAACCTATAGCAACATTGTATGTGCCTGTAGTGTTAGCACCTAAAGCACCACCGGCTCCTATTCCTATATTTTGACCACCTGTTGTATTTGCATCTAAGGCTGTGTAACCAACTGCTACATTATTAGCTCCTGTAGTG
>JAERSJ010000004.1 GCA_016845825.1 Methanobacteriota archaeon
CAATAAAGGAATTTGGTATACAAACAGGATTAGGTATTTTATCCGCTTTTATTATCTTTGTGACTTTTCTTCCTGCCTGTAGAATAGTTATTGATAGGTATTACGAGAGTAAAGGTAAAAATGTTCTGTCTCAAACAAATATTGATATTATTAAAGCTAAAAAAATGGGAAGCGAAAGTGATGCAATATCTGATAAATTTATGAGTATTGGATCTATTTTAGCTCTGAAATATCCTGAAAAAACACTTGCATTTTTTGTAGTTTTAACACTTATTGCAGGATATGGTGGAAGTCAAATTTCATCTGAATTCAATGCTGAAGACTTCTTACCTCAAGAGGTGGAAGTTGTAAAACAATTTAACTACTACCAAGATAATTTTGGAGCTTCTGCTGGTGAAGTCTCATTCATTTACATTAGTGGGGATAATTTAGCTACTAATGCAGTTTTCCAAGCCATTGACAATACACAAGAACAACTTTTGATCGATGATACTTATGTATCTGGCGATCCAAATAGTATCTTTTCAGCATTAAATGGTATGAGAAATTTAGCATCTAGTGAATCTGGATATTTCTATAACGCAACTTTTGCTGAAATGTTCAATTCAAAAGATACAGATAATGATGGAGTACCAGATACCGATGCTGATGTAAAGGAATTATTAGATTGGCTATTCGTAGGAGAAGGTGTAAATCAACCTTCCATGATTAAAAATTTCATTTATTATGATGAAGAAACTGGAGAATATACTGTTTCATACATAATGCTTACAACCAAATCTAAGAATGTATTTTATGTTGAAGTAAGTGATGAATTAAATAAAGACATTAAACCTCTTGAAGATATAGAAGCTAGTAGTAAAATTAAAGTAGTTGCAACTGGACAACCTCCAATATTTGTTGTTGTTATGGACACCATAACTGCAACTATGATTCAATCGATTTTGTACACTATAGCACTATCTTCTTTAGTTTTGACAGCAGTTTTCTGGTTTAACGATGGTCAACCTCTACTAGGCATTCTAACCATTATTCCAGTTTTATTAGTTCTTACATGGATTTTGGGAACAATGGTAGTTATTGGATATACTCTTAACGTAATGACTACGCTTATTGGAGCTTTAACTATTGGCTTAGGTGTTACTTATGCAATACATATTTCACATAGATTCATAGAGGAGTTAGAAGAACACCATTCTTTAGAAAAGGCAGTCAACAATACTGTGAAAAACACCGGATTCTCGCTATTTGGTGCTGCAATGACTACTGTTTTATCTTTCGGAGTTTTATCCCAATCGATATTAGTTCCAATGCAGCAATTCGGTACAATTACTGCTTTAACAATTTTATTTTCATTCTTGTCTTCTGTTTGGGTTCTACCAAGTATTTTAGTTCTCTGGGCTAGACAAGCTGGATTAACTGAGCATTCTAATGAACATGAAAATAAGATTCCGGAGCCAAAAGAAAAGCTCGAAAACAATGATGTCGAACCAAAGGTAAAAATGGCTACATCTGATGACGAGTCGGAAGAAGAATAAATTAGAATTTACTAATTAACTCTAGTACAAGTCTTTCACAAGAATTGAGATCACTATCGTTAGATGATCTCAAAACTATAGTAGCACCGTAAACTCCATCTCTAGAGAAGGGATAACTACCGACAGACACATTTGAAAATTGCTCTTGAATTACAGTTAATTCTTCTGCAAAAAAACTTTCTCCAACCATAATATCATGTGACCTAGAATTAACTACATCTCCAGCCTCAAGATAGCCATACATTCCCTCTAGCATTCCTTGCATTATTTTTGGAATACCTGCCATAACAAAAACATTACCTATCTTGTAACCAGGAGCCTTAGTAACTGGACTGTAAATTAATTCACCTCCCACTGGAATACGAAGCATCTTGAGTAGTGGTTCTGTTAATTCCTTGCCGTCAAGAAATTCCTTCATCTTTTCTAATGCATCATCATCAATTTTAGTTTCAACGCCAAATGCCTTAGCAACACATTCTGTTGTAATATCATCATGTGTTGGACCTATACCTCCAGTTGTGAAGACATAATCATATTTTTTTCTTAACGAATTTAATGCACCAATAATAGCCCCCTCGTCGTCTAAAACAACTCTAACCTCAGATAAAGAAATACCTAATTTACCTAGCCACTTAGCCAAATATGCTAAATTTTTATCTTCTGTACGTCCTGAAAGAATTTCATCTCCAATTATAATCAAAGATGCTTGTTTCACAATTTTTCCAATTCTTCAATTCTCTTTTCCATTGGAGGGTGTGTTGAGAACATGTTGATGAAAAATTCTCCACCTCTTAATGGATTTACAATGCACATTGCTGCATTACTTGGCGAACCGCAATCCAATGGCGCTCTAATATTTCCCCTTTCTAATTTCTTCAATGCGCTAATCAAAGCCCATGGTTTGTTAGTCAATTTAGCTGCAGTGGCATCAGCGTGGAATTCTCTTGAACGAGATACTGCCATCTGGAGTAAGAATGCGGCCAAGGGTGCAGTTATGGCTACTAGAATCATAATCGCTGGGTGAACATTTCGGTTTCGTCCACCGAACATACTATTCCACCACATCATTCTAGCTGCAAAAGATATGAACCCTGCAATTGTAGCTGCAACACACATAACTAAAGTATCTCTATTTTTTACATGAGCCATTTCATGAGCCATTACACCTTCTAACTCATTGTCATCAAGAACAGACATTATCCCTGTGGTAGCCGCAACAACTGCATTTTTTGGATTTCTACCTGTTGCAAACGCATTAGGTGTAGCTGAAGGTACAATTGCTACTCTTGGCATCGGCAAACCGTTTAAATCTGATATTTTTTTAACAATGCCAAATAGCCTTGGATTATCGTTTCTTTCTATTACTTTAGCTCCATATGCTCTTAAAACAATAGAATCACTGAAAAAATATGAAAATAAATTAATTATAATTGCTATTATTGAGAAAATAACTATGCCGTAAGATGAGCCTGCCGCAATAAATCCTACTATCATCATTAGCAACGTTAGCAGAAAGTATAAACCAAATAGACGTAAAAATGCCATGTATTACGATTTTAACCCCATAAATAAAATTTATTCAGTCTACGTAGTGCTCGTATTCTTGATTTTCAAGCATCAGTATGGCTTTCTTTTCAACTTCTGAATCATATTTGAAAACTGGATTAGGGCTTTCACCTTGAGGCATTCGTAGGTCATCTAATTTATTATCTGAAAAAGCTCTAACAGCTTCCACCATCAAATTTGAAGCCACGACTGAAGTTTTGTAGCATAAATCATGATAATCATCTCCTCTTTTAACATCTATTTCTCTCTTTCCAACTAAATCTCCTGCATCAATGTCTGTAGAGCAGAAATGACAACTGCTACCTATTTTTATTCCTTCATGAACGCTCCAAGCTGGAGATGCTGAACCTCTGCACTCAGGCAACAATCCTGGATGTGAGTTTAAGACACCGCCTTTGTTTCCACCGTATTCCAATATTTTACCTCTAATTATTCTAGTACCGCCAAATACAATCAAGTCTGGATCAACATTTTCAATGTGCTCCATGCAATGCTCATCATTGTGAATTGGTACCTGCACAAAGGAAATATTATGCTTTTCAATTTGTGATTTCATAGTTGGAGCTAGTGGATTGGAGCCGATTCTAAACTCGAACTTCTCCCTCTCTGTATTCCCACCTTCTGATTTCTCCTCAATGATTAAAGAAGGAATAAAGCCTGAAGCTATTAACTGGCGAAGCATTTCTCTGCCCCAAGGATGTTCAGTGATAGAAAAAAATACAAACTTCATTTTTGTGCAACCACCTTAAATTCTACTGAAATGGGAGTAGGTAAAGAGCCTACTTCAATGGTAGTTCTAGTTACTTCAAATCCATCAAGATATTCTGCATAAATTTGATTAAACCTTGAAAAATCATCTTTCATATTCGTTAAAAAAACCATTATGTCTACTACGTTTGACATAGACAAATTAGCAGCTTCCAAAATAGCTTTTACATTACTAAAAACTGCATGTGTTTGGTCTTCGATTCCCACTGGAATTTCGTCAGTCTCAGGATGCCTTGGACCTACTCCAGATAGAAACACTAAATCGCCAGCTTCTTTAGCATGGACATATTTTCCCACTGGTTTTGCAGCTTTGTCTGTATTAATCGCCATCTCTTTCCTCTAATGGACCCATTCCTGGTTGGTCATAGAAATCTAAAACTTCCCTATCTCCTTTATAGAATTCAGGATCATCTTCATCATACTCGAGATCTCCTGCAGTATCTTCTGCTGGAGTTAATGTTACAACTGCTGCACCCGTTCCACAAATGGGCTCGTAAGCTAAAACATTCCCATCATATAAATTATTTTGACCCATAATAGAAGCCATAATCCAAAATGGTTTAAAACTTACAACTTTTGGAACTCTTGCTTCGTTATGGAATTGTCTGGATAACTGAGAAACATCTTCTAACCTTCCTTTATCTAAATATTCAAGGAATTTTGAATTCCATTCATGATCTTTGAGTGAATGAATTCTATCTTCCTTAGGGTCTATCTCTACAGTGTGCAACCTATTTGACAAAGCTGAAACAACAACTACTGCAGCTTTTTTGCCACTAGCATCAATAGCATCTCGTACTGATTTGCCTAAAACTATACTCTCTGCCCGATTTGCATACATATTACTTGATACGATTATGGCAGGTAATTTATTTTCTGGATTTAATAATTTGAGAGCTACAATTGAGCCTGTATCTATTGGAAATCCGTAATAAGAAACTGTACGGGCATGTAAACCACGCTCTTTACACTTAGTTACAGCTAATTCTGCAAATTCTGGATCCATGCGAAATTTATAATCTATACTACCCAAATCGTGAAATTCTTCGTCTACATAGGTCCATTCAGGTTCAGGATATGCTTGAATTTGATGACCTAAAATAGAAGGCCAAAAAGTACTGTATAGTACTAATATTTCAGCCCCACTTTCTTCAAGTTCTAATCTAGCTTTTTCATAAGCATCACGAACTCTTTGCCATCCTTCATTTTTTTCAGGGCAAAGAAGTGGGTGAGGCAGACCTGGAACTAAAATTCCTTTACAGACGTTATCATCTCTCATATCTTGGCCTTTTTAGGATCCCAACCAATTATTGCATTGCCAGTACCAATTACAGTTCCATAAGCATGTACTGTAGCCTTGTAATCTGGAAAATCTAATGCACTCATTAACCAAGTCAAACAACCTGCTTCAGTTTCCGCTACAGTTTGCTCAGTGAAATCAGGCATCAAATCAATTAATTCTTTGGTTTTACCTTCTTTCATTAGATTTATCATTTTCATATCCCAAAGATATTGGTTGTGATTAGTTATGTGCTCCTTACTCATGTCTTCAGGAATTTCAGGCTCTGTGGTAAAATGTCGATGAGATAATGAATTACTTGAAAGTAGTAAGGCTTTCTTACCTGAAGCTTCAACAGCTCTTCTGGTTGCTTTCCCTAATTTTATCATATTAGCTTGCATTAATTCTGAATTAAAATAGAATTTCGAACGATTTGATGAAATGCAAACTATTGGTTTATCCCACTTCGGATTGACTAAATGACCGCTGGTTATAGTACCATAATCTATTCTAAAATCTGGATTTTCCATCATCTTTACTAATAAGCCTTCTTCTGCGGCACTGTCGTGAATGGCCTTAGACAATTCAACGTCTACAGTTAAGTCATAATTATATCTAAATATGTTTGGAAATATAGGATCTACTGATAGTGATTTGAATTTCTCAACTCCTAGAAAATGAGTACCTACAAATGTCGCCCAGTGGGGTGTGTGAATTATTATAACATCGTAGTCTTTTTCAGATAAACTATCTCTTAATCTTTCATATCCCCAACGAAGTTCTTCCCATCCACCTTCTGCAGTAGCTTCGTTTTGAGGTGGGTTCTCTGCATAAACAAGGTGCGGAGGATGTGGTGCTAGGGCTCCCATTACAATTTCCCCTTTAGACATGTTTCTACAATTAAACCCAGTTATAAGACAATTAGCTTAGTTGATATTGAACAAAAACCAACGTAATATTTGCTTTTCTAGCCAATAGGATGTGTCTCTAGAAACAAAAGCAACATGTCCGCCTTTTTCTGTTGTAAAAAAATTTAGAAAAGGGGAAGATAATTCCTTATCGGAAGGAAAGCAATCTGGAGGTGATAGTGGATCATCAAGACTATTCAGCATGAAAGTGGGATGATCTATGTTTGTCAAATGTTTTGCTGAGCTAATTTCTTCATAGAAACTTGAGGCGTCAGGAAAATTAAAATATGGTGCTGTTATTTTCTCATCTAATTCATACAATGTCTTAGATTCAAAGAAAGCATCGTAATCTACTTCATTGGGAAATTTTGCTTTCTTAAGTTTATATTTTTCTATAAGTGAAGATACAAAAGATTGCTCATACACTCTTGAAAAACCCTTTGCCATAGCTGTAACTCCTGGTTCAATTCTATAATTACCTGAAATTAATGCTGAAGCTAATATTACTGGCAAATTAGATTTAGGTCTTGAAATGCAATTAGCTAAAATATTAGCTCCAAAGCTATAGCCCACTAAAAAAATAGGCCGATTTTGGTCTTGGTTACGTACATACCATATTAATTGTTCTAAATCTTCAGTTTTTCCTGCATTATACGTGTAAAATGTATCATTAATTACCCCAGAGCAAGAACGATAATTAATTGCATAACCGCTCCAACCTAATCTTTGAATTATAGTCATTAATCTAGTAATGTGAGTTGAGTTTGAACTCCCTTCAAAACCGTGACACGCTATTACTGCTGGACCTTTACCATCAACAATATCAACATCAAAAAAATCGTTATCTGGAGTTTTCAATCTTTTTCTACGATAATTTATCTTCTCTCCTTTAAGAAAAATACCCGCATAGATTGATTGTGCATGTGGGTTTCTTAGATGATACGGTAGGCGAAATGAAGATAGTTTAAAATTTGCTTTTGATATCATTTCTGTAAATTATTTACTCTTTAACACAAATATTTACAGGCTGTGAGAAAAAACTTAGGCTCCAACGTCCTCCTTCAGTTCCAACACCACTATCCTTCACACCACCGAATGGAACTCGTAAGTCTCGATGAAGCCAAGTATTAACCCAAACCATCCCTGTTTCGATCTTTTCAGCTAATTCTTTTCCTCTTGTAGAATCTGAAGTCCAGACCGAACCTGCTAGCCCGTAATCTGTACAATTTGCCATTTCAATGGCTTCATCATCTGTTTTAAATTGATGCAAAGTAACAACGGGACCAAATATTTCCTCATTAGAAGTTCTACTTTGATAATCAAGATTTGATACTACTGTTGGTTCCAAAAAGGCCCCTTTATCAAATGGAGAATCTAAATTCGGTATTTTTCCTCCACACAATATTTTTCCGCCCTCTCTTTGGGCTAGATGAATGTAAGATTCCACTTTGTCTCTATGGGAAAAAGATACTAAAGCACCCAAATCTGAGTCGTTTAATGAGGGGTCTCCCACCTTCATGCTCTTAATGTAAGTTACAAATTTTTCTACAAATTCATCCCAAATTTTATGTGAAATTAGAATTCGACTCCCACATAAGCAAACTTGGCCTTGATTAAGAAAACCAGATCTTGCAATCTCTGGAATGGCACTATCAATGTTTACATCATCTAAAACAATTGTTGCATTCTTACCACCCAACTCTAAACTCAATTTTTTGAACATAGGGGCTGCTGTTTCAGCTACTTTCTTACCTGTATTTGTTCCTCCAGTAAAAGAAATCAAATTAACTTTTGGATGTGATACTATTGTTTGACCTGCTTCATGTCCTAAACCATGAACTATGTTAACAACACCCTGCGGCAAGCCTATTTCGTGAATAACCTCTGCGAGAAGATTTGCTGTTAGCGGCGTCAGTTCAGAAGGTTTTGCGACTACAGTATTACCCATGACAATCGCAGGTGCTATTTTCCATGATAGAAGATATAAGGGAAGGTTCCACGGAGTTATCAAACCTGCAACTCCCACCGGTTTGTAAATTACGTGATTAGTTGCATCATCCATCTCAAACTTTTCACCAACAAAGTCTTTACTGAATTCTGCAAAAAAACGGAAATTTGCAACGGATCTTGATGCGTCTACCGCTCTTGCAAGCTTAATTGGTTTTCCTGTATCTAATGACTCTAGTTTAGCAATCTCTTCTGCACGTGATTCTAATGCATCTGCTATCTTTTCTAGCCAAACTCTTCTATCTTCTAAATTCAAATTACTCCAATACTCGCGAGCCTTGTCTGCGGCCAATACTGCTTTTTGGACATCATCTGGTTTCGAACGCGGAATATTGGCTATAATTTTCCCTGTAGCTGGATTAATATCTTCTATAGTTTCTTCAGTGCTTACAAAATTACCATTTACGTAATTTTGAACCTTAATCATTCTGTACTCTTATAGTCTTCAGGATTGAAATACCAGCGATCATTATCTGGATCCCATTCATCCCAAGTTGGAATGTCCTTTAACTTTTCTAAATATTTTTTAGGTACGACGCCCGGGACTAGGAATGCTTTTTGTCTTCTGAGAGGGTAAGGATTTCTTAATTCCATGCCTAAAACACCCAAGATTCCTCTTGCAACATACCATGTAGCTTGTGGATTCCAACCGTGTGCGATTTTTACAACAACACCCAATCCTTCGGGATAATCATCATGAATTATAGATAAGCCAAGAAGTCCGTCTGCACCTTCTTTTGCAATTACATTACCCTTGCATGTTTTAATTATTGTAGTGTCTAATCTATTGAAACCACCAACCAAATCTGGATTCTTCGTCATAGCTTCCCAAATCCAAGTTTCATCCTTTTCCTTGGCCAATCCTGCATAACATGCTGCTAATTCATTAACGGTGTTAGACAAAGTGGGAAAACCATCTCCATCGCGTGCAATTCTCTGAGGATTCCAGTCTTTCCCCAGAAAATGTCTTATCTCTTCTAAAAAAGCGAAAAAGAAAGGATGGCTAGGTAAAGTATAACCTGCTCGATTCCAACCTTTCCTTCTGCATCCAAGAAGGATTGCGGCATGCTGTCCAGACGAATTTGAATACCAACGTCTTGCTCTTCGTACTTGCCTACCAAATTGAACTAGTGGTAAATCTAAAGGTGTTTGCATCAAACCCCAGTCTGATTGTGGAAGCAGAGACTGAGCTGCCTTAACATGTTCTGAAGTTCCATTATGACTAGCCACTGAAATTGCCTTTTGATCCCAATTTAAATCTGATAATTCTTCATTAAAAACCTTCAACATCAATGGTTTCATCATTGAACGGCCATAGCAAAGAACATTGCCACCAAAACTGTGAATGTTTTTACCTCCACTATACCAAGCCACAGCTCCGTGTATTGTTGTTTCACTGACTCCATTTCTCCTGTAATCTACCAAAGGTTCCCACTCTACATCTCTACCAGTAGGAATATCTCCTTCAGTATCTCCTAAAGGACTACTTGGGTACAACTCTTTGATATCTGTAGGATGACTCATTTTGTTAATTCCTCAACACGAGGTACAACCTTCTTCATGAAAGCTTCCATGTTTCTTATTACTCTAGGACTGTCGTGGTTGAAAAAGTCAAACCAAGTCATTATACAATCATCTGGATGAAAACGCTCTGCTATCTGTTGTGCGACCTCTTCGACATTTCCGATTACAGAATTATCTGCCGCCTTTGATACTTTATTAGGATCTATTGTGCCTTCTAATGCACCCCAATACGAACTTAATGAATTTTTAGCTTCTTGCTTTGCAGCCTCTGTCCTTTCAGACTCAGATAAATTCGGTTCATCATTCACAAATATCATTAATGTTCTAGGCATGTAATTTCGTTTCCAATTTCCACCATTTGAATTATAATGCTTAACCATTCTATCGTGAGTTGCCTCAATTACTTCAGGTGGCGTTATCGATAAATTAAAAACTTTAACAGGCCTAATTTTGTTAACTTGTTTTTGTAAATTAGCGTCGTGAGAACCTAATATCAAATCTAGTAATTCTCTACTCCAAGATTGTGGAATATTTTTAACATTCTCAAAAATATATCTATTCGGAATATGTATTTCATTAGGTGATTTAGAAAGAGAATCTCTCTTCATTACAGCTTCTTGAACTCGTATCCAATCTTCATCACTACGAAAATTAGATCTTGTAAGAATTGTTTTCCTTATCTCATCACTACTTACTATATCTCCATTAAGTAATTTCAAGAAGATTTCAGCGGCCTCACTAAAGATTTGACCTCTTAAAGCTGGCCACGCTGCTTCTTCGACAATATCTCTTGGAACAATACCATAAGGTCTAGCCATGAATTCGAATCTACCTGCTGAAAAACCTATTCTCAACTTCCTTTTCTCATTTACATTAAGTCCATGAAGTGCTAGAAATGCTCCAACTCTTTCCGCAATTCCAATAGGCCCCCCGTGGGTCAAAAGACTCATAACTGCAGAACCTACATGAATGTTTTCTGTCTTGGAAAACATTAAATGAGCTAATTGGAAAAAATCTGTACAAAGACCAACTTCGCCCTTCCAATGTGGGACTACAGGTTGTTTATTACTTTTCTGAACTTCAGTGGATAAATGAGCTTGAGCTACCCAAGCAGTACCAAAACCTAACTTATCTGCAGACTTCAATTGTTCAAAAAAATTAGAATACATAGTATTCTCATCGGGCATAGCCCCACCTACTGGCGTTTGTGAAATGGAAAGAAATATATCAAAGTCCATTATATTGAACCTGTCCTTCCACCATCTACGGGAATACTTGTTCCTCTGATAAAACTAGCTGCAGGGGATGAAAGAAAAGCTACTACTTGACCTAATTCAGAAGGATCGGCCAAACGGCCTTCTGGTACTGTACTTAACCATGAATTCTCAACTTCTTCTTGACTTATTCCTTTTTGTTTTGAAAGTGTCTGCTTTAACTCAGTTAGTCTTTCAGTATCTGTGAAGCCTGGTAATACATTGTTGATAGTAATTTGTGGAGGCAATTCTTTGGACATTGTTTTAGACCAAGAAGCCATAGCACCCCTAATGGTATTACTGACTCCTAAGCCAGGAATAGGTTCTTTAACTGAAGTCGAAATAATATTAACTATTCGTCCATAATTTAATGATTTCATGCCTTCAAAAAGTAATTGAACTAAAGTCTGTGAGGCTAAGACATGTCTAAGAAAGGCCTTTTCAAAATCATACGGCTGGGCGCTAATAAGCGGACCCGATGGAGGACCTCCTGAATTATTTACCAAAATATGAAACGGACCATTAGCTTCAATTTCCTCACTAACTAAGGATTTTAAAGAATCCAAATCTTCGAGATCGCAAGAAATATTACCTGATCCAGAGGCGCTTCTAGATAGAATTACCACATTTGCCCCATTCTCTCTGAGTGCATTTACAGTAGCTTTTCCAATACCGCTTGTACCTCCACAAACTAGTGCTCTTTTACCTTTTAAGTCAATCAATTATTCACCTCGAAACTCGTAAAACTCTTTATTTTTGAGTGTTGGTAATGCATCTTTTTTTATTAAAATACTTCGAACTGCCCATAAATCAACAAATACTCTGTATTTAGTTGTCATATCTAGATAATCAACACCTGATGAACCGCCGGTACCAATCCGTCTTCCTATCATACGCTCAACCATTCTTGCATGTGAAGTACGCCAAAGAATCATAGCTTGCTCTAATTCAATTAAAGTCGAAATTAACTTACGAGGCCAAGACAAAAGAGGAAGCTCACGATATGACTCAATGAATACCAAACCGGCTCGTCTTCTACGCAATGATTTATCTTCATCAAAAAAGCTAACTACATCTTTGTTTGTATCAGGATATAATTTTTTATGAGCTGACAAGTAATCACTAATAAACTTGTCTACTTGTTTTTCATCTCCTTCTGATGCGTAAACTGATCCTTGTATAGGAGTTCTCTCAAGCCAGTCGCATGTCGCATCATACAATGATTTGCCACTTTCAGGTTTTCCAACCAATTTACCATCAATCCACTTTGAACCCATCAAGGCTTCCATTTCTCTCATTTGAAAAGATTCAAAACCTGAGGCAGTACCTAATTCATCTCTAAAATTGAGGAAATCTTGAGGTTCTAATGTCTCCATAACACGCCATTGCTGAGACATAAGCTTGAATGTCTCAATCACTCTATCCATATGATGTACGGCCTGAGGTAGTTTTGTTTCCTCAACGTAATCTGATGATAAAATATCACTTGTACATTTCAACTCATTTATTACTAATTTAAACCATAACTCAAAATTTTGATGAACTAGAATAAAATGCAACTCATCATTACTAATTTTACGAGTTTGTCCCTCTATACCAGTCTGTAATTTGAGCAATTCCTCTAATCTAAGATATTCTGAATATGTTGGAGACATTAATACCCAATAAGGATTGTATATTATATCGACTGCGTTTGGGGTACTATGTTAATCTGGGCGCACGGATTGTGGGGCAGTCCGAATGGAAGTAAGGTTACAGCTATAAGAGAAAGCGGAATTGAAGTCAATTCACCTGATTTTAATAATATGGAATTAGATGAGAGAGTAGATATACTAAATGAGCTTGTTTCTAAAGAAGAAGTTGTACTTGCAGGATCAAGTTATGGTGGTTTAGCATGTGCATTGGTTGCTCAACAACAACCTAAACAGGTAAAGGGTATGTTGCTTCTGGCTCCTGCATTACACTTGCCTGAATCACCAAATGATGACCCTGAAAAGTTAATTGCTCCTAATAATTTTCCCATTTCAATAATACACTCAGTTACTGATGAGATTGTACCTGTAAGTGCCAGTAAAGACTACATCAAACGTTCTGGAAACAATCTAAGACTAATTGAAGTAGAAGATTCCCACGTGTTAGAGAATTCATTCACTATAATTATTTCCGAACTCAACAAATTGATAAACTAAGAAGACTCTTCCTCTCTAGAGGTTTCATCTTCCTCATCTAACTCTTCAAGTGTTTCAAAAAAATAACTTTCTCTGTAGAATGTACCCCAATATTCACCGTAAATAGATTTCATGAAATCGCTACTTTCATTATCATTATAATAAAATTGAACTATTTGTCCATCACAGGAGAAATTCATTTTGTACATGGCTAAGTGGTCATGATGAAGATCTATCGTAATATTTTCTCCATCCACCTCATAAGGATTGGCACCTGGAATTGGAACGTCTCCAAAAGTACCATTTACTATGTAAAAAGTATACCTTAAACCGTCTTCAAATTGATAAAGTGTGCTGCCGCCCAGTCCTGAAAGCACCCACCTTCCCTCAATTGTTTGATTTTCACATGAGGCACGTGACTCCTCTTCTTCTGTTGGTGGTGCTTCTGGCTCTTCTTCGTTAACATATCGATCATAGATTGGTTTTTTGTCTGAAGGCAATTCTACTGATCCTGATTTTGCCATAGTCAATACATTATGTGCAGTAATTGCTTTTTCACTAATTGCATAAATATAATCACCTCCACCCATAAATATACTACGTTTAATACTTGGAGTGTCCCATGAAAATCTTGAATCGTAATATGAGGAATGATCAATATTGTCATTGTAAATTTCCAATGGTTTTTCTGGTGTAGCGTTAATCAACATTAGTTTGGAAACATATTCATAACCATAATAATTATATGTTTTACCATCCTCAATAACTGAATTTTCAACCCATCGACTGGTAGATAATGGAATTGCTAGCAAACCATCACTTTCCCAATATTGGAATGCTTTATGTTCATATGTAGCTTCACTATGCGAATACGACCAACCATTCTCTCCATTAGGTGCAGGATTTAGTTTCAACTCACTTTCAAGAATAGGATTAGAAAAATCACTAACATCAAAGAAAGAAATTTGAGTAACGCCCCAGTCTAAACCATCATCATCACCAGCAATTCCTATTGTAAGAAGATGTGTATCTCCTACGGGATGAATGTATGTAGAAACACCTGGAATTTTTAACTCTCCAATTATTCTAGGATCAGTTGGTTCACTTAGATCTATAGTCCATAAAGGATCTATATTTCTAAATGTTACAATGTATGCTTTATCGCCAATAAATCTTGCTGACCAAATGCTCTCATCTGGTGCAATATCACCTACTTTTCCTATTACTTCGTATTCTGTTTCATCTGCATTTAATCCTAAAACAAATACATGACTCAGCATTGGTTCTGGGTCATCCATCCACCATCTTCCCCACTGTCCTGTAGTAGAACAAACACGGATATTTCCATTATGCTCAGACAAAGAAAATTGATCTTGAATTGTACCATTTATTCTTCCACTAGCAATGTAATCTGTTTCGCCTGGGTTTGAAATGTCAAAAACGTGAAGATTTGTCATCTCTTGAAAATCAGACTCTTCATCGCCCCAGAACCACCATGAACTTTGTGAAGCTTCAGCCATCACCATTACATCTCCTGAAGCATAAACTGTAGCCCAATTACTCAATATATGGTCTGCATTAAAACTGAAATTTTCCTCTAATAAATCAAGAGTCATAACTGAGGTAATGCCTTGACCTGTAGTATCTGATGCTGCAGCAAAATTTTGACAATTGCCATCTCCTGATTCTGTATATTTGTGTGTTGTAATATTGTTATCCAGTTTTTCATGAATACGAGGTAAAAGGTCATCTAAAGGTGTTTGATCAATTACCTTATCATTATATTCAATTGTTTCATTCATTACTTCCATCCAAATTTGCTCTCTCTTGGAACTGTCCCAATCGAGCTCCCAATAGGTTCTATAATCTGAAAAATCCAACCATGTTTTTAATCCATCAATTTCCATCCAACCATAGGAAACCATGCGAACTGTACCTCCAGATTCACGTGCTGTTTGATAATTTCCTTCGATATACAATTCCTTAGTAATCTGTGGTGAACTTCTGTTAGTTAAATCCAAAACAGTTAATTTAGTGAATGAAGTTGTTCTGTAATAATATCCATAGTCATAATCCATAATTATCTCTTCAGAACTATCTATGCCTTCATCTGAACTAGCTGTTGATTGCGTGGAAGAATCGATAGATATTGGTGCTTTCCTTTCCTTTTTAACTACATCATCAAGAATGTGCTTATCTTCATAATAACTGTAAATTTGAACATTAGAATAAACAACTGCTTTATCATCAACTAAAAGCATCTCAGTAGGACGTCCTTCTATCGATATATTTGATAAATAAGAGATATTGCCTGCTTCCGGAATATCAAGAATATGTAATTTACCTGAAGGATATTTACCATAATCTGAATAACCTTTGTTAATCATGTAAACGAAAGAACCATCTGTTTTAACAAAATCTGCCTCATCTACTCCTTGTTCTTGATTATTAGTTCCTGAAAAATCAACTCCCTGCTCACCTCCTGGCGAATTTTTCGGAGAGCCTCCTGAAGAAGGGGCTGAATCTGCAGTTGAAGTTGCTCCGTCCATTTCCATGGCATTATCTACCATCATATCGTCTTCAAGCCAACCTCCTCCATAATAGTAAGAACCTGTACCAAGATTAACGCGCATTTCTTCTTTCAAATGCTCTTTCAAATCCATTTCAAGAAACCCACAAGTGTCATAAGAAGTCAAAGTAGGTGATGAACGTGATCTATCTGATAATATATTTTCAAGATAACTTGATTGTGAAGAAGTCAAACCATTTGGTGTAAAATTTTCTTCATCCTCTGGAGCATATGATGCAATTGCCAAAGTAAGAATAACTACTGCAAAAATTGCAAAAACACCTGACGGAATCCCTCCAAAAGGTTCTGGAATTGGTGCACTAGGGCCAGACATACCACTAGGCTTATTCAATGGCTTACCAAATACTTCTATCTTATCCATTTGAATAAATTCCCTTACCCTTACTATTATCATCCTTAGAATAGGTTTCTAATTTTTCAA
>JAERSJ010000005.1 GCA_016845825.1 Methanobacteriota archaeon
ATATTGGACCTTCAAGATAGCTTCCTGAACAAATTACAGAACCAGAACCTATCGAAATTGGACCCTTAAGTGTTACATTTCTTTCAATTTTTCCTGATTTAGATAAGAACAGATTTTGAAGTGCTAACCTGTTTCCATCAATCAAATCCCAAGGGTAAACAATATTGTGCCAATAGTCCGTTTTGATAACATCAAAATTAACCTCTTCTTCGATTTTTTGAAGCGCTTCACCTATGTGCCTTCCATCTGCAGAAATTAAATTCTTAGCAATATCTTTATCTAATTTCATTATTCCAGTAAAGTGTAATCTGCCGAAAGCTTCAGGATTATCAAACGTAATCTTTGCTTTGGAACCCACAAATTCAATCTCTCCCCATTTAGACCACCTATCTGCTTTTCCCGCAAGCAAAACTGGCTTTTCATTACTTATTAATGGAAGAAAAGAAGAAGATGAAATATAATTGTCTCCTGGAACTAAAATGAAATGGTTGCTTATGTCTTTCAAACCAAGCTTTAAGGCATCCAAAGTGCCTGATAATGTGGACTGTTCAATGTAGTTTATCTTGATGCCAAATTTACTTCCATCGCCAAAGTAAGACATGACTAAATTCTTGCGATATCCCACAACCATATTAATTTTTTGAATACCCGATTTTGATAATCCATGAACAATATGCTCTAAAATTGGAGCATTCCCCAGAGTAATCATACCTTTAGGTTTATCGCTTGTCCAACCCTTTAGACGAGCACCCTCTCCAGCAGCTAAAATGATTGCATCCACATTAATATCGATGCAGAGCCCTTTATGATACTTATTATTTCAACCAAACTATATTTTAGCAAGGTTAATAGACAATGTGGAAAAAAACTGGGATGCAATAGTTATCGGAGGAGGGCCTGCTGGGAGTACTGTTGCAAGATATGCTGCTCTCGAAGGCGTTAAAGTGTTGGTAATAGATAGTAGAGAGAAAATAGGCAGCCCATTACAGTGTGGTGAATTAGTACCTACCAACAATCAACTTCGAAAATTATGCCCTCATGTACCTGAAATTGATGATCTTTTCAATCTACCTGAAGAAGCCGTATCCAGGAGAACTACAAAAATGGGGTTGGTAACTCCATCTGGTAAAAAATTAGTTTATCCATTTCGAGGTAAGATTTTAGAAAGACCAGTCCATGATCAAGCTCTTGTTAATTTGGCAAAAAAAGCTGGTGCTAAATTTCTTACGAAATCAAAGGTTGTTGATATCGAAAATAACATAATCCGTTTAGCCAACGGTGATGAATTTGAAGGGAAGATAATAGTTGGTTGTGGCGGACCCCATGACCCTCTGAGGGCAAAGCACTGGGACGAAAAATCTCTAAATATTTTTGTTAAATTTATGCTAATTGAAGGCGACTTTGATGATCAGGTTGATTTATATTTTGGATCAACCGCCCCTGGAGGTTATGCCTGGGTTATTCCAAAAAGAAATGGCGCAAATATTGGAATTGGAATTCAAAAAAAATATGCTAAAGATATAAATTTGAAAACTAAAGCCGAGGAATTTTTCGCTAGATTTAAAGGTAAAATTACCTACAAAGGTAGCGGGGCACTACCAATGTCAGGAACCATAAGTCAATTTACAAAGGGGAATTACATGTTAGCAGGAGATTCTGCTGGGATGGTCCTTCCGTCTAACGGAGCTGGAATAACAACGGCAATGATTGGAGGACGTGTTGCTGGACAAGCAATTGCAAACCACATTAACCATGGTTACAGTTTGGATGAATATGAAAAAAATTGGGATAAACAAATGGGGAAAATGATGAAATATTCAAAAAGAGGAATAAAATGGGGTGAAATAATGTTCAATTCTCCTGACTGGCTCGTTGATGCTAGCTTTAACTCATTATCAAAACCCTTTATCTGGCGGGCCGTAAACTGTCGCCCCGTTTTAGGAATTTATTAAACCTATTTATTCTGAGTACTATGGGTTAATGTGATTGTACTAGACACATGTGCATTTTTAACTCAAAAACATCCTGAGGGGGAATATGCTACAGTACCAGGCATCAAAAATGAAATTGTGAACAAACAGAGTAAACAGTACTTTGAAAATATGCTTGCTACAAACTTAAAAATAATGAAAGCTGAGAAATCCTCTTATGAAATAGTACAAAAACAAGCAAAAGAAACTGGTGATTTTGATGTTTTATCTAGAGTGGACATTGACATAATAGCACTTGGTTACCAATGTAAGGGAACAATAATTACGGATGATTTTGCTATACAAAACATTGCACTAGCATTAAACATTAAATTCTTATCTTGCTCAGGAAAAATTATTTCAGAAAAAAGAATATGGAGATACAGGTGTACTGCATGTGGCCACATAGAGAAAATTAAACTTAAAAATTGTTCAGTTTGTGGTAATGAAGAAATCCGTCGTGTTAAACTAAAATGAAACCATCACCATCAAGGATTGGAACAATTGAATGGGAATCAATAGCCATACAGAAATCAAAATCATCTTCCAAACCTGCTGATTTTAACATCAAATAACTTGGAGATTCTAAGCATTCAGCGTAAATTTCTTTCGGGTTTAATCTAAAGTCTACAAACAAATTGTCAAAACCCCACAGTAAAAACTCAGCACACAAATTATCTTCTATGACTTCTTCACCAAGTCTTCCTGAGCACACTATAGTTACATCTAGATTTTGCTTTTTCAAATAACCAACAACTGCGGATGCATTACAGAAAGAACCCATTACTACACATGGTGAATCATGCGAAGCTACAACCATACGTGAACCATTTGTAGTACTTGATAGCATAGTTTTACCGTCAAGATTAGAAAGAGACATCTCTTTTGGTGATGAACCAAAATCATATCCTTCAATTTTTTTACATTGTCTTTCACCTGATTTTACACAATCGGGATATTTTTCTGAACGGTTAGTCAAATCTTCTCTACTAGAACATGGAACTATTCGATTTACACCTTTACCGAAAGCATTGACATAGGTTGTTGAAGCTCTGATTGTATCTACGATTATTATCGCATCTTGTCTTGCAACTGCTCTTGTTGCACCGGAAATGCCATGATCTATAACGACTTTCATTCTTTGCCTTGCTTTTTCAAGTGCCTGTCTGCTATAACAAAATAAAAATCGTTCATAGTGTCTCCCCTCATTCCCCTTCTCAAGGTTTCAACTGATATCGCATCATTAGGATGGATATTCCCTAAACTTGTTTCAGGTCCAAATTTTTTCAAAAAGAAAACTTGTTGTGATTTTTTAGGTGATTCAAAAAGGATATTACTCGAATCAATACCTTCCAGTACTTTGTCCAATCTATCTACTATAGGAGTTCCTTTGTCGTCCATAACTCCTACGCTTACCCCAGATTCCCTTGCTTCTAAAATGACTTTATCTGCGCCGGCACCGATAAATTCTTTCAATAATTTATTATATTCCTCGGCCTCATAGTCTTCCTCAGGGAGTTTCTTACCTACTTCACAAAAAACTCTCAACGAATGTTCCTTCGCTTCAGTTATCAGCTCAACAATTCTTTCTGGAGTAATATCTGAACTACCACTTGATATTTCTGTAGAATCACACCCCATATCCACTAATTCCTTAAACAACTCAGTCGATTTACCTTGGTGTTCCGAAAGCTCTAACAGAGTCCCACCATTGCATACTGAAATTTGATGGGAACGCAATAGCTTGATTTTTTTCTTTACTAAGTCTAACGGCTGAAGTTGAGTCGTAGTCCAACCTAGCTTCCATAAGTCAATATAATCTGAGGACATTTCCAATAATCCTTTAACAAAGTCAAAACCGAGACCCTGATCGATACACATTGTCATGCCGTTAACTCTTGGTTTCTCGGAACGAGGTGGCATCTCTAGAAATGAAAATGCTCTTTTTGCCATTTATATCTCCAAGTCTGGTGAATCTACTAACATTGCACTAAGACCGCCCGTTATATCAGTTGTAATTATATTTTTTGTCAAAAGAAACGAAACTGCAGCCATTGATTTGTGACCATTACCACAATAAAGAACAGAATCTGCAGATATAAGATTTGGAGATTTTATCAACTCAACAAGAGGAACGTTGGAAACTCCTTTAACGTGTAAAACTTCCCAATCCTCTGAATTGCTTACATCAATTAAATTATCAACATGCTTAGAAGCCTTAGATGCTTCAACCCTTGGAATTTTAACGCTATCCATACCACCATTAGTCCAGAAATTGATATCAAAATATATTATATCTAGAAAACCTTCACTTTCAAGTCTTAAAACTGATTCGCTTAACCTATCTCTTTTAGAAATCAAAATTAATCTACTTTTCTCAGGAAAAAAACAATTTGTCATATACTCAAATGAACCATTGATACT
>JAERSJ010000006.1 GCA_016845825.1 Methanobacteriota archaeon
TTTACCGGTGGCCGGGCCGTGCCCCTGGCGCACCGCCGGGCCTTCCGCCGAGAACGGCGGCGGGACTTGCGCCGAGACTGGCGCCGAGACTTGCGCCGGGAACGACGCCGGGACTTGCGCCGGGAACGACGCCGGGACTTGCGCCGAGACTTGCGCCGAGACTTGCGCCGGGAACGACGCCGGGACTTGCGCCGGGAACGACGCCGGGACTTGCGCATGCTTTTACGCTTGCGTTTGGACTTGCTCTTACGCTTGTCAAGTTTTGCTCTACGTCCAGGAGGAGATCTCTTGGTGCTTCCACCGGGGCCTGCCCACAGTTTTTTGCATGCCCAGTATCTGGCGCTCATTTTATCCTTTGCGGATGAGCATCGGTGGCGAGCTCTGAAGCTTCTTCTGGCCGCGTTAGAATAATTATGGCCGTATCCCGTAGCTCCAAAGTGTATAATTTTTTCCCGTCCTCCGGAGCACGCTTTGACAGCTCTCTTCTTTCCCGGTCTCCAGGATTTCACAGGGCTGTTGCACTTCTTCATTCGGGACTTTTTGTTATTTGTTGTTGACATTATTTATTATTATATCTTAATAAATAATTAAAATTTAAGTAATTGGCAATGTTTTTCGCGCAGAAGGTGTGAATAGTGATTTACGAGCAGCAGCGATATATTCGTCTCTGTGATTATTACTATCATGTATCCATGAGAATGTATTATCGCATTTTGAATGTTGTTTTGAATTATCGCCGTGTTTATATTTATAAAAAGGCGTCACTGTTCCCATCGGATCTTTATATAAAACTCCACCCGACTTATTCAGATTTGTATACAATGGGTAAAACGAATCTTCGGTCGTGTTGTCGTTGTCGATATAATACATAATTTGCCCCGCGCTTATGTCATTGTATGATTTGTAAACATGGCCGTAATGATTTAAATCTTTATTCGTTGATAAAGTTTCGATATTAACGGAGCCTTCAATAGGGGCTTGGCCTACGTTAAATATACGTCCGCGCAAACCATGCACTAATCTCCCATCTTTAACATCTTTCCATGTCGTTGAATATTTATTGGTTAAAACTTGGGGGTTAAGAATTGTTTTACTTTGGTCGTGATTTGTTGATACTTTCTTACAACAACCTGTTATTTCGGAAATATCACAACTATGCAATTTGGCATCTTCTTTTTCACCGCATAAGGAATCGCATGATTGTTTATCTATCGGGTTTTTCGATAAACATGCTTTACTAGACGTTAAATATGTTGGAATAAATTTGTTTTTGTTTATGGCATCTGCCACACACACACCAGGGTTTATTGTCGAACAACCATATGGGGATTTTAAACACTCACAGTGTTCGTTTTTATGTGTTTTACAATCACTGTCGCTATTACATGAAGATGAAGACATATTTTATTGTATACAATTTTTTTATTTTTTTTATTTAGCAGTAATTTTACACTTGATCAACACAGCATTTAGCTCCTGTATTACTAATTTACTGACGTAAGGTATATTCACAACTGATATATTATCTGTTCCGCAGCTGGCGCATTCCGTTCTTGTTGTAGAAAAATTACCACAAATATTGCAAATGCCAACTGTGTATGGATCAGACTGTTCGTACAGTCGTTCTTTTAAAAACCTAGATGTACCATGCGCGATCATACAATCTCTTTCCATTTCCCCGAATCTTAAACCGCCGTTTCTACTCCTTCCCTCTAATGGTTGTCGTGTAAGCGTAGCTTTTGGCCCGGTAGCCCTTGCGTGTATTTTTTCTGAAACCAAATGTTTCAATCTCTGGTAATACACTGGTCCAATGAAAACCATCCCCATTTGTTCACCTGTGTACCCATTGTATAACATTTCTCTCCCAGTGCGTTCGAATTTATTCATTTGTAAACGCTCGCATATTTTTTCCGCTACATCTGTGTTGTTTTCCAGAAAGGGTGTTGAGTCGCCAAAAGTTCCCTCCGCGCAACATGATTTTCCGAGTACACTTTCCATTAATTGATTTATCGTCATCCGAGAAGGCATACAGTGAGGATTTATAATAATATCCGGGTATATTCCGCTCGAAGTCCACGGCATATCTTCTTGTCTGTACACCATGCCACATGTCCCTTTTTGCGCGGCACGTGATGCAAATTTATCCCCTACTTCAGGTATTCTTATCTTTCGAATGACAACCTTTATCAATTTGTAACCATTTGGAGATATCGTAGAATATACATGAGAAATATAACCATCTTCCCCTTTCTTTATAACTAAACTAGAATCGCTTATTTCTTCTCTGTTGTTTTTGTCGCTTTCGATTTTAATTTTACCAACAATTACATCTCCTTTTTCAACCTTAACCGCGTTACCTCCGTGTATTTTACCATCTTTATCTGTGTATACTGGCGTTCGCACCCTCACAACTCCGTTTTCATCTAGTAAATTATAATTCACATCGGTGCGTCGCTTGTCTAAAGGCGGCATGCATATACGTTCATTAGTATAAGTCCCGTGTTTTTGTTCTACGACGACATGGGTACGATAAGTTGTGGCCCAAAATAACCCTCGTTGGATAGCGCTGTGGTTGATAATAATGGAATCTTCTTGGTTAAACCCAGTATAACAAGCGATAGCCACAATTGCATTAATACCAGACGGCATATCGTTAAATCCTAGCATGTGAGCGGTTTTTGTATTCACGATAGGTCTCTGGGGATAGGAAAGAACATGGGTTGCTGTGTCTGTTCTGTTTAAATATGATAGTGCATACATACTCATTGCTTGTTTCCCCATAGCTGACTGATAACAGTTTCTGGGTGATTGTGAATGATCAGGGAATGGGATAATAGATGCCATCACGCCTAACATCATTGCCGGGGCTATTTCGCAGTATTCACACTTATATTTTGTTAACTCAGTGCTATTGAATGCGATAACAGCATTGCTAACCTCGTTGGTGTCTATATATTTTATGAAATTATTTTTCAACAATATATCCCAGTTATTTCCGCTCTTTTCCTTTATTTTTAATTTATTATTTTCAAGCGTGAGCAGCGGTCTTAGCAGTCGCCCCTCATCCGAATATATATTTATCTCGCAGTCTGTTTTATCATATCCAATTGATACGCTATATGGAAGTTTATTAATCTCTCTAAAAGTACGGATTTCATTTATAAATTTAGATGGTTCTAACGTTTTTCCCATTAAAATCCCATTTAAAAATATTTTAACGTGATCGCTTACATTATCGATGTCGTTCAGCAAGATAATGTTTTCGCAATCTTCAATGACTTCTTTCACTATAACACTTTGAAAACATTCCGATATTCTAGTAAGAATAGCCAAATTCAAAGTAATACCAACCGGGGCCCCTTCTGGGGTTTCTACCGGGCAAATAAACATTATTTGTGATGGATGTATTTGCCGAATTTTTATGTTTTTCGATTCTTTTCCCACCGGAATTGTTATACGGCGTAAGTGGGACAGCGTAGCACCATACGATAACCTAGACAGTACCTGAGAAACACCAGAACGAATATAATTATTTTTAGGAACACCCCAATTCCCAGTTCCAAAACAGTGTTTTAGTCCATTTGTTATAATAGGTAGACGAGGGATAATCGACATTATATCTGGGATTTGCCCTTTCTTTTCTATATTTGATTTAATTGATGCGCAAAACTTTTTAAACAACTGCCTGACTAATTCATAACACAATACCCCGGACGACTCGATACGTTTGTTTATGTAATCATCTCTATCGTCTGGTTGACGATTCCCGACACTTGTATATATTAATTTACGAATAATATGCCCAAGAAAATAACCTTTTTCTTTTATGGTGGAATTAATACCCATGTGAGGAAATAATTCCTCGAATAATACCTGTTTTGCGTATTTATCACAATCGTTATCTTTTACTATATTGATTGACAATTTCCCAATATATACGAGTGCATTTTTAATCTGAGTCTTTTTCTCCCACTCATTACGTTCATGAGTATTTATATCTAGCCACATTTGCTGCATTTGTTTCATCTCAATTTTTCTTTTTGTTTTCTTTTTAGTGTGCTGGGTAAAAAGTTCAAAACCACTATCACTGAGTGTGTTGCACAAACTCGAATCACGCACAATTATTTTGATGAGTCTATTAATTTTGCCGGCGTTACTAACATCGTTACTAACGCCGATCAATCTTCTAATATCTTTCTCGTCTGCAAACCCCATTGCTTTAAAAACAATCCCGATCGGGATTAACTCTTTTATATACGGGAGAGACATGACAAGCAACCTTTTTCTGGTATTAATACACGCGTTTATAAGAACAGAGTGACCTGTTTCTTCTGACATACTTCTAATTTCTAATTTATAGTCGTATTTATCTGTAATTTTTTGTTTTAATACTATACATTTATTATAAATTCCTCTTATTTGAGGAATTAACACTCGCTCTTTACCCCTTATTATAAAATATCCACCTGTATCTTTCTCGCACTCACCGGCTTTAATTCGATCGTCTGGTTTCATATCTGATAAATAGCAATAGCAGGATCTCAACATAATTGGAATTCGGCCTATGATAATCCGAAATTCTTTATTTAGTTCAGGTTTTTTGTCGGCGAATTCCAACTTAGTATGTATAGTAACATATAAAGGTGCATCGTAAGTTAGGTCTCTTTGGCGAGCTTCACACGGGTAGTAAGTTCTGATTGTACGATCTTCTTCGGTTATAGTTGGTTTTGAAACATAAGCACCGCTAAAGCTAGCTGTATACTTGGTATACATGCCTTCCTTCTTTTCTACGATGATATCAGATTCTTGCGCTATCATTTTAGGGATGCCCACGTTAATAAAATGATTGAACGATTCAGTTTGGTGCATAGAAAAGTCATTGGTTTTGAAATAGTTTGTTAATATTTTCCAAGCGTGTTCTTCGGTTGCCATATTGTCGACTAAAATGATTTTTTTGAAAAAAATAAAATCATTTTTATATAAAAAATCCAGTATTAGGTTGTTTTATTTAACGATACGATAGTCTACATACTCATTTTTTCTAGTCACACGAACTATATCCCCTTTGTTGTAACAATAAAAACGCGCGATGGGATCT
>JAERSJ010000007.1 GCA_016845825.1 Methanobacteriota archaeon
AGACACGAAGGAGTTAGAGTAACCAAAGTTAACAGAGATAAGGATGGATGGATTTTATCATCAAAAGATGGTGAAGTAGCCAAAGCAAAGCAACTAGTTGTAGCAGAAGGTAGAGTGCCAAATATTGTAACGCAGATAGGCCTTCAAGGAAACGAAAAATTAAGATTATTACCTGGTTTACAGTATAAATTTAAAAGAGAAGACGTTGATTTTCCTGACACTGACTATTTTGATTTCTATATAAATCCGAGATATGCTGATGGATACATTTGGGTTTTTCCAAGAAATGATATTTTTAATGTAGGAATTGTTGCTACAAATGGTGCAAAAGCAGGATTAGATTATTTTTGCAGAGAGCACATGAGCGTAGAGCCAGACAAACGAGTTGAGAGTGAAATAGGCCATCGCCAAAATGGAGGCTTGATTCCAAGAGATGGGCCAATTCCTATTTTTTCTACTAAAGATGCATATGTTGTAGGAGATGCAGCCGGACTGACAAATCCTATCACAAAAGGAGGTGTGCATGTTGGAATGCTTTCTGGTCAATATGCTGCAATTGCAATACAAAATGAACTAGGTACTGGAAAATTGTCTCCACCTTCTCACTCTGTAAATTGTCATGAATTAAGAGGACAATATTGGGAAAAAAGTGGTAAAGCATTACATCCTGATTTAGAATCACACATATGGTATGACCGAATAATGAAAAGACAACCTTGGACACAACAAAAATTTGTAGATCAGTCTAAGCTAATTTACTCTCTTGATAAGAGAATTTTAAATTTAATCGGGGAAATATATGATGGAAATAATTATTCGAAATTACCTTGGTTTAAAATGCTAGGAGTTTTGGTTAAGAATCCTGATTTACTACCAATGGCTGGAAAATTACTAAAAATTAAATCAAGTTTGAAAGTTACTGAGACTTACGGCTGGTGAGTAATCATTACAGACGTTTGTTCAGGCTCATATTTATGTTTTCCAAATAGTTTCTCTTCTTTTACTTCATCAAAAATAAATTTTCCAGATTCCTTATAAACGTTATAGAAATCTCGTGGAACTGGATATGTTTGAAATTTATAATTGAAATCTTCATACAAATTAGCACCAATCCACAATATTCCACCTGGATTAAGAGATGCTAAAATTTTACCAATTATCACTTTTTGATCTGATATAGTAAAACATCCTATTACGCCATATAATATAACCAAGTCAAATTTTTCATTTAAATCATTAAGGTACGATAAAATATCTCCACGATAAAAAATTCCGCTAGGTACTTTTTTTTTGGCCTGATGAATATTTAATCTAATTATATCGACCCCAAATGCATTACATTGATGATTCTCAACTGCATACTGTAGCATTGTGCCTGTACCGCACCCCAAATCCAAAACATTTTTATTATCTAAATCCAATCTATTGTAAGCGATAATCTTAGAAATCATCTTTTCTAAGTCTGAGCCAGTTAACCTTAACCAAACTGCACCATTATTAGTAAAATAATTTCTTAAAGAATAAAGGTTCATAACTATTTTAATGTGAAAGAAGTTTTTCAAAGATTGGAACATTAAAGACTAAACTCCATGCCTTCTTCACCGACTTCCCAACCCCTCTCTTCAACTTTGAAAAATTCTTTTGAATCTTTATCATGAAGAGGATTTGTGTGATTGAGATGTATAAAAATTATTCTAGGATCCTTTTGACGTCTTTCACCAAGTAATTGAAGCGTTTCTTTAACCGTTGGATGTGGTACATTTTCCTGATTTCGATCAGCTAACTCCATTTTATCCCAGAAAGTACCGTCCAAAAGTACAATATTAGCTTCAATATGATTAAACCAATCTAATGGATTATTATGACCTACAAAATCTAGTGTTTCAGACCAAGAGTCATGATCTGGAAGGAACAAAATATTTTTTTTACCTTTGAAAAGAAGTGCATGTGTATCAAAGTCTTTAGACCTGTGTGGAACTTCTATAGGAATTACTGAATTAGTACCAAAATCTGAAAATATAAGGTTTTTTCTGTCAAACAATTTTTTCCAAATTGGATGCTTTAGAATATATTCCCTTACAGATTGAGAACATCTAAGCTTAATTTTTTTAGAATTTAGTGCTTCTCTACCAAATTGACCTAAACCTTCTATGTGACCTAAGTGAGCATGGGTCAACCAGATTTCAGATAATTCGGGATTTTCTAACATCTGTAATTGATTCGTAAGACTCTTAGTTGTTTCAACAATACCAAATTTATCTCCGTGTAAACCAAGAGAAACTGGATTTCTAACCAAAAGTGAATTTTTAAAAGCCTCCTTGCAACATTTCCTATTGCAACCTACCTGGGGTCTTCCTGCATCCTGAGCATTGCCTAGTAAGGTTATTTTATTGTACATTTTGAAGTTCTTTTCTCAACCATTCTCGTGGCAAGGCCCTACCAAGACCTTCAGAAGTTCTTTCAGGATGCCATTGTACTGCAAACCATGGTAATGATTCATGTTTGACAGCTTCAACCATTCCATCTGAAGATTGGGACAGTATTTGGAGACCATTGCCTAAATTCCGAATTCCTTGATGATGATGGCTCATTACTTCAAATTCTTTACCTTCCATTTTTGTCCAATGAGGAATGTCTCCTATGGGTGGCTCGCCTCCCTCTCCATCTCTGTGCATTGCACCATCAAATCCTCCTTGGCCTATGTCTGGCCACAACGTCCCTTCCAAATATACATTCATGACTTGTAATCCTCTGCAGATTCCCAATACTGGCATTTTAATCTGTTCAGCTTTTTTGAGTAAAGAAAGTTCTAACTCATCTCGTTCATCCTTAACTCCATCGATGGGCAAATCTTCCGTCTGGGAATCATAAGCTCCACTCTTAACTCCCATATCTCCGCCGCCGGACAACACTAAAACATCGCATTTTTCTAAATCACTAACCGATTGAATTCTTTCGGGATTGCCATCTGCTTCTTCAATAAATTTAGCATATCGAGGATAATAACGGTCAGAGCTGAGCGTTAATGCAATTGATTTCATTAATTTTCTGAACAAGCAGTCCTAATTATTACTTTAGAAAACTTCTTGAAACATTGAAAAGGCTAAAACAAACATTATTGAAGCAATAACTAAATCTAAGATTTGCCACGCTTTTTTTAAGCTCATAAGTGGGGACAAAAGTCTTGCTCCATACGCTAAAGAAAAGAAGAAAATGAAACTGGCTAAACAAGCACCTAAGCCGAAATCGAGAGGGTCTTCAAATCTAATGGAAACTGTGCCAATTAGAATTAAAGTATCTATGTAGACATGAGGGTTAAACCAAGTCAATACCGCACAATTAATTAAAACTAATTTTATATCCGATTCTTGTTCATTTGAAGCTTCGAGAAAACTATCTGCTAAATATGCTCCTTTTAGCCTTAGAAAACCATATCCTAGTAACCAAACCCCCCCAATTGTAAACATATATTGAGAAAAATTATCGAAATTTGAAATTATCGAACCAAATCCAAAAATACCTAGTAATATCAAAATAATATCTGATAAGGTACAGAAGAGTGCTATGGGAAGAACGTGCTGTTTGAGTAATCCTTGACGTAAAACAAAAGCATTCTGTGGACCTATGGCTAAAATAAGTGAAAAGCTAAGTAAAAAACCTGATAGAAAGGCTGTGTTCAAGAATCACTTTCTATTGGAACCCATTTCTCCTGACCTGTCTTTGGGTCTATAATTTTCTTAACGGGTTGTCCTTTAATGAAAGCTTTGAACTCTTTGGGCATAATTTTGCAGAAAAGGCAGTGTATTAGTATTTTACTACTATCTCAAACTAAAATAGCAGTCATGAAGCCATACTCTGAATCGATTATTTCAACGTCATAAAATTCACCTAATGCTAACTCTTCCATCAAAATAATTGGACGGTAGTTATCGTCCCTGCAAAGTGTACTGCCTCTCTTTTGATTCTCTACAGTTAAAATAGAAGTTTTCCTTCCCACGAATCGCTTAAAACTTTTGGCTCCCAACTCCTTTCTTAGAATCG
The DNA here is from genome assembly GCA_016845825.1 of Methanobacteriota archaeon. GTDB lineage: Archaea > Thermoplasmatota > Poseidoniia > MGIII > CG-Epi1 > CG-Epi1. Next base: position 4,042 of record JAERSJ010000007.1, read on the forward strand.
TTAATTCACGTGAACGTTTTTTGACCGTTCTACCGTTTATTCTTTTGTACCTAGAAGCTGGTGTACCCTTTCTAGGGGAAAAACGTGTTACATTAACCAAGTCTGGAGATAATTCATTTAACAAACTTATTGTCTTATGATGATCTTCATCCGTTTCTCCAGGAAATCCAGTTATTATGTCTGTAATAATCATCATTTCAGGATAATAATCTCTGAAAACATTCACTACTTCCCAAAACTCTTCAACTGTGTGATCTCTAACCATAGAGTCCAATATCTTTTGTGAACCCGATTGAATTGGCAAGTGCATGAATTTATAAGTTCTTGGATCGCCCCATGCCTTAGCCATTTCATGTGAACGTCCAGCAACTAACATTGGATTCAACATACCTACTCTTAGCCTAAATTCTCCATCTAAATGTGATAACTCCATTAGCAAATTCTCAAGACTAGATCCTGTATCTGCCCCAAATGCCCCGTTATCCTGTGAAGTTAACAATAATTCTTTGCTTCCAGAATCTATTGCATATTGAGCCTTGAAAAATATGTCATTTACTGAACGTGATGTTACTCTACCTCTAGCCTTCAAAGTTGCACAATAAGTGCATCTACCAAGACATCCTGAAGATATGGGTAAAATAGATGCAAAGGGAGATTCCAAGGTTTCTGGCTTGCAGCCACCTCTGCCTATCAAGTCCCCTAAACCATTAATGTCGCCGGGAGAGACTAAAGGAGCATTAGGAAATTTGGAATTCAAAACTTTAGTATCTGCAGTAGCCATGCATCCGCTAACTATCACATTTTTACCTTGATCGATTAGCTCAGAAATGCGCTTTTCCATTTTGTTTTGTGTAGACTCTATTACTGTACAGGTACCAAGAACAACAGTTTCAGCTGAAGTTAAATCCTTTGCAATCGCGTGGCCTAATTCATTCGCGTGATCTCTCATTTCAAGAGTTTCACCCTGATTTGCAGTACATCCATAACCTTCAAACCAAATCGACACAAATAACCAACAAATCCCCTAATTAAGACCCTTCCTGTACATCTCTTGTGCTCATAAATCTTGAAGGAATTGATGGATGTGGAAAGTCTACTCAATCTCAATTTTTAATGGAAAAATTGGAGAGCGATAATGAAAAAACAATATTACTGAAGGAACCAACAAATGGGAAATATGGGCAAATGTTGTGGAATATGCTAAGTGGAAAGATTGAAGCTACCACTGAAGAAATTATGGAATTATTTGTATTAGATCGAAAAGAGCACGTTGATGAAAAAATTAAGCCTGCTCTTGATGAAGGCAAGATTGTTCTCATGGATCGGTATTATTATTCCACAATGGCATATCAAGCTGCTGCAGGGATTGATGTTAACAGGATTAGGAAGGATAATGAATTTGCGCCTAAACCAGATATTGTATTGATTTTTGATTTACCTGCTGATTTAGCAATGAAACGTGTAAGAAGTCATAGTGTAGCTGATGTGTTCGAAAAAGAAGAACACTTGGAAAAAGTTCGGAAGGCTTACTTAAATTTGGAAAATGATTCTTTAGTTCGAATTGTAGATGCTACAAGAACTCCTGAGGAAATTTTTGATGAAGTTTGGAAACTAGTTTCTGAGGTTAGAAATGGATGATTTACTACAGTATGCAAAAGTAATTTTACTAATTGTACTATTATATGATGTAATCATTCTTTTTCGAAAACCTAAACCCGACAGTAAAATTATTACACTAGATTTTTGGAAGGAGATTGAGCGAAAAGGAATCAATGGATTACTAATTCCTAGCACCATGATCTTTATTATTTCTCTTGATTATGCTCAAGGACTTGATATTTATCTTTCACTAACGTTATTTATTTTGAGTTTAATATACCTAGGATATCATCGACCCTTTGCACTTGGAAAGACGGGCATCTTCCTTGATGGAAAAAA
>JAERSJ010000008.1 GCA_016845825.1 Methanobacteriota archaeon
GTAACTTATGCGGGTAGATTGAAATTCATGCTATATCATTTAGATAAATGCGGTTTGTGTGAACGTTCCGCAGATAGCGGAAAAACTTTGGTATCAGCTAAACACCTAGTAGATGTGGCCCTAAAAAAATACGGGGCCTCAATGAGTACCATTATGAAACTTGAATGCATGGACAGGGGATTTAAAAACGCAGTATCGAGAAAATACTATTGTGCACACCAGGACTTTTATGCACTAATGTCGAAATATTCCGTATCCTGGGAGGACCTTGCAAAAGAATTAGAGCATCGTTCAAGTTATCCTAAAAGGTCATGGTCCAGAAAAAAGGCAATTCCAAACGCAAGATTCAGCCCCCCATTAGAACAAGTCGAGTTTATAGATGAAGTAATTCAAGGAAACCTTAAACAAAAGCTTAGTAATAATATAGCATTGAATATCGAGGATGATGAGTAATGGAAACAGGTGTTTTCTTAATTACAATAATTCTAAGCTTTGGTTTTATGATTTGGGGGTTTGTTCGTTCAGCTTCTCTATTTACTTCTATTCTTAGGATGGTATCATTATCGCTATTCATGGGGCTAGCTATCTTTATCGGTTCAGGTGTGGAGGTATCTGCAACGAGTACGGAAGAAACACAATACCAGGAAGTTAATCCCGTAACGGGAACCGTTACTAATCTAGTTAGCACAAATACTATCAAAGATGTTTTGATACCCGCTGATAATTCGACCTGGTTAGGATGGGTATTCATGGGCTTTGGTATGCTAAATGTAGTTTTCATCGTTAAGGAGGCATTACTATAATGGCCATGCAAGAACTATTTTTAGAAATTTACCTTTTCATATTATGTGTTAACGGGGGAATCATGGTCGTTGATGCCGTGACAGATACGCCATTAATTACACCCTTTGATGCTTCAAAACATTGTTGGCAAAACAACGGAATCCTAAGCAACATCGAAACGGAGGCAGATTGTAATAATGTTGTTGGGGGACAATGGGCTTATACGAATGTGACGGCCGTGGGAATGCCTGATATTTACTATTATGATATTAACACTAATTCAACTAGCGGGGAATTAATTGGAACCGTTACAGGAAATCACACGGCTAATAATGGGGCCATACTTGATCCGCTAATTGATGCAACGTTTTATCCTATTGCATTGGGACAGGGAATAATTAATTTCCTAACAGGCGGATTTATTTGGCAAAGTTTGAACATTATCGGTTTACCCGCTGTCTTTGTTTTGGTATTGCAACGTGTAATTGGTTTGTTACTTGTTAGAACTATCATTTACTATGTGCTAGGCCGATAGTAAATCCCTTTTATAATATAGTTAAAACCTAGTAATCATGGACTTTGGGCAAATTCTCGGAATTGTCGTTATGGTCGTCGGTGTTATCATCGGTTTGATCATCTATAACGCATTTTCAGGAGCTTTGGATTGTACTTCCTTAACAGGATACAATGAAACAACCCCAGCCTCCTCAACAGGACCAGCCAAATCATGCTTGGATACAAAGAGTAATGCTGATATAGTTTTCAGTATCATTCCTGTATTCATCATCTTAGGTTTGATTCCGTTAATTAGAGGCTCTCTATCAAGAGGCCTTTAAGATAAGTAAATTATCTTAACGGGTTCGACCTAGAAATGTCGTAAAACTTTTCTTTTTATTATAATCTTTTAAGTATCTCATACTATGGGAATATAGTAGAATAATGGCAGTTAACATAATCATTAGAACTTTGATTTCTCTTTTTGCCGTGGGAATTGTAGTTATGTTATTTTTCCCTATCATTTACGAATTAGCCTATAATGTCCCCACCTGGGACAATATGCCCGATAAGGTTTTAGCTAATAGAGATAACTTGTATAGTATTTTCTTATTGGTCCCATTGATAGCAATAGGCGGGATCGTCTTATGGGCTTACATGGCATCGACACGGAAAAGCCAGGATGATTTCTAATGAATCATGCATTTTATGTTATTCCGTTATTACTTGTAATTTCAATTCCTAGTGCTTTCGCACAAGTTGAAACAAAAGGACAAAACTATGATTTAATTGAAGATCCTCTTACAGGGGAAAATATTTGGAAAAGCACAGATCAAAGAATTTTTATCAATAATGAATGGGTAGATTTTAAAATTACAGAAGCAGATAATATTATTAAATTTGAATCTGCAAAGGCTTCATTAATTTTTGATAAAGATAGTTGTGCATATTCAATTTTTGCGGGGGAAGAAATTACAAATGCTTCTGAGCCATTACTTCCAAGTATATCGTGGGTAGCTAGAACCGCCCCAAATGACTCTAATGAATGGACTCATCTAACGGAATTAAATAATCAATCTTGTGATGTGGATTTAGAATTACAAGAAAAAGGCATTACTATAACTTCCACTAAAACATTGAAAGGACAAAATCACAACATAGACCTTTTAGAATTTGTTTTGGCAGATTCTTTTTTTACTGATGAAATTACTTGGATTGAAAATGGTGTAGAATATCCTTTAGTTAATTATAAGGAATTTGATTTTAATGGGGAAATATTTTGGCAAAAAGGATTTTGGAAAACAACGGATAATATCACAACTGATATTATATTAAAATCTGAAAATATTTTAGAAGTTGATTTTACAAAAGGAATTAAAGAAAGTTTTAAAATCCATAAT
>JAERSJ010000009.1 GCA_016845825.1 Methanobacteriota archaeon
CGCTGTATTAGTTGTTGCAGCAGACGATGGTATTGCGTCCCAAACTAAAGAACACTTGTGGTTATCAAAAGTTATGGGAATTGAACAGATGATCATATCTGTGAATAAAATGGACATTACAAAACCTGCATACAGTGAAGATAGATTCAATGAAGTTGTTAAGGAAGTTAAGAGTATGTTAGCAATGGTTGGATTCTCAGATGATCAAGTTAGCATTTTACCTGCTTCAGGTTGGAAAGCTGATAATATCAAGGAAACCGGAGACAATCTCTCATGGTGGAAAGGAGATACCTTACTAGGTGCTTTAGATAAACTAAATCCACCATCAGGATCTGCTGACGCAAGCGTAAGAATTCCAATACAAGATGTTTACAAAATATCTGGTATCGGTGCTGTGCCCGTAGGCCGTGTCGAAACCGGAACAATTAAAGCAGGTACAAAACTGATTTTCAAACCATCAGCTCACCCTGGCGGTAAAGTCGGTGAGGTTAAATCTGTTGAAATGCACCACGCTGAAGTTCCATCCGCTGGACCTGGTGCTAATATCGGATTTAATTGTAGAGGTATTTCTCACACAGATATTAGAAGAGGAGATGTTGGAGGGCCAGAGAATGACCCACCTACCGTAGCTCGTGCATTCAAAGCTCAAGTAATGATTCTAGATCACCCTAACGTAATCACTCAAGGTTACACTCCAGTATTCCACTGTCACACTGCACAAGTTGCATGTACATTCGATAAGCTTCTTGCAAAAATGGACCCAAGAACTGGACAAGTTACTGAAGAGAACCCTGACTTCTTGAAGAAAGGAGATGCAGCTATGGTTCTTATCAAACCAACTAAACCTTTGGCAATTGAAGAACAATCTAAGTTCAAGCCTTTGGCAAGATTTGCAATTAGAGACATGGGAGCTACTGTAGCTGCCGGTATGTGTCTAAAAATCGAAGAACACTGGGATTGAGTAGATAACTAATGGCTCCAAAGAAGGCATCCAGTAGAGCTTGTATTTCGTTGCATTCTTTGAGCTATGACATTGTCGATAGTGTTTGTGAACAGATTAAGACTATTTCAGATAGAACTGGAGTTGGAATGACTGGGCCAATACCATTACCAACCAAGAAGTTGAAAGTACCTGTAAGAAAATCACCTGATGGTGAGGGTTCTGAAACTTGGGATCGATGGGAAGCAAGATTGCACAAACGATTGATTTACATTGACGCAGATGAAAGAGCTATGAGGCAATTAATGAGAATTCAAATTCCTGATGGCGTTAAAATTTCTATTCAAATTCAAACTTAGATATAAGAAGAAGCAATCATACAAAACATTGTTGCTGAAGAATATATTGGTAACCATGAATAGCGAGCGACCTCAATAATTGAATTAGCCGCCGCACTAATCTTGTCTTGCTTGCCTTGACCCATTATTTCGACACCATCAACATAAACTGTACCCATCGCAGATTCAGCATCTGAAATATCGTCTATAGCTTCATCGAGAACTTGATTTGCTGAAGATAAAAGGCCATCAGAATCTGATAATGGATTAAAACCTCCAGGTTTAATATTCACAAAGTGATTATCAGTTGTTGAAATAAGCAAATTATCTACCTTTCCTTTTAATTTATTTTGTAAATCTTCATTCATTCCTGGACCTAAACCATTTGCATCCCAGAGTAAAATACCAGTTAATTCTTTCTTATCATTAACTTTATTTTCAAAAACTGCAGCCCTGACGCCACCTGGACCTATGCCTCTACCTAAATTTTCACCAGGGATATGTGAAAAGCCTACTTTCAAATCATTAAAATCTAATTTACGACTTTCTGAAATAGCTGCAGCCGCATGCTTCTCAAGTAATGAACCTTCTTTAGAACCTGCTGCCAAAGGTGGCCTTCCCCAACCTTCTTGATTGTGTAGATCTATAACAATTCGTTCCCCTTTAGTGTCTAAAGAGGAACTTTCCAAACGAGCCGATAATTCTGGAAGAATGTCATCACTATCTCCAGGACTAGCGAAAATGAGACTACCTTCACCAAAATTTAGTACATGAGCTGAAGGTGTTTTTCCCTTACTAACCAAAGCTCTTGATTTATTTGAATAAACTGCATCTTCAGACGCTTCTACCATTGCCTTACCAATCCTTGTTATATCTTCATCACGTAAGGGGTTATGATCATTAGTTGAAGAGCCATGAAAGGCAAAACCCAAACCTGGCAAAGTGGGTTCTATTTTTAACGGAAGGTTCGAGCCTCCGAGATTTCCTAGAGGACCTGGATGAACTCCAGGTACCGCGAAAAACGCTGCTGACTTCCCATCCTTCTTAATTGAAACCCAACTATTTCGTGTCTCAACAACTTGACAAATTTCTCGTATTGCCTCAGTCAATCTTCGACCATCTCCAGTCGAAAAATGATCAATAAAAGCTGCCATATGCCTTGTTCCACTTACTCCAACTGCTTTTTTGTACGGAGAATCTACCAAGAAAAGATAAAAATGACTTGCAAAAACAAGAGAAATAGTTGCTAATAATCCAAAATTAAAAGAATGCTCTGAATCACCATACCAAAAGAAGTAGATACTAACAAATGGAGAAAACAATGATAAGGGTAAAGCAACTCTTGCTGGCGCACTTCCATGTGTTCTAAGCGTAAGATACCATAATCCACCCATACAACCAAAACCAAATGCTAAGCCCTCATTAGCTAAATCATATGACTGACCTACAAATGTTGTAATAATCATTAGTACTGAACCTGTAGCGCCAGCTTGAAGTCCATATCTTAGGGGATATCTTCCATCCCAAATCCAAGAAATGTTAGTTACTAAATAAGACGTTAAAAGAACCGGGAGCGAAAAAGTGACCATGCTAAAAATAGCATAATCCATATTAGTTTCAGCCCTACCTAGCCAAAGTATTCCACTATATACTAACAAAGAGGTTGTAAAGAAAAATAATACAAAACTGAATAAGCTTGTAGGTGTATGATACAAAAATGCAGATAGTCTCGCTGGAGGAGGACTTATCTTATCTACTTTTAATTCAGGAACCATTATTTTGAATGAATTGCGTTAGTTAAAGCAGTCATTTCCTCTTTAAGACTTTGAGATGTTTCTACAAAAGTACCAGTAACTACTATATCAGCTCCTGCCGCAACTACCTTACGTGCTGATTCAGGCGTACGAATACCTCCGCCAACTATTAATGTTACGTCAATTGACTCTCTTACTGACTTAATAATATCTTCAGGAACAGGTTCAGATGCACCAGAACCGGCCTCAAGATATATGTATTTCATACCTAAATATTGTCCTGCTAGCGCATGGGAAACTACCAAATCAGGCTGATCCCTAGGCAGAGGTTGCGCTTGACCAACTCTACCGGCAGTCATTCCTGGCGCCACTACAAGATAAGCCATCGATAATGGCTCCAATCCAGTCTTCTTAACCCATGGTGCGCTTGCTATTTGCTCACCAACGAGAAATTGTCGACTTTCACTATTAAGAAGTGACATGAAGAAAATTGCATCTGCTTTGCCTGAGACTGAAGAAGCATGTGTAGGAAAAAGAATCACTGGCATGTGTGTTGTTTGTTTAATTGTTTCTACAGCCAAATCCACGTTTTCGAGGCTTAAATCTGTAGAACCTCCGACCATAAATCCATCGGTTCCAGCTTCTGCAGTTTGTTTAGCTAATGTAATCAAATCATCTGCACCAGTTTTACCGGGATCAAGGAGGGTGAAGTGTAGAGGACGTGCCTCTCTTCGGCTGGAGATGTATTCTTGTACTTTCAACTTATTAGCGATGAAAGTATGCCATTAAAAGAACAACCCATGACCTTTACTAAAATCTAATCCCATTCCATATCGAAGTCCATATCCTCTGTTTCTTCTTCAACTGGCTTTGTCGGAGTTACTGGAACTGATTCAGCTGCTGCGACAGGTTCTGCCGCTACTGCAACCGGTTCTGCTGCTACTGCAACTGGTTCTGCCGCTACTGCAACCGGTTCTGCTGCTACTGCAACTGGTTCTGCCACCATAGGATTAGACGTTACATTCTCAAGAACGTTTGCTATATCATCTGCTGAAGGCAGAGAAGACAATCTACTTCCTGGTAAAAATTTTGTCCCCATTTCAGGAACCATTTCGCCCCTAAGACGCAAAACTGTATCTTTATCAATCTGAGTATAAGAATCAGAATAGTCTCCGCTTCCTACTGAAGGCGGGTACATCACAAACTCTCTTTGACGACGAGCTGCCTTAGTTGGCCTAGGAGGCAATCTAACTTCGGACGTGGAAAAATCCTCTGGGACTTCGGTAAGTCCTACTGTTGAGGGAAGAGCTGTGTAAAATTGAGGTTCATCTGAAACTACTTTTCTCTTTGGACGTCGCTTCTTTCTAGGTTTCTTAGGGGAGTTAACAATAAAATAAGATAAGATTGACAACGAAATCATACATAAAAGGGCTCCAGTAATGTTACTGATTATCTTTGCAGCTATAAGAAAAAAAACAATAAAAACTATTACCAAAACTGAAACCAATTGAACTGCTAATGAACCAAAACTAATGCCCTTCTTTTTTGATTTTTTAGGTGGGCGCCTTCCTCTTTTATTTTGACTGCGGGCCATTTGGTTAGATTGTCACAGTAGATGGAGTATAAGGATTTACCTATAGGAAAGTCTTTTTGTATTGATGGCTTAAGCAACTAAAATGATTAAGGTTGAATGTAACGGAGAAGTGCTTGAATTTTCCAATAAAATAAGTGCAAATGATGTCATTAAAAAAACGTATGGAAAAAAATCTGGTGCTATTGCAGCCTTGGTCAACAATGAACAAAAAGATTTATCCTATTTATTAAGCGAAAGTTGTCGAGTTGAGCCAATTCTAGATGATTCTAATGAAGGTTTATTCATAATGAGGCATTCATGTGCGCATCTTTTAGCACAAGCAGTCACAGAATTGTTTCCTAATGCAAAACCGACAATTGGACCTCCTATAGATGATGGTTTTTATTACGATTTTTTTATGGATCCCATAAATGAAGATGACTTA
>JAERSJ010000010.1 GCA_016845825.1 Methanobacteriota archaeon
GTGATACTGGCGGGGGTGATACTGGCGGGGGTGATCATACCCCCGGAACCGGTGTATCTTCGCAATGTATGGGAGGATCTACAATTGCCTTGCATACTCTTAATGGAAAATCAACAAATACCGGTGATTGGATATTTATGCTGAAAATGGGTTCCGGTGATTGTGGAAAAGGCCAGGCTGGCGATTACGGGTTTTTATACTATGATAACACCATGACTTCGGGACAATTAACAGTACCAAACTTTGCGATCGACAATCTTACTCAATCACCTGCTGTTACAAATTTATTACAATGTGGAAATGGATGCGGGTATGTATGCTGGCAAGATCAACAGGAAATATTGCATAAACGCGGTAGTTGTAGTAAAATATGGTCTCCTGGTGGAGAACATTCATGCAAAAATAAGGGGCATAATATTGACGCACATGACAAAGGATTTATTGTGTTCGATGAAAACGGGGGGGTGTTTTGCACGCATTCATGCCCCGCTTTTCCAAATAACACGGGGCAAAAAACCCCAGGCGATATATGTAATGATGCGCTCGTTGTAGGAGTTACACACCAATCAGGATTAGCAACTACGCCGGGCCAATCATTTTTCTATATTTATTTAGAAAAGGATTTACTTGATAAAATAGCACCTAACCTTCTGTATACGGCTCAAGTAAATTTACAAGATGTCGTTATTCCTAATAATCTCAAAACAAAGTACCCCACCTTAACGAATGCATTAAATACTTCTTTTGGCTCTTTTAGCACGAAGACTGGCGGAAAACCAGAAGAAACATATAAAGTAGGGAAAACTAATTGGAACGATTGGAAAGCAGGTACACGTTCAACTGATCTTAAAACAATTGAAAAGGTCACGTGTGATATTGCTGGTTTCGCTAAAAGTGGTTGGTTAAAAACAGACGATGGTAATAATGCTGATATTTATGCAGATATATTGGGTCCTTTAATTAAATCTAGTATTCTTAGTACAAGTTGGGATTCACAATACGGAACAAAAATGAAGGGGGGTGCAGGTTATTACGGGGCAGATATTGGAAATTTTGGAAAATCATGTCGCAAATTGACTTTAGATTCAAATTGCGTAATAAGCTCAGATTTTTGTAAAACTAATACATGGTCCTCTGATCATGCAAAAATGGGGGTATCAGTAGATGGAAACTGGGTTGTAATAGGTGGCTTAAACCGACAAACAAATGACGTAGCAATAACGGAATCATGTTCTCAATGCGTCAGAGGTTCGATTTTCTGGATAATTAACAATATGTCTTTTCATAAAGCTATAGCTTGTATCTTTACTACAACGGGCCAAAAGGGATGCCCAGTAAATTTATCGGATTTACCAACAACTGGCAAAGCTATCAGTTCATTTTGCTGATTATAAGTCGGCAATTTACCCAGTTTTAGAATAATTTTTCAAATATATATTTGAAAAATTATTAAATTTATATTTAGAATTATTTTAACCATGCTGCTAAGGCGTCCATCCGTTGGTGAACATAGTCTGAAGCTCATCCCATGTCACACCCCCGTGTTCATCCACATCAGCGGCTGCCATAAAAGCGATCACATCTGCATGATTAGTGACACCGAATGCAAGTCTCATAAGTTTTCTCACGTCGGACCTAGATGCAGATCCTGTGCGATGAACGTTGCTGGGTTTCCACTTTAAGTCGAACATAGATTGGAACTCTTCCCATGTCACGCCTCCATTTCCATCTATATTGGCGTCCATCATGAACTGGATTACGTCGGTCACGTTCTCGATGCCAAACGCAGTTCTCAGAATCGCCCTTATTGACGCGGAATCCACCGCACCCTTCCTAACTGCGTTACTGGGTGTCCAATACTGTCTGTGCATACGCTGTATCGTCTTCCACTGCACGCAACCCCCTTCACCCGCGTCGGCATCTTCTAGGAATTTAATAAAATCCGATAGTCGAGTGATGCCAAAATTAATCCTCAATTGCTCTCGCAGCCCGACACCGCACCACTCAGCTTTACGAACAGGACTTGTTATTTCTTGTCTACTGCGCAAAACACCATCTTCCTCCCTGGACGTATTCCGCTGCCGACTTTCTCTTCTGAATTGTGCGACACTTTGTCTCTTCAATTCCGCGTGTCTTGCCGCGTTTTCATCACTGAATTCGCATACTTGTTCACAAGATAAAACGGGGATACTATCGCTTCGACAACTGTTATTAATATCACGACAACATCCCATGCATTGTGAATTAGGTTGCACTGTGCATGATGCATAATTTATCCCTTTTCTGTTGGTATTAAATACACCTGGCATTGGTAAAAATGTCCCGCCGGGATTTCCATTTACATCATCTGATTCGCATAAAAGTTTAGAAATACCCACTCTATCGTGGTAAGTTCCACCCACACATGTTCCAGCGTTTGCACATGCTTCCAGGGTACTCGCGTGGGGATTAGCGCCGCCTATGCAAGTTCCATTAGTAAATGGACAACATGATCCAATCTTAGTTTGATCTTCCGGGTGGCCACTAGCCCCGCATTGTTTACAGTTCAAATAATTAAAAAACAGTGGATAGTCATAATTTTTATAACTATATGTTCGCCGTTTTTGCATTTTAATAAATATAAATATTTTTTATTTTAATAAAAATAAATGACTAATCATAACACACAAATACACCATGCTGTACTAT
>JAERSJ010000011.1 GCA_016845825.1 Methanobacteriota archaeon
GGCGTAAGAAGTTCCAAGACCTGATGGTGTAATAGAACCTATAGTAGTTTTTACGTTCCCGGAGGAATCCCATATTTTACAATAAATTGGAGTAGTTGATGCACTGTCTCGTTTTAATGAAAATACAACTTGATTAACATAAGAACCAATTAATTCGTGACCTGAATCGAATTGTTGACCTAGGATAGAGAATGAATCAGTATTACCATAAGCATTATTTGCTGAAGTTTGAGAGGTTAGCAGAACCATGTGCCTTTAATTCGGCTTTAGTGTATTTATGTAATAATTTTAAGTCCTTCTCGTTTAACTCGAGTTTTTCTAACACTCTAGGGTGATAATCCCTAAGACCCCGTGTAAGATTTTTCGTTAAGACAAGTCTCTTTATTTGCCCTTGTAGATAAATATATTGCATTTGTCGGCTCCAAGTAAGGACGTTGTAAGTTGCTCCATAAGTTCTAAGTCTTCGACCTCGTAGCTTCCAAATCTGCGATACTGGGCTAGACGTCTGGTAGTCATTTTTAACAGTATTCTTATTGTAGATTTCTTTAGTGATATATTTGAGACAGTATCTAAATCCGTATTCCGGGTGGTTGGCATATTTTAGAACTTCAGCTTTACAATGACCGTGCGTCCACGTATCTTCGAGTAGTCTAAAAAGCGTAGTGTCAATGTACTTGGTGTTTTCTGTCCGAATTGGTGGATTGATGTGAAGAAGGATATGCACATGAGGATCCTTTGAATGGTGTTGTTCGATAGTACGTATGTGGTTAATTGTGAGTTTAGGTAAACGTCGTCTAAGATTCTGAAGGTATCTATTACAAAGTTTGTTGACAGATCTCCATCTTGTGTGTCGACAACCTTGATCTCGACTGAAAGTGAGCGTGATAAAGAGGTAGTTTGTGTAGCCATACTTCAACAGATGTTGGTGGTTTCATCTTTAATTTATAATTATAGGTGTAAGTGTTCAACCCCCCATGTAAAATGAAAATTTGGGAGAGGAAAGAATTAGCCTTGATAGGCTCCGCCAGTTAAGGGGGGTTTAGCTTTTGTGCCTAGACTAAGTTTAGTTCTTTTCCTAGTAAATTGAATACAAGAATTAATGTCAAGAGCTTTGGAAATGAGCATGAGTTGAAGATTTTTTCCATTAAGATTGACATAAAATAAGGGGGGGTAATTTCACTAATAAGTTATTGAATCAATGGGATTTCATTGAAACTTTGCTTGATAGTTACTCTTAGGGTGTCTGTATCTCCTGCAATAGCTTGACCATCGTTCATGATCATCATACCATAGAACATACCTTCGTTAGATCTTTTTGCTTTCTTTGGGGTAGGTTCTGTACGAACATAGGAAACAGGTTGTCCACCGAACATGATATTTTTAGAAGTACCTTTCCACCAGTGTTTGATGGTATCTCCAACGTCATATTGTGCTTTTGTTATTGCAAGCTCTGGAGCTGCATTAGTGCTACCTGAACCTGTAATTACATCAGTATTTGTTGGTGAAGCGGCTTCATCACAGAATTTTATTTTTCCTGTATCTGCATCTGGTTCTAATCCGTAAATATCGCCACCTTTTACGTCGTGGAAAGATGTTACACATCTTGAAACGTAGAATGGTGTAATTTGGGAAGAGTTACCCGTTTTTGGTTCTATCATAACGTCCAATTTAATGGCATTTACTCTAGATCCTTTCTCTACTGCTATAGTAGGGTATACCTTTGTACCTTGGGAAGTGATTTTAGAGGAAGCATTAACGTTAACGCTAGCTCCTTCAGTGTCAAAGTAAGCAAGTAACGGAATTATTTTTGCTTTTTGTGGTTCGATTTCTATTGTTCTTTCTATTGAATGTCTTCTTATTTCATATGTCGAACTTCCGGTTTTGTAAACTTGTCCACTTGAGGTGAATGAAGAGGAACGCTTTCTGTAGGATCTACGTCCATAGCCATATGATTTTCCATATGTAGGCATTTTAGTATCTCCTGTAGCTTCTTCTACGTCTACTTCTCATTTTTTGTCGTTTCGTCATGAAACGGAATGGGATGTAAGGCATGATGAAATTAAGCAATGATAGTATGTAAGTAATTATAAAAACATAATGTGGGGTGCTTGTTGCACTATAATCTTCTTAATTTCTGTGGTCTACCCATATACTTTCCACCCATGTGAAAAGGTGAGTAATTGTAACCTGCTGTAGTACCTGCTGCATATAATACTCCGAAACCGAATGGGTGATTTTGAAATCTTGATGATAATTCTCTAAATTGTTGCCATTTTGATAATTTGGGTAATAACCATCGTGCTGTACCTGCAACTCCCATTTGTGCTACTTGTAATAAAGCCATGTTATCGTAATGGTTTAGTATTTAGATATAATAAGTATTCACCACGTCCACCGTCTGCTGTAGGTGCTGAGCCTTCTGACTCTCCTGAACCGCCTGAACCGCCTGAACCGCCTGAACTTGTGGAACCATAAATTTTGAAATATAAATCAAAAGTAGAATCCTGCCATTGACCATTTGATAAATGATAACCGTGCATATTTGTGTTAGAAACTATATCTGAATTAACTTGCATAAGAACTGATAAAGCTGATGTTTGATTAGACCAATCTATACCAATAATGTCACCAGCAGCTATTTGAGTAGATGTTCCAGTAAAAGTGACATCGGCGTAAGAAGTTCCAAGACCTGATGGTGTAATAGAACCTATAGTAGTTTTTACGTTCCCGGAGGAATCCCATATTTTACAATAAATTGGAGTAGTTGATGCACTGTCTCGTTTTAATGAAAATACAACTTGATTAACATA
>JAERSJ010000012.1 GCA_016845825.1 Methanobacteriota archaeon
TTGCTAATGGTGAAGAATTGACATTATCTCAGAATGACATCAAACAAAGAGGGCATTCAATTGAATGCAGAATATACGCAGAAGACCCTTCACGAAATTTTTTACCTACTCCTGGCTTCGTTAGAAAGTTAGATCTTCCAATAGGTCCAGGAATTAGGAACGATGTGGGTATTATTGAAGGTCAAGAAGTTTCAAGTTCATATGATCCTCTTTTATCAAAATTAGTTGTTTGGGATTCTAACAGGGCTGACGCAATAGATAAGATGAATTACGCTTTAGGTAATTTCGTTGTACTTGGGTTGATAACAAATCAACCATTTTTGAAGGAAGTAATATCTAATGAAGAGTTCGTAAAAGGTAATTTTGATACTAATTTTATATCAGAGAATTTTGCAGATTGGAAGCTTGAAGATATCCCTCTAGAAGCTATAGCTAGTGCAATGTTGTCTTCAAAAAATTCACCATCAGCAGTTGTATCTAAAGATTCCAATACAGTTGTATCATCTCCATGGAATCAAAAAGGTCACTGGAGGCAAGGTCTGTAATGAGTGAAAGGCTTACTCTTGGTGATAAATCTTTTGATGTAAAATTGAGAAGGTCTGGTGACAATTTTACGCTTATCATTGGAGATGATGAATTCCAAGGTTCATACTCTAAAACATTGGACGGAGGACTAAATGTAAAGTTTGGTTCTTCAAATTCAATCTGTTATTCAGAAAAGAATCTGGATGAGGTGTATGTATTTGCTAACGGTAAGAATTATTTTTTCAAACATAGTAAGATTCGATTTGATTCTGTAGATCAAGAAGAAATTAGCGAGGATAGAGTATTGAGTCCTATTACAGGTAAATTATTAGACAGTAAAGAAGCTAAAGGTAATTCAGTGTCTAAGGGAGATGTCGTCTTGGTTCTTGAAGCTATGAAAATGGAGCATAGATTAACTGCGCCTCGAGATGGTAAAATATCAAGAATTACAGAAGTAGAAGTCGGCGGTCAAGTTAAAGAAGGTGATTTTATGTTTGAGTTGGAGGATGAATGAGTACACTAAAGAGTAATCACAACTCAAGTAGTGAGGAATCATTGCTAAATTTAGAGCATAATAAGAAATTAGTCCAAGATTTAAAAAATAAAATTTCTGAAATCAGCAGGGGAGGTAAAGAGGCAGCTGTAAAGAAGCACCAAGAGAGAGGAAAATTATTAGTCAGAGATAGAATAGACTTACTAATTGATTCGGATACTCCTTTTTTAGAATTGTCAACCTTAGCAGCGATTGACATGTATGATAATGAGGTGCCTTCAGCTGGAATAGTTACCGGAATTGGAGTAGTGCATGGCCGAGAAGTAATGATTATTGGCAATGATGCTACAGTTAAGGGCGGAACTTATTTTCCATTAACAGTAAAGAAGCATCTGCGAGCACAAGAAATAGCTCAAGAAAATAATCTTCCTTGTATCTATTTAGTTGATTCAGGAGGAGCTTTTCTCCCGATGCAGGATGAAGTTTTCCCAGATAAAGAACATTTTGGAAGAATATTTTATAATCAAGCCCAAATGTCTGCTCTTGGAATTCCTCAGATTGCTGTGGTCATGGGTTCATGCACAGCAGGCGGAGCTTATGTTCCAGCAATGTCAGATGAAACTATAATTGTCAAAGAGCAAGGAACTATTTTTTTAGGTGGTCCGCCGCTTGTAAAAGCTGCAACTGGAGAGGTGGTATCTTCACAGGATTTGGGCGGTGCAGAAGTCCATACAAGGAAAAGTGGCGTAGCTGATCATTATGCCCTAAATGATTCACATGCTCTAGAAATTGCAAGAGATATTATTTTTAATTTGAATAGAGAACCTAAGACTAATGTATCAATAAGTGAACCCGAAGAGCCAATTTTCAATCCTGAGGAATTATATGAAATAATTCCAAAAGATTCTAGAAAGCCCTACGACGTTAGAGAAATTATTGCGAGGCTAGTCGATTCCTCTAAATTTCATGAATTTAAGGCTAACTATGGAACAACTGTAGTTTGCGGATTCTCTAAAATTATGGGATATCCAGTAGGAATTATAGCCAATAATGGGGTGTTATTTTCTGAGTCCTCATTAAAAGCAACACATTTCATTGAAATGTGCTGCCAACGTAAAGTACCTCTTGTATTTTTACAAAATATTGTTGGCTTTATGGTAGGTAAAGACTACGAAGCCGGCGGAATTGCTAAGGCAGGTGCAAAAATGGTAATGGCAGTTTCTAATGCCAATGTTCCCAAGTTTACAGTAGTTATTGGAGGATCTTTTGGTGCAGGAAATTATGGAATGTGCGGCCGTGCATATCAACCCAGACAAATGTGGATGTGGCCAAATTCGAGAATTTCAGTAATGGGTGGAGAACAAGCAGCAGATGTTCTATCAACAATTAAGAAGGACCAAGTTGAATCCTCAGGTTCTAAGTTAAGTCAAAAGGATATAGATGCTATACGAAATCCTATTTTGGAAAAGTATGAAAATGAAGGAAATCCGTATTATTCAACTTCAAGATTATGGGATGATGGTGTAATAGATCCTCTAGATACTCGGATGATCCTTGCACTTGGCTTATCTACTGCAATGAATAAGAACGTTGAAAAAACTAATTTCGGCGTTTTTAGAATGTAATTAGATTAAACCTTAAATATCAGCTCAATTTGAATATAATATGGAAGAATCAATTTGCCGTATCGAGCTTGAAACCGAAGATAAAACGTTCATAGCAAAAGTTCAAACAGATATGGGGGGGCCACGTGAGTATCGTAGTAAGAGATTTGATGGTCTGTTGAATCAAGTAATGAGTGAGCTTCAAGCTGAGTTTGAACCTGATTTTGAATGAATTTTTATCCCTTAATTGGAATTGGAATTGGTGCTTTTTTAAGTTATTATATCTTAAAGATGCTGGCAAAGAGAATGAAAAGAGATATGCCAGGTTTAGGAGAATTGATGTATCCAATGCATCATACAGATTCAAGAAAAGATAAGATTAATCAGAGAAAAGCTAAGCTTGCAGAAAAGAAAGGTAAGCATTAAATGCAGTCTTAAGTTGTTACGCTAAGGTGTAAAATGCGTTATTTCTTATTTTTAGCTCTCGCCCTAGCAATTTCAGCCATATCATCTACAGATGCGGCTGCTGAACCAGAAGTCTATATGGTAGATATATCTCCTGACACTGTAGATAATCAACAAGATGAAGAAGTTTCATTTAGTTCTGATTGTTCGGTATGTAACGGAGAAGGACTAACCTATTTTTATTGGAATTCTTCTATAGATGGAGTTTTGGCTCAAGGTTCTGATAGTCACAATGTTATGTTATCATCCACAACTTTCAGTACGGGAGAACATACTATTACTTTCCAGGTAAGAGATAACAACAGTGAGTGGAGTATTGAGAGCGAGAGTTCTCAAGCAGTTCTTACAGTTTCAGGAAGAGATAATGGAGGAGATGATGGAATTGAAGTCAATTTTGGTATCGAACCTCCAACGCTACATTTAGGAGAAACAGCTACATTTAGAGCTTGTTCAGAAATGTATCCTGAACCCCAACCATGTGTAGATGATCCAAATGCAGATTTAGATTTCTATTGGGAGGTTCTTTGGAATAATGAAGGAAGTTGGTCTTATATTGGAAATTCCGAAATGTTTACTTTCAATAATCTTCAAGAGGGAACCCATACCGTAAAATTGTCAATAACTTATGACGGAGATAGTGCAAACGAAACTCAACAAATGATAGTGCTTCCACCTATACCACAAATGATTATTGATTTCAATGATGGAGATTCAATTAAGGAGGGTGAAACTTTAGAGATTAATGCGCAATGCTTTGACAATAATCAGGATGAAGTAGAATGCGAATATTACTGGGATATTTATGACAATGATGGCAACCCAGATTTATTATTTAGACTATCTGGTTCTCCTATTTCTTTATCGAATCTTACAAATTCCGAAGGTTCTTATGAGTTAGTTTTTAGATCAAAGGACACCGAATCGGGAATTTACTCACCATACTCTCAAGTAATTGTGAATGTTTTGCCACCTAATCAATCGCCTACAGCATCTATCAACATAAGTCCAGATTCGTTGGGCGGTTTGACTCCGCAATATTATCAATTTTCGAGTTTAACTTTCACTTCATCATCATCATCAGATCCAGATGGTAATCTAGTTTCATTTAAATGGTATTTTGACAATGAGATAATATCTGAAGAAAATCAATTCTCTCTTTCATTCAATGAAACAGGCATATACCAAATGAAATTAGAAGTTCAAGACAATGATGGAGTTTGGAGTTCACAAACAGCTACAAACTTTAAAATTATTCCTAATACAGCACCTTCCGTTGATTTTACTTATTCATCTGAAGGTTCAGTATATACATTCAATTCTTCAGCTTCAGATTCGGAAGGTATTATTTCTTCATACGAATGGTCAATCAATGACGCTAGTTATTCTAATGAGGAAAATATTACTTGGACGGCAAATAAAACAGGAACATACACTATAACTTTAGAAGTAACAGACGATGGTGGAATGAAATCTACAATCAGTAGAGATGTAGACGTTAAAATTACTGAAATGAAAAATTTTGTTGCTACTTTCAGTTCAAAAAATATTGAAGTAGGCCAAAATTTTGAAATAGATTTTAGTCAGACTACGGGTGATTTTGACTATTTCGAGATTAAGGTACTTCATCCTAATGGTACTTCTTTAAAGTATACCGTTAAGGATAATTTCGGAAATTTTTCACTTACTTTTGATCAAGCAGGTACCTATCCAATAGATGTCAAAGTTATTTGGTTAGATGGCGTAGATAGAGGTCTTGATGATTTCTACGGCCCTACAGTTAATGTTGGTCAGGAAAATAGTAACTCTGGCGGAGGAAGTGAAGCAGAAGATACTTTGACAGAATCGTCAGACGATCTTCCTTCGTTATCGTTTTTTGTTTCAGTATTATTGATTTCAATAATTGCAATAAGTAGACGTCAAAGGTAGACTTTTTCTTTTCTTATAAGAGAAGTCCAGTAGCCCAGACCTAGGCTCATAATAATTTCAGTAGCAGCTATTGAGATGAATAAGGCCTCACTGTGGACTATCTCTTCTTCAAAGGTTTCTTCAAAAGATACTATTATTATAATTTCTTTTACAATATTGTCTTCATTTTCATAAGTCGCTGTTAATGTTACGTTATATCTTCCCGAAGCATGAGCAGTATGTTCTATTTCACTAAGATTTGAATATCTGGTGTCAGGCCCATTTATGTTTCTCCCAAAGTCCCATAAAACGGACGTTGAATTTTCGGTACCCGTCACGTTGAATGTTATCTTTTGACCAGAATCTACGAATAGTATGTTAGATTCTCCATTTGCAGTTATTTGTACCTCTCCAACTGAGTTTGGTGAAAGTAATAATATTGCTAGGATAGCTAAACTAAACTTGGATTTTTCCATATTGCTTAGAAATTTTGCGATTAACAACTTTTCTTAATTCTTCCGACCATAGCTTTCCATCAACTACTTTCAAATCTTCGTGTGTTACATCACATTTCGCATAAACAACACCATCATCATCATGACTGGTTGTTAATTCAATTGCTGGTTTGGCTTTTATCACAGTAGCTTGAATCAAATCATTGACTTGATATAATTCTCTAATATTCGAAACAAAATCCCTTGACATCTTTGCAATATGCAGTGTACCTACGGTATAATTTCCTATTGATCTCTTAACGCCTTTTATCTTTAAAACTTCAACTGAAACCATACTATCACGTACACTTTGGATTTTACCAAAAATCTTGTCCCCTTCCTTAAATTCAACAGGTACAGATACAGACGGTTGAATACTTATTATCATGTTTTCAGTATCTTCTTTGACAGTTCCGCATACTCCAGCTATTAATTCCCCATTATCTTCGTAAACACCCTTTCCAGGCATATATTCCATTGCGCTTGCTAGTACATCTCCGGGTTGCTTCATTATTTTGGCAGAGAGGCTATATGATAAAGGATTGCGTTCTCAGAACTAGTCTCCTTTGAATGAAAAGGCATGCTCTTCTTTAGTGGATAATCAAATCCATATAGTTCTATTATTTGGCAATTATTGTTTTCAACAGTTTTTTCTATAAATTTTCTAGTTTCGGATAAATGAATAGTCCAAATATATTTTGCAATACTCATTGCTTTTTCTAGGAATATTCTATCAGCTCCAGGTCTTTGTGATCCAAATGGAGGATTCATAATCACAGTGTCAAATTCTTCTTCAATTGCTTCTATCGGTTTGGTAACCCATTTAATATCTAAATTTTCCCTTCTTGAGTATTCTTTTGCGATATTAATTGCTTCTTCATCAATTTCAAATCCTGTGACTTCTGCTCCGAGTATTGCAGCCGCAATTGATAGTCTCCCTGTTCCACATCCTAAATCAGCTATTTTTCCAGATAAATTGCCTGCTGAATTGACCTTCTTGATTATTTCAAAAGCAATATCTGGAGGCGTTGAATATTGTTCCAAATCAGGTTTTGGTTTTTCAAAATCAGGTGAATTAAATAATATCTTACTGTTCATTAATTTTTTCTATATTTGTCGTAACCATCACGCAGTATTCCGTCACCGCTTTCAACCATTCCATCGAGAAGGTTTTCAGATTTCTTCCGATTAAATCCTTTTTCATCCATTAAATCTAAAATTTCGTTTTTATCCATACCTTCAGGAGGGCCACTAGCAAGTAAATCTAGTAGTATCATCCTTGGATCAGTTTCTTTTCTTCTTTGTTTTGCATCAGCTCCAAAAAAGGCGAAGTCTACATCTCCGCCTAAGGTGACTTTCAGGAATAATTCCATCAAATCAATAGCGCGTTCCGCATGTTTTAAGTCAACGGTTTCTGAAAGATGCATTTTTGCGTTTGCTTCAGCCAATCGAATAATAGATTCTAATTGCCTAGGAGTGATCGGCATTGTCTTATCTTGATCATCTAAATTATGATAAACATTTCGGAGCTTAGTATAGTGTTCTTTGATTCTATTCTGAGCTTGATGTGTCATTACAGGTCTTAATCTTCGAGCATACGCAATGTACAATTTCAATAGCCTTGAATCAATTGGGCCTTCAAGTGACTTAGTAGTTTCAACATCAGCTACTTCTCCGGGAGTCATTGTTTCTCCCGCTCTATGACTTTCCAATATTCTATCAGCTAGTAATTTATCTCTATCGGGATCAGGAGAATCAGTAATTATGAAGAAAATGTCGAAACGACTTAGAAGAGAAACAGGCATGTTAACTTGTGAAGGTAAAGGCATAGTCATATCGAAGCGGCTTCTTTTTGGATTTGCCGCAGCAAGTACTGAACATTTTGATTTGAGTTGAGCATTAATTCCCGCTTTTGCAATACTGATGGTTTGCTGTTCCATAGCTTCATGCATAGCAGATCTGTCTTCTTCCGACATCTTATCAATCTCGTCAATACAAGCAATACCGCCGGAAGCTAGTACTAGCGTTCCAGCCTCTAAACTCCATCTACCTTCACCAAATTCATCTCTGACGGCAGCTGCGGTTAGTCCTGCAGCAGAAGTTGATTTACCTGTAGCCATAACACCTCTTGGTGCGATTCTTGAAGCTGATCGTAAAAGTTGTGATTTAGCTAAACCTGGGTCTCCCATCATTAGCATGTGAATATCACCTCTTATTCTTGTTCCATCAGGCAACTCTTTGTCAACGCCTCCGAACTGTTGTAGTGCTAGAGCACTTTTTTCCCATTCCATTCCGAATATAGCTGGTGCCAAAGAATCTCTAATTCGATTAGCTATATCTTCACGAAGTGCTAACTCCTTTATCTCGATAAGTTCAGAAGGAGTTGGTTCTACATCTTCGTCTTCACCTACTTTTTCATCAATGCTGTGGGCGTATAGATAAATATCAAATTCACTTTTTTGTCTTCTTCCTTGAAATTGTGCCTTTGGCTTAATTATTCCAACTAGGGCTACTCTATCTCCAGGCTGAACTTTATGGGCTAAGGAACTTTCAAAATAAGCAGATAGTCTTTCAGGCTGCGCTCCAGGCGGCAAATCTTCCGGGAATTCTTGTATTTCTATTTTTTGTGAGTCAATGTACTGTGACAAATCGTCTCTTAGTTTAAAATCAGTACATTTACAACCTTCAGAAGTACATCTTGTTGGCTCTTTAATGGTAAAGAAATCTTGAATGAATGAATTACGATGTCTCTCCCAGTCACATTCAAAATTACCTATTTCCATTCTGGGTCGAACAGGTGTTGCCTTTCTCACAAGGCCTCTAAGTTTTACAGTTCGGTACAGGTGTTCTTTTCTTAAACCACTAATCTCAACTTCATACAACTCATCAGGAATGCCAACAGGAACTACATCCAAGTCTATCTTAGTTCGGTGCTCTTCTCTGACCCTTTTTTTAGTATCTTCTTCAATAAATTCTTGAACAACATATTTTGCAGAGTCTAATGTTTCGTCTAGATTCCACCTTAGATTACTTGATAATCTTCCGTTGAAGTCGGCTACAGCTTCCCAAGTGACACTAACAGATCTTTCTCCATCAGGATATTCTCTCGAAACTTTTTGTATTTCGTCACTGTATGTAGGTATACTTTCGGAATCTACTCTTTCACCTTTACATTTTGGACAAAGCTTTCCATCATATTCTCCTGCACCCTCGCACATAGTACATTTTGGAGCTGAAGCTTCTTTTCCAAATTTATCTACAGGTCTATTTCGAGAGTCCTGAAAGAAGGAACGCCAAAGTTCCATAAGTTCTTCAAGTGGTATGTCATTAGCCAAGGACCATCCTCATTCGGACCCTCGTTAAATGTGTTGTGTATTATCCGCCGAAAATTCTTTTCCAGAAAGGAGGTCGATTTGCTTTAATCTCAGCCATTAGACTTATTCTAGAATCAACTGCAGCCATGAAGTTAGGATTAATTTCTAGAGCTTTATCAAAAGCAGCTAGTGCTTTTTCTCTTTCTGTCAATCCTTTCCATAGAACTGTACCTTTGTTAACCCAAGTATCAACAACATAAGGATTCAAATCTAATGCTTTTTGAAATGCTTCGAGAGCTTTCTCAGGTTCATCTAGGGCATAAAGAATATTTCCTTTATTTCTATGTAATGTATCATCATTTTCGTGTGATTTTAGAGCATGAATACAAACTTTTAGAGCTGATTTGTTATCGCCTTTCTTTCTTAAAACCATTACTAAATCATTGTGAGCCTCTTTCATATCTCCTTTAAACTTAATAGCTTTCTTAAGACATTTTTCGGCGTCATCGTATTTTTGTACGAGCATTTTTGCATATCCTTTGTTGTACCAAGCTTCAGCATCTCTCGGATTTAATCTTAAAATAGCATTCCAGCATTTATCCGCTTTTCCAAATTTCTTCAATTTAGTTAATAAAATCCCCATAGATTTCCACGTATCAATATCCTTAGGTGCTTGTTGAGTAGCTTGATGGTATGAGCGTATAGCCTCTTCATACTCTCCTAAAAGTTCACAAACTTCAGCCCTTCCTTTCAGCGCTTCAGGGTGGTTAGGACTTTGCTTTAATACAGTTTCAAAGGTATTTCTTGCATTATCTGGATCTCCAAGTTCATATTGAACTTTACCAAAAGCAATTCTAGCCTTAATATCTCCAGAATTGTCTCTTAATATTCCATCAAGTAAATTATAAGCCCCGTCTAAATCACCATTGTATAGTAAATCGTCAAGTGTTTTTTTCCAGTTTCCGGCCATATTTATTTTTTCTCGAATGTGAAGACTCTCTCATCTTCTCCAACCATATCTTCAGCCACGCTATAAGGTTGTTGTAGGAGTCCTTCTAGTACTCCAGCTAAGCAACCTGATGTAAAATCACAATGATTTTCTTTACCAATAATTCCAATTTCAAGTAAATTTTCAACTTTTACAATAACTTTCTCAGTGTTAGTGTCCAAAACAAATAGATGCCCTAGTCCAGCTTCAGCCCATGCTTGGTTCAGTACCATGTCTAGATCATCAGTTCCCATTCCTGCATAATTTACAGATAAATTTAAACCGACGGTATGTCCACATTTAAACATAATTTTCCTAGCATTATCATTACCTAGGCTTTGTAATTCCGTCCAAAGTGTTCCCAAAAATGCACTAGGCAATACTAAAATATCTGAAGTTTGTACTCCAACGTCGGTATCGTAGAAATCGTCCATAGGGCTTCGGGCCCTTCTTACATTCCCTCTACCATACTTTCCGAAATATTTTGGAAAGCTTCCCCTACATTGCGTCCATCTTTAGCAGATGTCATCATAAATGGAGCATTTAGCTTCTTAGAAACTTCAGACATTTCTTTTTCACCAAATAGCGCTTTATCCATCAAATCACATTTGTTAGCAAGAAGGACAACAGGGATTTCACCAGTAACTTGCATCAAGGTTTTAATCCAATCAATAGTAGATAGTAGAGTTTCGCGTCTAGTTATATCACAAACAATCATAGCTCCTTCAGAACCTCGATAATATGCTTGTTTAACGTTACCTAGCGTTTTCTGCCCAGCAACATCCCAAATCATAAGAGTGACATCAATATCTGGTTTAGCTCCACCAGATCTTAATTGCACTTCTTTCTTTACGATCTTTGCTCCAATTGTAGTTAAATATTTATCATCGAAAGCGTTTATAACGAATCGACGGATTAAACTGGTCTTTCCTACAGCAGGGTCACCTAGGACAACAATCTTCTTTGATACTTTCTTAGCAGCCATCATGGTTTCTAACCTCGAGATATGACGACTGTTAAGACTCTATATAATATTAATCAAGAATTTTAGAGTTTTTGTTTCTTTTCGCAGTAATGTGTACCTCTTTGACCAACAACGATTCTCTTTATTGGAGATTCACAATGGGGGCACGGTTCTCCAGTCTTTCTAAAAACTTGTAGTTTTTTCCAAAATTCACCTTTTTTTCCTTCAGGCCCTCTAAATGTCAAGAAAGTAGTCCCTCCATAATCTATGGATTTTTTTATTATGTATTTTATTGAGTTGTATAAATTTTTTATTTCTTTACCTGATAATGTATTAGCTTTCCTTAGAGGATGTATACTTGATCTAAATAAGATTTCATCCGCTAAATAATTTCCTATCCCAGCAATAAAAGCTTGATTTAGCAACAAGGGCTTGATAGTTCCACTTCTTTTTTCAATTAGATTTTTAAATTTTTTTAGTGTGAATTTCGAACTTAAAGGTTCAATACCTAAGTGACTGACAATTGTACTGGGGTTATCAACAATCCACACCCTACCAAACTTTCTATAGTCGACAAGACACATCTTTTGCCCATTTTCAAAGTCAAATTCTACAGTAGTATACTTTGGAGTTTCATCACTAACATCAATTCTTCCAGTCATTCTTAGATGGACAATTATGTGATTTTTTGATAAATTTATGATTAGATATTTTCCACGCCTATCAAATCCTTTAATTTTCTGATTTTTAACTATGCTAAAATCGTCGATGCAAGCTTTCTGCCAAATTGACCTTCCGCCTTTCAATTTCCATCCCTTAATCATTTTGTCAAGGCCAGTTCTGTACGAATCGACTTCAGGTAATTCAGGCATTACAAGACTAAGGCAGACAGTTTTAATCTCCTGTCCTTACAAACTTGTGCTCAGAGTGTACAATACAGCCACGCGCAAAGTTGAAGACTTTAAATCAATAGAAGAAAAAAAAGTGGGAATGTATGTTTGTGGTTTGACAGTTTACAATGATATGCACTTGGGTCATGCAAGGACTTACATCGCTTTTGATGTTATTCGTAGATGGCTTGAATATAGCG
>JAERSJ010000013.1 GCA_016845825.1 Methanobacteriota archaeon
CTGTTGAGGCTGAACCTGTTGTTGAAGAAGCAGTTGAAGCTGAACCTGTTGTAGAAGCGGTTGAAGCTGAACCAGTTGCAGAAGCTGTTGAAGCTGAACCTGTTGTAGAAGCTGTTGAAGCTGAACCTGTTGTTGAAGAAGCTGTTGAAGCCGAAACAGTTGTTGAAGAAGCTGTTGAGGCTGAGACCATAAAGGATGCAATTGAATCTGAAGAAATTGCGGCTACAATTGTCGAAGAAGCTATAGAAAAAGAAGAAGAGGCTATAGCTAATGTTGAAGAAGCAACCGATAATGAAGTGGAGGCTGTCGAAAAGTATTCTAAAGCTGTAAAGACTGAGGAAGGTGCCGCTGAAATTGTGGCTGAAGCTGCAATCATTCAAACTGATGCTGAAGAGGCTATTGTTGAAGCATCTGATAAGATATCTGAGCTAGTTGAATCTGAAGCGCCTGAAGCTGAAATCAAAGAAGCTCTAAATGATCTTGAGGAAACTGTTCAAAATAAGAAAGAAGCTGAAGATAAATTATCGGAAGCTGTCGAGAAAGAAGAACAAGCTGCAATGGTTTTAGAAGAAAAAACAGAACAAAAAGATGAAGCTGAAGAAAAACTTGGTAATGAAATAAAAGAACTAAAAGCTGCCAGCGAAAATTTAGATATAGCTATTAAACAAAAAGACCAATCTGAAACTGAACTAGCTCAAGCATCTAACATTGATGAAAAAGTTATTGAAGAAAATTCAGAACCGTTTGAAAAAGGTGATTACGTCTCTCATGGAGTTTATGGAAAGGGCGATGTTTTGAGTACAACTAAAGCTGGAAAGCACTGGTCTATTGAGGTAAACTTTGATGAGGGGAAAAGGAGAATATTAGGAACTTTCCTTACGAGATTAGATAAACCTGATGTGAAAAATGAGGAACGTAATTACGAACCTCCAGTTGAAAAAATAGAAGAAGAGGAAATCAAAACATACGATGAACACTCCGGGATATATCAACCAGGAACAGAAGTTCTACACGACATATTTGGTAAAGGGTTTGTTAGAGAGGCTGAACCAAAAGGGGAAAATTATAAACTAATTATTAATTTTGAAGACGGAAGTGAAAGAACTCTATTATCAACATTTATAAAATTATCAAATGAAGCTGAACCTGTTATTGAAGAAGCTGTTGAGGCTGAACCTGTTGTAGAAGCTGTTGAAGCTGAACCTGTTGTTGAAGAAGCTGTTGAGGCTGAACCTGTTGTTGAAGAAGCTGTTGAAGCTGAACCTGTTGTAGAAGCTGATGAAGCTGAAACTGTTGTAGAAGCTGTTGAAGCTGAAACTGTTGTAGAAGCTGTTGAAGCTGAAACTGTTGTTGAAGAAGCTGTTGAGGCTGAACCTGTTGTAGAAGCTGTTGAAGCTGAAACTGTTGTAGAAGCTGTTGAAGCTGAACCTGTTGTAGAAGCTGTTGAAGCTGAACCTGTTGTAGACAATAATGATATGTTCAAAAGACCTAGTAAAAAGGTAGAAAATGTTATCGATTTATCCAAACCAGAAATTCAAGATGCTGAAATGGTTGATGATGAAGATTGATGCTTTTTGAATCTAAAAGGCTTAAATTTCGTTTATTTTCAAAAGAAGACAAAATTGATCTAATAAGAATACTAAATGACGAAGTTGTTACTAAATGGGCTCATCTTCCATTTCCATATACTGAAAAACATGCAGAATGGTGGATTAATACAGGATCGAAGAAAAAGTACCATTTTGCCCTAGTAGAAAAAAAGAAAGAACAACTTTTAGGTAGCATAAAGTTGACTAACACAGGAGAACTTGGCTGCTGGATTGGAAAGGAATATTGGAATCAAGGCTTTGCCACAGAAGCTGTTGAAAAAATTAAAGAATTCGGATTTAAGGAACTAAAATTAGACCGAATTTGGGCAGCTACGCATAAAGATAATTTAGCTCCAGTAAAAGTGCTAAAGATTACGGGATTTACGAGAGTAGAAGATAAGCCATACTATGTCGAAGGTATTGGCGATACTAAGGTAAGACCACATTTTGAATTACTAAACAGGCCTTAAATCACCCCTCCCTGTGAAATATTTGTGGCCCTGTGGGGTAGTTTGGCATCCTTGTGGCTTTGGGAGCCATAGACCCCGGTTCAAATCCGGGCGGGGCCACCACCTTAATTGTATGCAGATTTCGTTGTTGAAATAATTACTGCACCTATTTTGTATGGATCACCATTTGATGCTGGCCTTCTGTCTTCTAATCTCCCCTTCCATCCATCATCGATAGTACCTATGGGAATTCTAATTGAAGCCCCTCTGTCGGAAACACCATAGGAAAATTGATCAATTGACTGTGTTTCGTGCAGACCTGTTAATCTCTCTTCGTTGTGAGCACCATAAACATTCATATGAGACTTAATGTTCTTTCCAAATTCTTCACAAATTTTGTTGAAAGTTTCTTCACCACCTACATCTCTCATCGTTGAATCTGAAAAGTTAGCATGCATTCCTGAACCGTTCCAATCTCCTTTGATTGGTTTAGGATGATATTCTATATAATACCCATAAATTTCTGTTAATCTATCAAGCATATATCTTGCAACCCAAAGCTCATCTCCTGCTTTTTTGGCTCCTTTAGCGAATATTTGAAATTCCCATTGGCCACAAGCTACCTCTTGATTGATACCTTCAAAACCAAGTCCAGCCTCTATGCATAGATCAGCGTGTTGCTCAACTAAATCTCTGCCGTGAGTGTTTTTACCTCCTACTGAACAGTAATACAGACCTTGTGGTCCTGGGTATCCTCCCACGGGGAAACCCAGTGGCAACTGTGTTTCAACATCCATAATAAAATATTCTTGCTCGAAACCAAACCAGAAATCACTATCATCATCATCAATTGTTGCTCGGCCGTTACTTGAATGGGGCGTACCATCCGCATTCATGACT
>JAERSJ010000014.1 GCA_016845825.1 Methanobacteriota archaeon
TTGTAACAGTTGTAGCAACACTTGCGGTTGTGGCATTATCTACAGTTGTTCCAGCGATAACAGAAGATAATGTTGAACCATTTACAGTAATTGCGTCCGCTTCCAGAGTTCCATCAACATCAACGTTTCCACTAATATCCAAACTGGATGCTTCGATTTGTGCCGCTCTCATATTCGCATAAATTGACCCTAATTTTAATTCCATCTTTGTTCCTGATGCCAACCATTGCCATGTTAAGTCATCTCCACTTCCACCCTCCAATGTTATACCTGCTCCATCTACCACCGCAGTTGTATCGTTTCCACTATCTAGAACAATATTATGGTCATTTAAGTTAACGGTTGTACTATTAACTGTTGTTGTTGTCCCAGAGACTTGTAAATTTCCAGTGATAACAATAGTATCTCCTGAATCATTTCCGATAACAATATTTTCATCGGATGTCCCCCCACTTGATTCAAGTGCAGCTAATCTTGTCAATAAATTTGCGTTTGATATATCATCAAAAGTTTTTCCATCAACATAAGACTTTACCGATTGCTGGGTTGGAACATGTGTATCAGAATTAGAAACCATATCATCTTCATCTTTTGTCGCAAAATTTACAATAGGAAGGACACCTGTAACTTTACTGGTTAAATCAACCGATGTATTTGTTATTTTGGAACCATTTATTTGACCATTTGCTAATGTTAAACTCCCACCTGAAACATCTAGTGTTTTACCCGATCCAACAGTTATATCGCTGGTGGCAATTGTAGCACCGTCAATTGTCCCTCCATTAATATCTGGTGATGTTAATACTTTATTCGTTAATGTTTGACTCTCTGTTAATTGAACAATGTTACTATTAGTTATACTTGTTATCTTAGTAGCAGTACTCGCATTACCGGTAACATCACCAGTCAAGTTTCCAGAAACACCTGTTGTAGTTAAAATACCAGTTGAGGGATTGTATTTTAATCCAATATCTGCTTGAGTTGTATGGTAACCGGATAGTCCATAAACAAACGATAAGTAATAAGTTCCATTAGTACTATTATTAGCGGTGACATCTACTTTGTCTGCATTGGCAGCTGTTCCACTTGTATCTTGATTCCCTGAAGAATTCACACCAGGTAAAGTAATATCACCACTACCATTAAATGAAACACCTCCTATTTTAACAGTTGATGCTAACTTAGTTGCTGAATCAGCATTACCTGTAAGTGGTCCAATAACTTTATTGAATGTAACAGTATCCGTTGTCCCAACACTTTGTCCAATTGATACCTCACCACTTGATATTGTGACACCTGTTCCACCAGTGAAATGTGCCCTTGTTTCAGAGGCACTTGGTCCAGTATAAGTGATAACGCCAGATGTACTATTGTATGCTAAAGAACCATCACCACCAGAATCAGTAACTGAAACCGATCCGCGCGCCCTTGCTGTAGTATGGTAAAGGTTACTACCTTCTGATAAATGACCACTATCATTATTACTTAAATCAAGTTTTGCCCCACCCTTTGAGGAACTAGTTTTATTAAATGTTTCTGCTTTAAAACCACCAGTTGAAGAGTCTTTTGTTAATAATACTTTATTATTTCCAGAACCGATTTCAACCTCATCTACAATTAATTTTTTAAGTGTTGTTGTCCCTCCAGAAAATACAGATATATTTCCGTCAGTATCAGCTTTAAGGTCAGAATCCCCTAGTTTAATAGTATCTCCTGCTAAAAATAATGTTCTAAATTTGTTTGTAGATGACCCTAAATCATATGCTTCATCGGATGTAGGTATTATATGACCACCAACTTGCCCCAATAACTGACCAATTTCAGAAGCAGTCTGATCTCCAGTTGCCGCAACTTCAATATTATTTAATTTTGTTCTTTCAGCATTTGTTATAATTTGACCAGAACCCGAACTACTTACATCATTTAATTCGGTCACATTATGCGAGTTAGTTATTAATGTTCCCGAAATATCGGGTAAAGTGATTGTTCTATCTGATGTTGGATCTTCTATAGAAATTGTTGTTTCATTACCATCAGAAGTAGAACCTTCAAAAATAATAGCATTTTGATTATTAATAGTAACATTTGTAAATGTCCCTTGAGAAGGAGTTGTCCCTCCAATAACTGTATTATCTATTGTCCCTCCGTTAATATCGGTGGTTGTGAGAATAGAATCACCAATAGTTATTTTACCGTTTGAATCGGCGATGGTTGCTGCCGAAGTTCCATCTTTCGCTTTGAGGTTTGTCAGTTCAATATTCGTGGTGTCGACAGTGGTAGCATTGACATTTGTGATATCACCTGTTGTAGAAGTGAGTGTTGTAATCGTAGTTGCTGCGATGGTTCCACCTTCAACCTTATCACCGCTAATTTGGTTGTCTGCGAGTGTAAGTGTCCCTGCTGAAACATCGAGTGTTTTACCTGATCCAACAGTTATATCGCTGGTGGCAATTGTGACACCGTCAATCGTTCCTCCGTTAATATCAGTGGTTGTGAGAATAGAATCACCAATAGTTATTTTACCGTTTGAATCGGCGATGGTTGCTGCCGAAGTTCCATCTTTCGCTTTGATATTGGTAACTTCAATATTCGTGGTGTCAACAGTGGTAGTATTGACATTTGTGATATCACCAGTTGTAGATGTGAGAGTTGTAATAGTTGTTGCTGCGATGGTTCCACCTTCAACCTTATCACCACTGATTTGGTTGTCTGCGAGTGTAAGTGTCCCTGCTGAAACATCGAGGGTTTTACCTGATCCAACAGTTATATCGCTGGTGGCAATTGTGGTCCCGTCAATGGTTCCTCCATTAATATCGGTGGTTGTGAGAATAGAATCACCAATGGTTATTTTACCATTTGAATCTGCTATAGTTGCTGCCGAAGTTCCATCTTTCGCTTTGATATTGGTAACTTCAATATTTTCAGTATCTATGGTTGTCGCATTGACATTTGTGATATCACCGGTTGTAGATGTGAGAGTTGTAATAGTTGTTGCTGCGATGGTTCCACCTTCAACCTTATCACCACTGATTTGGTTGTCTGCGAGTGTAAGAGTGCCTGCTGAAACATCAAGTGTTTTACCTGATCCAACAGTTATATCGCTGGTGGCAATTGTGGCGCCGTCAATCGTTCCTCCATTAATATCAGTGGTTGTTAAAACAGAATCTCCTATTGTTATTCGACCGTTTGAATTAGCGATGGTTGCAGCCGAAGTTCCATCTTTTGCTTTGAGGTTTGACAGTTCAATATTTGTGGTGTCAACAGTGGTAGCATTGACATTTGTGATATCACCGGTTGTAGAAGTGAGGGTTGTAATAGTCGTTGCTGCGATGGTCCCTCCTTCAACCTTATCACCACTGATTTGGTTGTCTGCGAGTGTAAGAGTGCCTGCTGAAACATCAATTGTCCCTCCATTAATAACTGGCGTTGTTAGTGTTTTATTTGTTAATGTTTGAGAACCTGTAAGGGTTGTGATTGTATTATCTATATTTATAGTATTCCCTGTTTTATCCAATCCGGTTCCCGCAGTAATTTGTCCTGCACCTGAAAATTGAGAAAAAGAAATACTTGTTGTTCCAACAGTAATTGAACCGTCTGTTGTTAAAACATATCCTGAATCAGCGTTACTTGTCCCCTCTTCAATAAATGTAAACGCTCCACTAGTGACTTCCGCGTTATCATCGAAATCACTCGCCCTTGTCCAAGATCCAGCCTTACAGATGTAAATACCATTTTCTGATCCAGATGATTGTTCCTTAACAAGGACTCTATTATCTGCTATAACTGAAATACCATCAATTGTTTTTGTCCCGGTTAACGTTATATTACTGGTTGTTGCAACGCGACATGATTTCTTAACATCTAGACCACTTGCTACAGAATCAACATACGCTTTTACAGATTGCTGTGTTGGAACATGTGTGTCAGAATTAGAAACCATATCATCTTCATCTTTTGCGGCAAAATTTACAATAGGAAGGACACCTGTAACTTTAGAGGTTAAATCAATAGATGTATTTGTTATTTTGGAACCATTTATTTGACCATTTGCTAATGTTAAACTTCCACCCGAAACATCAATTGTTTTACCTGAACCAACAGTTATATCGCTGGTGGCAATTGTGGTCCCGTCAATGGTTCCTCCATTAATATCGGTGGTTGTGAGAATAGAATCACCAATAGTTATTTTACCGTTTGAATCGGCTATAGTT
>JAERSJ010000015.1 GCA_016845825.1 Methanobacteriota archaeon
ATTTCATTATCTTTAACTATAAAATCAACATTTGACTCATAGAAATCATCCACGTCTCCTTTAACATTGAGATTAGAAATTTCGTCTTTAACATCAGTTTCTTTTAGTGATTCGATAACAAGATTCTTAGCTAAATCTCTATTAACTTCTGTATCCGCTAGTGATGTTGATATTTGTCCTTTCAATGCCTTCATCGCAGGGGTTTCAACAGATAAAGTTTCTGCAAGAGCATCGCTTTTGGCATATAATGGGGATTTAACTTCTTCTACAATTTTACCAGAGGCATTTGTTACTATATTGGGAACCAATGAGCATGGGTCAATTCCTTCAAGTAACCCGTCAATTAAATCATCTAAATCCGATCCAGACTTAGCGAGTGCATCCCCATATTTTTTTAGGAAATCAGATTTTAATTGTGCCAATAATTTAAGGCCTTCGGCGGTAGGATTCGCCATTATCTGCCTAGCTCTTTCGACTAAAATTAATAACTCAGGAAGCATTGGAATGCCCGGTAGATCAGGACCATCCGACATTTCTGGTATCATTGATCTCAGTTTCTCTTCAAATTCTTTTGCTGCAGTTAATGCTGCTGCTTTTGCTGCTGCAACGGTCGAATCAATTTCAGTCATAGCAGACTCTTTCAGAGCTGCTATTTTATCTTTTAGTGCGTCAAAATCTAGATCAATTCCACAAGGCATATTGCTCTCCTAGTTTAAGTTAATTCTGCCAAGTTTGTTATTCGCAGAAATGTCTATAGTTGCACTTTCTGAATGCATATCAAGTTTCTGATCAGACCTAATATTCATTTTTCCCCCGGCCTTAATGGAACAATCCTCAGATACTGAAATTATTGATATATTTTTCGTAGACTGTATGGAAGATATTCCAGAGGTGGTCAATGAATAATCTTTCATAGTTGTTTGAGAGTAATCTCCATTCAACTGATAATTATGATTACCATTACATACCATTTCTTTATTTTGCGCCACTCGTATGTTATCGTTTTTAGTTATATTACCTGTTCTATTACCGAGTATTTCAAATGCTTCGTTACCCCCAGATTCCCCAGCACCAATTTTAACGTAATGATTTTTATGAATCTTCTCTGTATAATTACCTTCGACCTCAAGAATATAATCGCCCTTGATCAATTGTCTACAAGCCCCAGCAATAGTTATATTACACACACCCTCTATCAATACATTTTTATCTTTGAGAGTTATTTCATATTCAGAACCAACAATTTTTGTAACTTTAGATCCGTCTGGGTGAATTTCATCAAAAGTTCCAGTACGATGATAGTTCATTAATCTCTCACCGCCAGGAGAATCATCTACCTCGGTCACATGACCAGATTCAGATTCTGTGACATGGTTATATGGGTATACAGAAAATGTGTTGGATTTTGGATCGAGTTCATCCCATGTTTTACGGGGATCCTCTACCATAGATTCGACGGTGGATAATTTAGGTTTAGTAGCCTTTGGTATATCAGTTATTTTATTATTTTCTCGAGTCATAAGAGAATCATGAGCCTTTGCGTGATTACCTCGAGCAAGTTTATTCGTATCAATTAAATCCGAGTTTGCTCTGGGATATATAGCTCCCGGGTCTTTAAATCCATCTTTATTTTTAGAATTCTCTGAAGGTGCATTGTATCCAGGTAAGGATCCAACTATGATACATTCTTGTTTGAATTGATCTATAAAGAATCCAGTAACCCATGAACCTTCAACCAGAAAGGGCGGTGTAGATCCTAATCCATTCATAGAGGGGTTAGTTGTTGGTGCCATTACAGTCGACCACGGCAAATGCTCTGTTGGAATATCTAATTTATCTGGGCTATGATGACCTAGACATCTGACTCTAACCCGACCCAATTTTTCAGGATCCATTCTGTCTTCCACTACACCTATAAACCAGGTTAATCCATTTTTGCCTATATAGTTTTCCATTTTAATATAACATAATCTTATAATACTATATTTATAAGTCCTATTTGTGTATAGTATACATTTTGTTTACCTCTATGGAAATAGTACTTCCTGGGTTGTAATGGAAGAATTCCTCTTTTTTAAGACCATCTATCATATAAGCAACATTATAACCACTAAGAACTTTCTCTATGTGATAGTTATTAGTTATAGTACAATCGTTGATCCTTTGCTTATCCTCATTGACATTGGATATTTTAGACCCAATCATCGCACCAGCTGCAGTACCAAGTGCACGGTTGACACTTGACCCAGTCATTTTTCTAGTTATGACATGACCAGCTAAAGCACCAATAACACCGCCAAAAAGGTTAAATGAATCTTCTCTCGGGTCTATCTCTCTCAATTCGCATGTTCTTGTGGGTGTATCATAAACTCTAGAATCTGTGTATATTGGCTCTACATTGATCACAGGGACGCTTAGGATCTCCGCTACGGCTGATAATGGTAATAACAATAGTAGTATATATTTTTTCATGAAAATACCTTTAAAATGAGTGTAGTACCGTTGAATCTACCGTTTGCCTTAGTTATAACAGTCTTATCAATAGATTTAAAGCCTTTGATCCATTGTCCTTTCCTAGATTTTATGAATTTAGGTAATTGATTGTCTGGTTTCTTTAATCGTCTTTGCTCAGATATATCAAACCCCTTCATAGTAGTTCCAGATACAGTCATACCACTTTCAGATGTAAAGTAGGATAACATACGTGTTGCACTATTATAGGTCCAAACTTCCTTTGCATTAATTAATTGATCAGGAGATACTGAGTTTAATTTTAATGGGGGGAAGCTTTTCTGGAATTTTAATTTCTCAACTAGTTTACTCGGGGATTTAACCTTACGAGCTCTGACAGGCTTAATAGCAGATCCGTATATCTCTATTCCATCAATCATATTATCAAGAAATTTAATAATCTTATTCTTCTGAGGTGTTGTGAAATTAGAATACCCTTCTTTAAGATCTTTATCAGTTTTAGATAGTACTATTTCATTCCGGAAAGATGTTACCCAATCGTTGATTCCCTTTAACATACCAAATTTAACGTTATTGTTAGCTAAATATTTTTCAGTAGAGAATTTCATTTTAAAGTCACTCTCAAATATAAAATCGTCTACTGCATTATCTAATCCCTCAATAAATAAATTCAATTTATTTGCAGTGGCTTCCTGAATAGATATAGTTTTTTTATCAGGATCTTTCTTTATCTCAACCTTATCATCTAATCCAGAAACCCAATTATCCATCCATTTTAGATTATGATCATCTGTAATTTGATTACGATCAATAAGTCGTGCTATAGCAGCTGCAGTTTGTATAGAATCCTTAGCGGTTATAATCTTAGCTATTTTTCTTTTCTTAAGATAGCTAGTAACATACTTGTGGCATTCTCTACTGTCAGTCATAATATTATACCAGGATAGAGCATTAATTAGGTCATATTTGGTATAGTCATTAGGAAGTTCTGGTTCTACTCTTTCAGTAGACCATTTACGTCGGATTTTCTCTTTCAAATTAGCCATGATTAGCTCCTAATTTTTTCATTTTTCTAGAATATTTAGCAGGATCTACATATCTTTCAAAATCTCCGCATTCATCTTGACATGTAGATCGGCTCGGACACTTCTTACATGGACTATCGTCTATATAAGAAGACTCTATACCTGCTCTATCTTGTTTGACAAATTTAACTTTAATTGGTTTACCTTCATCATCAAATGAGGATTCTAAAGTTCCTGGTGCTGTATCTAAATGAATTAATCCAGTGTTTATATCAAATATACTCATAATTAAACTCCTTCTTGGTTCAAGGTAACTGTCTTTCTTCCAAGATTATAAACTGTATATTTTTGTCCAATTATAATCTTTGGTGCTTTTT
>JAERSJ010000016.1 GCA_016845825.1 Methanobacteriota archaeon
TGTTAGTATTAGCCAAATCGTTCATTTTAATGGCTTTGTTTTGGGTTATAAAGCACTTTTATTTAGCAAAAAAATAAAATTTTACATTGGAGATAATAAAAATCGACTTACTACTACAATTAACCAGGTATTTGGTTGGTAGTTTTTTAGATATGGTTGTTGCCCAACAACCATATCGAAATATCTGTATATATGTGGAATTCACACCTGCGAATTTGGTTATTTCGTGAAAAAGTTAATACGATTTTGTTTTATGAAAGAAGAAACAGGATATTGATTGATAACTATAACCATGTTTTGCATGTTTGTAGCAAAATCAAGCATTGATGAATGATCAAACTGTGTTTGTATAGCAAACTTTAATTCTTGCGGACAGTGGTCGCCTTCTAAGTAGTCGATGATGTCGTAAAGGTCGACAATCTTATCTTCGGGATTACATTGGTCATCGATATGCGTAGTCTTGTCAAGTCCTAATATAATAGCAGACGACACAATAAGATCTTTTATTTTAAATTCTGTTTTTTTATGTAAATATTTATTAATTGCTATAATTCCGGTGGTTACATTGCATAAAGCGTTCAAGATGCAATTATCTTCTGCGATTATGGAAGTCATGCATTCCGTTGTCGTTTCTGATATTTGAAACCCTAATTTAATGAGAAATGGATATATATTATATATTGAACCGTTATTATTTTTTATAAGTTTAAATAATTCAATAATCATTCCCGCTATGATACGCCATATAGTCTTAACTATTTCGTCAATATCGTAGCTTTTTATTCGCTTTTTAACTTCTGTGATGAAAAATGGAGGGGGGGTAATAGCTGAAACATCTTTGGTATCAAACACGTTTACAACGCAAGACAGCATGGTTTTAAGTATCATAGAAACAAAACTTGCATCCAATTCGACATCATCGTTGTAATTATTTTTCACGATGTTAACAAGACGACACATATCTCTAGTCTTCATGCATATCCATTTCTTCGACGACATAACCAACCTATTAACCGCGTCGATGTCTACCGCGTCTTTTTTGTTTTTCCATATTTCAGAACGTATTTTCATCAAGTATTTGCCTATAAAATTGTCATCGTCCTCCCGGCGCCAAGAGCGTCGAGAAAAAGGATTTAAATTCAGACACGTAATGTTCCGTTTGTGATATAAATCCCGCAAATGTAGCGCTTCTGAATTCCCCGATGAATACACCTCTATACTTTTATTATTTGTTTTTAGTAATTCGTTTTGAAACACAGGGATGTTGAATTTGGCGTCTAAAGCTATTTTAGCGTACTTGCGTAGTCGATCGCAGGTCAAGTTATCTACAACCTCTAAATCAATGGTGTAAATGTTATAGAAGATGTTTTGCACCATAAAATGTATTTGTTTGTCGATAGACAAGGCTTTGTCATCTCCCGCGGTGACATCACGGGCGGCAACGAGCTCGGAAGAACTCATACGTCGAATGGATTTGTTTTGCGCCCTAGTGTATACTGGTGCATCCAAAGGATT
The DNA here is from genome assembly GCA_016845825.1 of Methanobacteriota archaeon. GTDB lineage: Archaea > Thermoplasmatota > Poseidoniia > MGIII > CG-Epi1 > CG-Epi1. The sequence goes on from JAERSJ010000016.1 coordinate 1,516, forward strand.
GATATCTAGTACGTGGTTTTGTTGGCTATAGTTATTGCTGCCGTCTATATACTCGCTGAGTTGTTGGCGCATTTTCTCGAACAAAGCCGCATTATCGTCCCGCGCATCGTGTTCGTGCACACCATCAGTCTCACCCCCGCCTTCCTTGTCATCGCTATCCCTACTAGCTATACCATAAAGTTCGTTGACTTTTTTGTGGAGTTGGTTCAGGTCATCCGACTTACGTGATTTCAAAATATTTTTATACGCTTTGCTAAACAAAAAAAGCTGTGTCATTTTTTGCATTTCTACATTCCTTTTCTTGTTATTTATTATGGATGTTAACGCTTTGTATTGGTCTATCGATAACGCTTTAGTTTTTAATATTTCTTCGTATTTTTCAACTGCGATTCTTAACCATCTGTCGGCATCGCGGATACGGTTGTCGATATCTGGGTCTAATCTCGTAAACAAATCATTAACGTATAAATAATGAGATATTGTTGGGTATAAACGGCCATCTATGTCGAGGATAATAGAATCATCGCCTGGTGTCAATATTCGTAAATAATCGGAATCTATAAACACAGGGTCGCCATCTGGTTTTACATATTTAAGTTGTGGCGGATCTGTATCCATTGGTATGTTGTCGTAATCAGGTACTATCGATTCGACGCGCTTTACCTCTTCTTCGCTAATAGGGATCATAAGATATGACATTGAAGTATTGATAGTTTCCATAGTTGCTGGTGGCAGTTTTCGGTTTTCGTACAGCTGAACGATTCTCTCTCTATTTGCAATACTTAAATTAGTTGGTCCAAATTCTTTTTTTATTATCTCTTCGTTGCTGCGAACCCCTTTCTCCTTTAACTCATCTAATGTCGTGCGTGTCTGGAGAATCAGCGCGTCATCTCTCTCCTGTATGTCAGCGGGCGTGCGCGCGGCGTACTCAGGGTCGGCTCGCCTCGCCTCCACTTTCGTTAACACCCGCTCCGCGTCAGCACGCTGTCGCGCAACATCCTCGCGATTGTTGCGTTGTTCCGGTGTAATTGTATCCAAAAAACTTCGTACGAAATCGTGAACTATTTTTTCTTTCCGCGCCAATATCTGACTGTGTCTTTTTTTACGTATTTCTTTTTGTTTGATAGCAATAATCATCGGTTGCAGACTATTCATTACATATGCTTTGTATATACTAGAGTCTAGTATATTTTTCTTATATTCTTCGTCTATTACAAATCGTTTATCTTTCTCTCTTTTTTCTTCGCGAGCGCGGCGCGCCGCTTTCGCGCTGGTTCGCCTCAATGCCTCTTTTTTAATATCTTCTTCCGTAGCCGTTGATGCTTCGTCTCTCCACCGCATTTGGAACTCCCTTTCTAACTTATCGAAGTGTGATTTTTCGGTTTGGATTTCTTCCATCAACTCATCTATGTTTCTGTCATCGTTGGTGCTAGATAAATATTTATTCAGTTCATCGCTCTGGGGATTTTTATATTTGCTCAGCAATAAATCATACATTAGTTTGAAATTGTAAATACCTTCTTCCTTTTCGTCTATTATTTTTTTGTTTTTATTCCGCTGTTGTTCTCTTTTCATACTGTACCGTATTTGTTCCAGGCAAATACCGACTAAATTTGAACCGAATTTCCACCCAAGTAATGAATGGTTACTTTGGTATAGTATAGGACGATTTCCAGTGTTTAATAAAGTCTCGGCAAACTTTTGAATATTTTTTTTTAAATTGTAAGCTCGCATTAGGCATCGTTGAGTATTCTCTTCGTTGTTTGTTTTTAACATTTCGTAATATTTTTCTTCGACGTCGTTGGTGGGTACTTTTTGTAGCGTTTTTTTCCCCTCTATATTTCCTAACATATTTGTGTAAATATAATGCGTGACCGATCTCCACGATTGCTTGTCAATTCGAAGTTCTTCTTTATTTTGACCTTCTTGTGGAATATCGTGATCGTAGTTATTACTTAGCATATCGACGACTAATTCATCCTTTCTTTTTTGAATTTTTATATCCATTTTATATTTACCAAGAAATAAATTATATGTTTATAAATAAAAAATGAAATCAGCAATTATAACATAACCAATATAAAATAATTATTTGAATATAAAATGCTAACTGAATGGCGTTTTTGGAGCCGACATTTCATATTTGTTGCCATATTCAATTTTTTTAATAAAAATTAAACAGCATATATAATAAATAC
>JAERSJ010000017.1 GCA_016845825.1 Methanobacteriota archaeon
AATTAGTTCCATAGATGAAAGTGAATCCTTTAGGATCAAAAGGTTGTCTTGTTTGTGCATTCTTTGCTTCTGTATCTTGTGTAATACCCCCTACCAATGCCTTTTGATTCTCAATCATTTCTTTTGTCAAATTACCAATCTCTTCAGAAATGTTACCCCTCTTACCAATGAATTGAGATGTGCTGAATTGATTATTTTTTCCTAGAAATTTCTTTGGGTCTTCAAATGAAAAATTATTTCTTCCAATTATCCATGTGATAATATCCATCATGGTTGTTTTTCTTGTGTCAGGAATTCCCATGAAGATAAATAATTTCTTGTGAGGGTTTGAGCCTGTAATCAAATTCCAAATTATTTCCATGATTAATTTGATGTCTTGAGGTCGAATGATTTCTAAAATTAACTTCCATAGTTTGAGATTTCTAGCCTTATAATCTACTGAAAAAGGTAGTTTTGATACTGTTAGATATTTCCAAGAATGGTCGAATTTATCAAAGGTTTTAGGCTCAAATATACAATTTTGAGTGTTAATTATGCCTGATTGGAATAGTTCCTTTGAATCAATCATGGTGTGATTATATCGAATTGTGTTTTTTATTTCAGAACGTGAATGATTACTGCAACCTTTGATTAGTCTTTGAGCCTCTTCATCTATGATAGTATCCCCATTAGGAAGATACATCTTGTCTTTCTTGTTATAATACCAAATGTCTTTTTGTTTTGTATCTCTTAATGTGTGGAATACAAATTGACTTTGAATATATTCTGCAACATCAACCCAATTTTCATTTTCAAAAGTCTTTGAATTTCCAGAAGTATTGTTATGATGTCTTAACCAATTTGGGTCATCATGATCCACTTCCATTGTAGTTGTCACATTTCTACCATGTCCAATATTGTCACATTGACAAAATGATTTCATGCCATTATTGATATAATCAATTTCACATTTGTTGTGAGTGTCATTAAATGTTCCATCTTTCTTGCAATCATCACAAATGAATTTATGATTATGTGATGCACATAAACAACCACTTACATCATTACATGAATCATGTTTTCCCTCTATGCAATCATTACAGTTTGTTAATTGTTTCATCATAATTCGTACCTTTCCTTTATGTAAATTTGAAAGAGGTTTTCCTTACTGCAAGAATCACATACTAACCAATTTTCGGTCTTAGTGCCACATTGGTAAACAATGAAGAATTTCTCTTTTTTATTGCAACATTTATCGACCATCATACCTATTTCATTTCCCCTATGATTGCATCAGCGATTTTTCTAATTACAGAAAGTAATGATGGTTCAGAACTATGATGACATTTGAAGTGCATGTATAACTTCCATGCATTTGAAAATCTCTTTCTTGATCCACAAAATTCGCATCTTAGGAACGTTTTGTAGTTGAATACAGGATTTTGGGCGTGTGGATCATTACTTAGAGGCTTATCAGCATATGCCTTTCTTCTTCTTTCAAAAGGGTTTGACTTTTGAGGGTGGCTTAGACCTCGGTTTTTATCTTTTAGAACGGTAGACATCTTAGTGAACACCTTTTCCTTCGGCATAGGGCTGGGTTTTTCTCACTTTGGGAAGTTTGGGCGACTTTCCTACTCTTTTTTTCTCTAAACGGTTGATGAAATCATTATAGCACTTTCTAGTGTCCTGCATATAGAAAAAAACTTCATACAGAAATTCGTTGTAAGATAAAGTTCCTTTCTGGCTTTTGAGAAAATCTCGTGTTTCTCTTGTGACCTGAATCTCTTTTGTTCTTTCACTCATACGACTCGGTACTACTACGGACTTAGTGCTTATATATCAGCGATACCTGATATATGATAATATGTCAGGTAAAAAAATAGCAAATTACGCCTCAAGAAAAGGGGAAAGTAGTGAATCTGTAAAACATAGGGTTAGATTATTCCTTGTTAAGAATCCTGAATCAGGTTTAGCAAAAATTCATCGTGGTATTGATACTTATTTCACTAAAGAAGGTCTTAACGGAATTTTAAAACAATTAGTCAATGATGGTGAAATTGAAAATACTGCTGTCAAACCAAAAGACCCGAGATACGTTCTAAGAGATATAGGAACTTTCAATGCACAAGTTGAAGGATATACCATGAAAGATTATCTTTCTGTTATTGGATTATATCTTCACGTTGATAAAACAGAATTATCTAAAATAAAAAAATATGATACTTTCACAAAAGAAGGACTAATTGATTCTGATTATACCACTAAAACTAAAACAGATATTTCTGATTTGATATTCAAATTTGGTTTAATGTCATTGCATAGCATACTTGCAAGTTATAGAAAGAATCCTGATTACAAACATCAAGAAGTATTTTTGAAAAATGCTTTATCATTTGAGAACAATCTTAATTCTGCTAAATTTTCTGAACAGGTCAAAAGAATATTACTAAAAAATATCATGGCAAAACAAAACAAAGGTATGGAAAACAATCTTGAAGTTATTACTACTGATAAAGAACCAACACCAAAAGTAAAGAAGCCTAGAAAAACAGATTATCAAAAAGAAGCAAGAGAAATGGA
>JAERSJ010000018.1 GCA_016845825.1 Methanobacteriota archaeon
GATTCAATTGCATCACTAATTGCAGTCGAAGCAATGGCTGTTGTGACTAATGAAGAACTATCTCCATTTGCACCTCAAGAAATTAATTTGGCCAATGATGGGGAAACCTTAGTTATCAAATGGCAAGATAATGTTGAACACGTAATTTCTGCATTCAATGTACGATTTATGTGTCCATGTGCTCATTGTGTAGATGAGATAACTGGAGAGAAACTAGTCAAAGAAACTGACATACCTCCAGATGTTAAAATTACCGAATCAGTACCAGTAGGAAGATATGGTGTTCGATTTACTTTCACAGATCCAAGCCCTGGTGCTGGAGCTGGAATTTACACCTTCTCTTTCCTCAGAAAATTAGGTGAAGATGCTGCTTCAAACGCATCTTTTGATGTATAATAACTCTTATTAATCACGACAGGAGTCAATAGTTATGTTAGCTCAGGAAATAAGAATACGCGGCGAACCGACTGCAGACCCACAAAAGTGTAGATTTGTATTGGAAGCCGAAGTACTTTCTCGTTCCCCTGTGAGCTTTGATAAAGAGTCTGATACAAGCAAAGCTCCTTTAGCTGAAAGATTACTAGCTTTACCTTATATTGCTGGAGTAAGTATTAGTGGTTCAGCCGTTACATTAACCGGCGACAACGTTGAAAGTTGGCCAGCTATTGGAAAAGAAATCGGCGGAGTCATTCGTGAACAAATTAAAAGCGGTGAACCTGCTGTAGAAGAAGAAGTCATGGATATCGGAGATGCAGACTTATTCACTCAAGTAAATTTATTGATTAAAAATGATGTCAATCCTAGTATTGCATCCCACGGTGGAGTAATTACATTACACAGCGTAAATGATGGAAAAGCTTTCGTCACAATGGGTGGTGGATGTCAAGGATGTTCAGCATCAAGTATTACTTTGAAACAAGGTGTAGAATCTTACATTGTAGCAAAAGTAGATGGCGTAAATGAGATTGTGGATATGACCGATCACTCAGAAGGTGAAAATCCATACTATACTCAACCTATACCACAAGCTGGTCAAACTGGTGGTGGATGTGGATGTAGCTCCGGAGCAAGTCAATCCAGCAGTGGCGGTTGCTGCAGTACCGATGCAGGCCCAAGCCAAGGTGGCGGCGGCGGATGCGGCTGTAATTAATTTTCTAAGCGTCAGTTTTAATACTTGCATTATATACCCATAATATCTTTACAAGGTTAAATGGCAGAAGAAGAGCAAATTGAAGATAATTCCATAGAGGAAGAAAAGGTTGAAGATGAGCCTGAAATTGAAGCTAGTTCTACTGAAGAAGAGGAAGAAAGTGCACCTATAGAATATACAAAAAAACTCGGTGCTGAGGAAGAAGAGGAAGAAGAAGAAAGTCCATTTACACAATTTGTCAATAACAGTATTGAATACTTAGATGGAAGAAGCAGAAGAGTAGTTCTCTGGACTCTAGCTGTTTTCTTGATGAGTACTTTTAATTTTATTGCGTGGAATTTTGTAGAAAGTGAATTTTTGAAATATACTGGAGTTTTACTTTCAACAATGCTTCTGTTTTCTGCAATGTGCGGAACTCTGATATCTTATAATGTTTATAATAAAATTCACGAAAAAAATGTAGATGTTAGATTATCTGGACTGATACTATCCGTAGGAAGCGTACTTGTCACACTATTTTTTATGATTTATCAAATTCAGAGTAACGATTGTTTAACTGAGTTCTCAGAAGCTAAATGCGACGCTGACATTTCGCTTAGAGCTGTAATCACTATCTCTGTTTATGCTGGAAGCATAGGAATTGTAATGCTAATTTACGGATTAGGATTACTGGAAAAAAATTTAGTACCTTATGCGGTAGCTATTGCATTTGGAGGATCACTAATTCTAACTATTGTTTTACTGATGTCTGTTTACAGTTGGATTGAAGAATCGGTGTGGTTGCTACTTATTCCTCTACTTTTCCTTGGTATGGGGCTTGCAGGTTTACACCATAGAAGATACCAACTGGCTGGATTCGTTATTGGATGTTACATTACTGGACTAGCAGGCATTGGATGGTTAATTGAACCAAATCTAGCTTCTGGAGGATTCCTCGGAGGAGGATTACCTATGACTGGCTCAGGATTGCTCTTTATTTTGAGGAGAACTGACCGAGAAGCAAGAGAAAAAATATTGTCTAATTCTCAATCATTGTTAGAAAAAGGATTCCCAAGTAAAGCATTGGATGCTTCAAATCGTTTGATTAGAAGAGCCCAACGTGACGGAGTGTTAATGCAGGATTCAAGAATGTGGCTTAGCAAAGCTAGAGCACTAACAGGACACAGGGAATACGGAAGATCAATTACATACTACTCTATGGCTTTAGAAATAGACCAGAATAATGAAGAATTATGGTTTGAAAAGGGAGAATTACATAGAAAACTTAAGCAATGGGAAGAAGCTGAAGCCTGTTATCTTAATTCTACCGAAATAAGGTACACTCACGGTGAAGCTTGGTTAAAATTAGCCCAAATGAAAGAGAGAAGAGAAAAGCTAACCGAAGCCGAAGACGCTTATGTTATTGCTCTGGAACTAGATAGTAACCACGGATTTGCATACTTAGGATTAGGAAGAGTACAATCAAAATTAGAAAGGGTGAAAGAAGCTCTAAAATCAATTGAAAAATCTATTGCATTACTCAAAGAGGATTACAGGCCTTACATGGTTAGGGGCGACATTTACTACAGTATAGGAGATTATGAGAGAGCAGATGCTAAAGGATATTCAAAAGCAGTGAACATACGTCCTGACATGAAAAATGGATGGAGAAAATTGGCTAAAGTCTATCGTTCACAGGACAAAAAAGAATTACTTATCATGGCACTTTCAAGAATCTTAGAGATTGATTCCGAAGATGAATCTGCTCTATGGGAAAGGGCTGAATGCCACTTTGAAGAAAAGAAATTAGGAGACTCCATGGGAGATATTCACAGATTATTAGCTCTAAACCCAGGTAATCAGAAAGCTAGAAAGTTTAAGGCTAAAATTCTAGAAAAACTCGATACTAGGGAGTGGGATTAATGTTCAAATTAAAAATAAGAAGTTTGAACAGTGATTATGGAACTACAACTGAGCAATTAGTTACTGATTTTCTAAGAGCTATTGGATTTTTAGGTAACGATGGGGGAAGAAATAAAGTTACAAAAAGATCTCAAACTGGAATTTTACTATTTACCAAATGCTTGATACCACATCCTAAAAAGTCATGGACAACCAGTGAAATTGCAAAGGAATTAGGTGTTCCACTACAAGCAATTTACAGACACTTACAATGGTTAAGAGAAGTTGGATTTTTAACTGAAGATTTTCCAGGTAAAGCTGAGGATCCGAAGAAAGTAAGACTCTGGCATTATGATTTGAATAAAGCATGGGCTGGTGTCGAAAATAGAGCTAGAATCTCTTTGGAAACATATCGCGAGATAGTTGATAATCTAAATAAAGAATTAAAAGAATCAAAAAATGAAGTCCCTAACGATATGATAAATGTTGGGAAGGAAGAAAATTTTGAAATAAAATTAAGAGAAGTTAAGAGAGAGGAAGAAGCAACATACGAAAGTGACTTAGGAACACTAGGAAGAGGCATTGGATTACTCTCTAACCACCATTATCCTTACAATGAATCAATGCCATACAAAATAATTGACGAATGTTTCTTACAAAGACCTGATAGGGCGTGGACTGCTGAAGAAGTAGCTGCCTGGATAGAAAC
>JAERSJ010000019.1 GCA_016845825.1 Methanobacteriota archaeon
GTATTAGACGGCAAGCCGCCCCCTGAAAAAAAAATGGAACATATAAAACGATCAAAACACAAAGATCAACTGAAAAGCAAAGTAAGCGAACTAAAACAGGCGTTAGATAATTACGAATCCACAGGATTCGTAGCCCCTATTTTATCTACTTTGTATAAAAAGCACAAAAAGCCAAAGCGATTATTAGGTGATAAAACTGGTTGTTTTAAAATTGACGTGGCGTTTGTTAAAAATAAGATTGCGGAAAAAAATAACCAAATAATCAATATAACCGATTCCGATATTACCAACGTCAAAAAAATTTTCGATATGTTTAGCGTTCCATGGTACACGGCTCCTAATGAGGCGGAGAAAATGTGTTCTAAATTATGCATTGATAACTTGGTAGATGCGGTTCTATCGGAGGACACGGACGTGATGGCGTATTGCACTCCGTGTTTTTTAAGCAAAATAAATACACGAAACGATAGCTGCATAAGCATAACTCATAGCGACTTGTTAAGTAATTTAAATTTAACAACATCACAATTTACAGATTTATGTATCATGTGCGGCACCGATTATAACAATAACATACCCGGATTTGGGGCTCATACATCTTACAAAAATATACTCAGTCACGGATCCATAGAGGGTATTATCGACCAAAACAATGTAAACGCGTCTGTGTTAAATTACGAAAAATGCAGACATTTATTTCAAGATTTCGAAGACTATAACATACAATATATTAGGTATTGCGGCAAACCCAATTTTGGCCGAATACAGCAGTATATCGATACCCATGCGCTTTTCGTAGATATAAACAAGCTTAAACTGAATTTTGTCGCGCACGTTGTGCTAAAATAGTTTGATATAAGCACTGCTATAACGCGGCGCCTCGTAATTTATCTTGCGCAGTGCTGATTTAATAGCAATAACGAACAACAACAGTATCAGTGTAAAAACTACCAATGTAACCTTTTCTAATGGACTGTACACAACGTATTTACTCTGATTAACTTTGGGCCATATTTCTGTTTTTAAAAACGACTCGTCGGCGCCAAACCAATCGTGTTCATATTTCTCTATTAAGTTTTTTATATTTGGTATTAATGGTTTCCCAGCTTTATCACATTTCCCGCCCCACATTCCCGCGCTAATGGGAATGAAAATATTAATCAACCCCGATCTTCGTTGGAAAAAAGTTTTATCTGTGTTTAGCCATTTTTTTACGTAGGGGGCTAGTAAAACATAACTAAAACTTTGTTCGTCAAGTCGCATATCGGCGTCACATATTACGAATGGCTTGGCCTCGCTCGCGACTAAAAAACGCCATACAGTCCCGGTGAAAGTTCCGGGTTTTTCTTTCATTGTGTAGATTTCACAACCAGCATCGAGGAGCTCGTTTCGTATTTTTATCGGTATTCTAGTTGATAAGTACACTCGTATACACCATCCCGGTAATATATCATCTATAATGCTGGCATTGTATACAAGAGGCTTAACTAAGCCCGTGTAAAATCTATCTCCATTAAAATCACCAAACAGACAAGTAGAACACACACCCTTGCTATGTGGTTGTTCGTTATACTTATTCACAACATCAAATCTATTCTTATTACCCCTTCTTGTTTTTATAATACCTAGGCTTCTTTTAACAAAAGAATTTATTCGTCGCTTTATTCCGGATGTGTAATTCTCTCTCATTTATATAATGTGTAAAATATTATTTTATCAATAATTTAATTGGAATAATCTATAACTACTGGTCAATACATCAGGGTTTAAGCTGTAAACTGGTCTGTAAAATATTCCTTTCTTGTTTTGTATAGTACTCCAATTTATGTATTCTACGTATATTTCTGGGTATTGTCTAGATATGTTTTCAATGAAATTCAGCGTTTTCACTCCATCCGCTTTGAAATAGTTATACGATTCAATAGTAGGTTTTCGAAAATTTGAACTATTTGTGGTTTTCCGCCGCTTTTGTATTTTTTCCCATATATAATACGGTGGCAAATTGAAAAACCTAATGCATATAAGCTTGTCAAAACGTTTTACCCATGTTTGTATCAGGTTAAGGTACTTATGGCAATGACATGAGCATATAATTACGTCGCATTTTATTGGGCCGATGATAATATATTTCATAATTTCTAGTTCTAGTTTCGCGATAAGTGTTCTAAATGGCTCGAAGTCGCAAAACAAGTAACACGGTATTTTTAAAGATAATTTCGAGTGTAACTGTTCTGCGATAATATCGAAATCAATTATAATCGCATTTTTATTAGAAGGAGTTTTGCCTGAGCCAGGCGGCCCGCATTGCAATGTTATTTTTGATTTTACATACGATAACTGCTTTTGTTCGCGTAATAGGTAAGCATTTATTGAGAAATCACTAATGAATGAGTTCATTTCGTTACTATAAACCCATTTTTTTACAATAAGCGCATCCCGGTCGAACATCTGTTTTCTCTTTAAATAATCGCTACAAATCCATGTTTTTAAACGATCATACATTTGCAATACAGTTAGGCTGTATTGCAAAATATTAATTTTATTTTGATTTTAAAATAGATTTTGTGTATTTATCCCCCAAAAAAATAAAGGTATCAAACCACTGCCATATAATACGTTTATCATCGTCTTCGAGCTGCCCGGATCGCCACAATTTTTTCATATGGTTCACCTTATTCTTGTCTAACTGATCAAAGATGTTGTGTTCGAGAAAAAAATACTCGTTTCGCTCCTTCACCATTTTTCTAAGTTTCATGTCATCTTTATTTATTTTATGATTAAAGACATTCATAGCATCTATAATTGGAATCTGGTTATCAATGAAAATACGTAAAATTACAAAATCTCCTTCACTTGGAAATTGTGCTATTAACTCATCGAAAAAAATTATAAGTTGTTTTTTGAATTCAATAAGAACCTCAGTACCCGACATTTTTTATTTGGCGCCATATCTTTAAACAAGTGACCCAAAACACCCGAATGAATTTTTATCGAATTCAATAGCTGTAACGACTGCGGAGATAACATCCCCAACCTTAATGCGTCTATCTCCGCCGACATATTCTTCTCTTATTTCATCAAAGGTGAAATCTTCTAAATACATTGTTGGAATTAACATCTGTAATTTATTGAATATACTAATAAATAT
>JAERSJ010000020.1 GCA_016845825.1 Methanobacteriota archaeon
CTATTCCCTACTTCTTGTCAACTCCCATGATGCGTCAGTATCACGCCATAAAACGAGAAAATCCAGACTCGATTCTATTATTCAGAATGGGAGATTTTTATGAAACATTCGGAGATGATGCCAAAATTGTTGCAAAAGATGTAGGAATTTCTCTTACTGCACGTGATAAAAATTCGGACAATCCTATACCATTAGCAGGAGTGCCTTACCATGCTCTAGATAATTATCTGAGTAAATTAATCAAAAAAGGGCATCGTGTTGCAATATGTGAACAATTAGAAGATCCAAAGGGAACTAAAGGATTAGTTAGAAGAGGAGTAACTAGAGTTGTTAGCCCTGGAACTGTTGTTGAAGGGTCTATGCTGAGTAAATCTAACAATTTCTTAGCTGCAATCAATGAAACTGATGATGGATTGGGATTTTCTATAATGGATATCTCTACTGGTGAATTTTCAACAGCTCAGTTCAAGGATAGAGAGTCTTTGGAATCTGAAATGGCTCGTTATTCGCCTACAGAAGTCATAATTCCTAGTGAAAATGAAAATATTTCAAATTGGATGATGGCAATGGGTGTGAATACCACACCAAGAGAATCTGATTCATGGGCTTATCCTGTAGCTAAAAAAATTCTCGAAGAAAGATTTGGAAGTGTCTCAGAATTGAATACTTATCCAATGGCAATAACTTCTGCTGGAGCAATTCTATCATATGTTAAAGATACTCAATTTAGTGATTTACCGCATCTAAGGCCTCCCTCACTACTGATAAAGGCAAAAACAATGACTCTGGATGCTGTAACCCTAAGAAATCTGGAGATTGTTAAGACAGTTGGAGATTCTTCTAAAGATACACTATTTGCAACTCTAAACAGGACTTCAACGGCAGGAGGTTCAAGAAAGTTAAAAGATTGGTTACTTCGACCTCTACATGACCTAAAAAAATTAAATGAAAGACATGAAGCTGTTCAAGAATTATTCGACAATACCTTAAGTCGTCGCGAAATAAAAGATATACTGAAAGGATTCCAAGATGTTGAACGGTTAGTATCTAGATTAGGTCACGGATCAATATCTCCTAGAGACCTCGATAGTCTAAGAACCAGTTTGAATACATTAAAAGATTTGAAACAATTCCTAAGTGAAGAACCTTTGAAATCAAAACTGATGAAACGATTAGTAAAATCAATAGATCCTCACAAGCAAGTCTCAACGAAATTAGAAGAAGCTCTTGTTGAAGAGCCCCCTTTAGTTTTGAGAGATGGTGGAATATTCAAAAAAGGATATTCTAAAGAATTAGATGATTTGAGAGCTAGGGCAAGTAGTGGTCGTGAATGGGTTGTAGCCTTAGAAACTGAAGAGAAGACTAAAACTGGAATTCCCAAAATCAAGGTAGGCTATAATCGCGTATTCGGATATTACCTAGAGGTGCCAAAAGCATACGCGAAAAAAGTTCCTGAACATTATCACCGTAAACAAACCGTTGCAGCAGGTGACAGATATATTACACCTGAATTAAAAGAAAAAGAAACTTCTATTCTAAGAGCTGATGAAAGATCTCAAGCATTAGAAACTGAATTATTCAAAGAACTAAGGGAATGGATTATGGATTTCTTGGGATCTTTACAGGCAACTACAATTGCAGTATCCAAAATTGACGCTATTTCTTCAATGGCTGAAGTCAGCCAGTCTAATAATTATGTAAAACCTGAAATGTCAGACGATGGAGCTTTGTCAATTTCGGATGGAAGACATCCAGTGATTGAAGTACTGAGAGAAGGAAATTACATTCCAAACAGCTTACAATTAGATAATAAACAAAGACAACTGATGATTCTTACTGGGCCAAATATGGGCGGTAAGTCTACCTATATGCGTCAAACTGCATTGATTTCAGTAATGGCTCAATCGGGTTGCTTTGTTCCTGCATCATCTGCAAGATTAGGGATGGTTGATCGCGTATTTACTAGAGTTGGAGCTCATGACGATTTAGTCCATGGACATTCTACTTTTATGGTTGAAATGTTGGAATTAGCTAATATTTTACGAAATGCTACACCAAATAGTTTAGTTTTACTAGATGAGATTGGTAGAGGGACTTCTACCTTTGATGGTTTAGCACTCGCATGGGCTGTTGCTGAACAATTGCACGCTGGAAAAGGTGTGAAGACTTTGTTTGCTACACATTATCACCAACTTACTGACGTCTCGAAGATTTTGGATAAATCTGTAAATTGCCACATGCAAGCAAAGGAAGATGGTCATGAACTAACACTCATGCATCGTGTTGCTGAGGGACCTACTGACGCTTCTTTTGGTATTCACGTAGCAAAAATGGCTGGAGTGCCTGAAGAAGTGCTTGAAAGAGCACGAAAAGTACTCAATAATTTGGAGGAAGGTTCAACTATTGAAGTTTCTAAGGCAGGACCTGTACAATCTGTATTCTCAACTGATTTTGGAGGAAGAACTGAAACAAAACAAAATCCTGTTGTTGATGAAATAAAGAAGATGGATCTGATGAATTTAACACCATTACAAGCTTTGGAAAAACTACACGAAATACAACAGAAATTACTCTAAACTATAGAGACGCTGGTTTTTCTTATTGCGCTATTACCTTCTTCATCTTCCGCCGTAAAAGTGAAAGTATATGCTTCGGCATCTAAACCTTGCTCAAAATAATAATAGTATCTATGATCCTTAGAAATATTGAACGAATTATCTGATTCTAATTCACTCATAGGTGTTGCTGTCATAAATCCACTACCGCCTTTGTTAACTGTCATCACAACATTATCAATTTTCCAATTATCTTTTACCGATACTATAAATACAAAAGGAGTGTTAGAATCTATATCTGTTGTTAAATTCCATTGTCCATCTTCCTGTACGTATACTTCATTGACACCAAACTCAGGATTTGATATGTCATTAAATGGTGGATTTGAAAATAAAATGAATAAACCCAACCAAGCCAAGAAAGACATAAACATAGGTCCAAACCAATTTTTTCTCTCAAATTCGCTAGTATCAACTATCATTGGTAAAATTTTGATTAAACCAAAAGGAGCAATAAATCCAAACAGAACTACTGACCTTTCTAAACTTGTCATTCTAACAAGATAATAGGATATTACTGCGATTACTAATGCGTAAAATACAGCAAACAAAATGACCTTTGAATCTCTTAATTCTTTCTGACGAAATTCCTCTTTATCGAATTCTGGAAATGTGAAGCCTTCCTCACGTTTACCTTTCTTCTTGGCCATTGTGCTCCATAATGGAGGTTAAATAAAGCCCCGTGTGGAGTACAATACGTGACTGAGGAAGAAGAAAAGATTGAGCCTACATTAACTGGAATGCCAATTGAAGTTCATATTCGTAGACACAGTCAGTTTTTGATAGTTCTCACTTTCTGTTTATTCTTAGGTTGGTATACTTTTGCTTTATTCCTTATTGCATGGATAACTGGAGCAAGATGGGCTGACAACGAAGGTTACTTAGAAAGAAATAATATGGAATTAGTCTGGGGTAGATCATTCTTAATGTGGAGAACTGATTGGGGTAAAGATTTTATTGAGAAAGTATCACAGAATAAACCATTATGGAGAAGAATAGGAGACGTATGGGTTGTAACTGTATTTTTTATTATGATTTTTATGTTTCTATTATTACTTTGGCAAGCAACACTAGCTTGGCAGATTCCAAAGAGTGCATCAGTCTCTCCTAAAATGATGATTGGTTTGCCAGGATTAAATCCGGTAATTCCTTTGTGGTATGGCATTTTAGCATTAGTAATTGCCATGGTCGTTCATGAATTTAGTCACGGAATTTTAAGCAGAGTTGCTAATGTAAAAGTTAAAGCATTAGGATTGCTCATGTTTTTCTTTCCCGTAGGTGCATTCGTAGAGCCTGATGAAGAAGAAATGAAGAGTATGAAAAAATGGGAACGCATGAGGCTCTATGCTGCTGGCCCTGGAAGCAATATGGTGATTGCAATTATTTTCTCTTTCTTATTCTCATCAGTTATGGTTGCTTCTCTAGAACCTTCGAGTGATGGAGTGCTTTCTGCAAGTGTTGTTCTAGATTATGGTGGCGAAGAAGCAGGCCTTGAACCTTGGATGCTAATAACTGAAGTAAATGATCAAGTAGTTTCTAATTCTGAAGATTTCTCTAACATAATGAATGAAACTTACGCGGGACAGATCGTCAATGTTTCGGTTCTGAATAAGGGAAATCCTGAAACATATCAAGTTACTTTGTCCGATAAAGGAAGTTATTTTCTGAAATATTATCCTGATTCATACGAAACTTGGATGTCTGGTAAAGGATTCATGGGTATTGCTGTTGTTAATCCTGAAGTTATAGCTGATAGTTTGGCTAACCCTGGCAGTTCTGGAGGCAGTATGCTACAATACATTACCTTGCCTTTCCAAAAATTACAACCATTCCCTGAACACTTTACAGCTCTCTTCTCGCCTTCTGGAATAGTAGGTGCAATTCCTGACAGTGCTTTCTGGATTTTAGCTAATTCATTCTATTGGATTTTTTGGCTAAACCTGATGGTTGGACTGACAAATGCACTTCCTGCAGTTCCTCTTGATGGAGGCTTCATCTTTGCTGATGGTGTAACTGGAATGCTTGGTAAAGTTAAGAGCAGTATGACTGCTCAAAGGAAAGAAGAGATTGTTGATAGGCTAGTTAGTATACTTGCAATTACTGTTGTTTTCCTAATTGTATGGCAAATAGTAGGCCCAAGATTAGTAGGAACTGAACCTGTGACCTTGAATGCAGATATTGACGCTTCAATGACTAAAGGCTGGAGTGACGAAGTTTTCGAATTTGACGCATCTGGGTCTGAGGGTGCTTTCGTAACCTACCAATGGGACTTTGGTGATGGAAATACTGCTGTAGGAGAAAAGGTAGAGCATAATTGGTCTCAAGGTGGACTCTATTTTGTTGTTCTAACTGCAAGCGACGCTGAAGACCGGCAAAGCGTAGCTTTCCAGGAAATAAGTGTAGATCATGAAGAGAATGGCGATGGTGACGTAGGTGGAGGAGGTGAAGATAATGTACTATCTTCAATAAATCCTTATGTTGAAAACGTTAATATTTACTTAAATTTAACTGGTGAGAGTGCATTACCTCTACAGGAAGATGTTACAGTTACCATAATCTCACCTTCAGGAATTGTATTCGAAGAAGACTATCTCTTGGGCCCTCAGCCTCAATATATTGAATACAAGACTAACCAAGGTGAAATGATAGGCGACTGGGAGGTTAGCTTAGAATCTAACGACCCAACATCTGACTTTTCTTACACATATAATTGGGTAACTTATTTCCAAGATAATTCTTGAACAAGACTTTAATAATGCGTACTTTTTTTGCTCACAGTTAACAAAGGACAATTGTTCCTGAGATGTGAAAATAATGAGTAAAGACCCAGTTCCACTTAAAGCCGTACATCACGTTGAGTTTTACGTTGGTAATGCAAAGCAAGCTGCCTACTATTACAGAAAGGCATTCGGATACAATCAAACCGCTTATTCTGGATTAGAGACTGGTGACAGAGAAAAAGCAAGCTATGTTCTAGAACAAGGGCGAGTCAGAATGGTTTTCTCTACTCCATTAAATGGAAATAATGAATTAGCTGAACACATTCGAAGACATGGTGATGGAGTAAAAGATATTGCATTTCATGTTGATGATGCAAAAGCATGCTATGAAGCTTGTATAGCTCGCGGAGCTAAGAGTGCTCGTGAGCCGGAAACATTGAGTGATGAAAATGGAAGCGTTACAAAAGCCTCAATTTTCACTTATGGAGAAACCTTGCACTCTTTCATTTCACATGATGATTACAACGGCCCTTTCCTACCTGGATTTATAGAAAAGAAAGTAGAAGGTGAGGATGTTGGACTAAAATACATTGACCATATTGTTGGAAATGTAGAACTAGGGAAAATGGAGCATTGGGTTAATTTTTACGCAGATGTAATGGGATTCTCACAAATTCAAGCATTTAGTGATGAGGATATTGCTACTGAATATTCCGCACTTATGTCAAAAGTAATGGAAAGTGATAATGGAAGAATAAAATTCCCAATAAATGAACCTGCTGAAGGTAAGAAGAAATCACAGATTGATGAGTATCTGGATTTTTACGATGGGCCTGGCGTTCAACACGTAGCTCTATTGACAAGCGATATTATCAAAACAATAAAAAAATTAAAGGAAAATGGAGTCGAATTTTTAGAAGTTCCTGATACTTACTATGAAGATTTAACCAAAAGAGTAGGGGCAATTGATGAAGATATAGAAGTTTTAAGAAAATTAAAAATTTTAGTTGACCGAGATGACGAAGGATATTTGTTACAACTATTTACGAAACCAGTAGAAGACAGACCTACCGTTTTCTATGAAGTTATTCAAAGGAAAGGATCGAAAGGCTTTGGAATTGGAAATTTCAAAGCATTATTTGAAGCGATTGAGAGACATCAAGCTGAAAGAGGTAATCTATAATGCACCGATATCACAAACTAGGAAAAGTAGCTAAGAAAAGACACACTGTTTTTAGAGATGATAATGGAAATATTTATCATGAAGAATTGAAAGGAAATAAAGGCTTTGTAGGGCCTTCATCACTTCTTTACCACATTTACCCTCCTACTGAAGTTCTATCAACAAAAGAAATCGGAAGTTTTACACTTGAAGAAGATGACGATAAAAGCCTTAGAATGAGGCATTTTTACACCAATAGAGCAGACAAAGGTGGAAGTGCAATTATGGACAGAAAACCTTTCTTGTTCAATAATGATGTTGTAATGATGATGTGTTATCCTGATAAAAATGATGATTATTACTATCGTAACGCCCAGGGCGACGAAATAATCTATGTGAGTCAGGGAAGTGGGACTTTAGAAACTGCTTTTGGAAATATGAAATATTCCTCTGGAGACTACATCGTCATACCAAGAGGGATTTTACACCGATACGTAATGAATGATGAAGAGCATTCTCTTCTCATTGTAGAATCTCCTGGAGAAGTGCGAACTCCTAGAAGATACAGAAATGAATATGGTCAAATAATCGAAAGAAGTCCTTACTCTGAACGTGACTTTAGAGGACCTGATGAATTAGTTCCACATGATGAAAAAGGAGAATTCAAAATTATTGTAAAACAACGTAATAGATTTACTGAAGTGACTCTAGGTCATCACCCATGTGATGTTGTTGGATGGGATGGTTACTACTATCCTTTTGCTTTCAGTATTCATGATTTTGAGCCTATTGTAGGAAGAATCCATGAACCGCCACCTGTTCACCAAACATTTGCTAGTGATAGATTTGTAGTTTGTTCATTCTGTCCAAGACCTTTTGACTTTGATAAGAATGCAATACCTGCGCCTTACAATCACGCTAACATAATGTCTGATGAAGTTATCTATTATGATTCAAAGGAATTTATGTCAAGAAAAGGTGTTGAATTTGGATCAATGACTCTACATCCTGATGGGTTGACGCATGGTCCACATCCGGGAAAATATGAGGCTTCAATTGGTGCTAAATGGACTGATGAATTAGCTGTCATGGTAGATACTCATTATCCTCTAAAAGTAGCCAAGTATGCAATTAAAGTTGAAGATCCTAATTATTCAAAATCTTGGTTAGATGGTGAAGGTTACAAAGACGCCCTAGGCGAATAAATTTGATGAAAAATAGTCTACAAAAAATCATGAATGGATTGATAGACTATGCAGGTCTATTTCCTCCAGCAAAATTACCTCTAGATCAAGCTATCAAAGAATATATTTCACATTTTAGCGATGAAAAAAAATGGATGCTAGGTAGATTCATTATACCTATTTCACAACTAAATGATTTGGAAAAATTTATTCCTAAATTTGGCAATGTTGGAACGTTAAAATTATCTGTATTAGGTACACAAAGTACTTCCGATAAAGAATTTTTAGAACAAACGAAAAAAGAAATATCTATTATTAACGAATATAGAAAAAAACACAAAGGAAAAGTTTCGATTGAAGTTATTGAAACTAAACTTCCCTCTCAATCGCCGTCTAAAGGTGTTATGGCGGAAATTGTAAAATTGCTAAATAACAATGACCTAGAACATTATCACGAATTTCCTGAATTACCTTACGTAGGAATCAACTATGCAACAAACGAAGATGAAGGTGATTGGGATGACAAAATCACACCTACTATTGAAGTGATATCTAAATTAGACAACGCAGGAATTAAATTGAGATGTGGAGGAATCGTAAAAGAGGCATTTCCCTCAGTAGAACAGGTCGCAGCAATGATACAAAATTGTAGCATTTATCAAGTCCCGCTCAAATTTACTGCAGGATTGCATCACCCTATCAGGCATCACTCTAGTGAATATAGTACCGAAATGCACGGATTCATCAATATGTTTAGTGCTAGTGCTTTTGCTTCAACTTTTCCTAAACCAAACAATGAACAAGAAAAATTTAGAATGTTCATCTTACTATCGCATATGATTGATTGTCAAAATGAATCTGATTTCGAATTTACAGATGATAAAATGACGTGGAAGGTAGGCGACGATCGCGATTCAAGGTTTGAAATTTCTAAAGAAATTATTGAACGAAGTCGCGAAAATACAGCTATTTCTTTCGGCAGTTGCTCTTTTCAAGAGCCTATGGATGACTTATCACAATTAGGATGGATGTAATGGACAAAACACACGATTCAAATCTAAAATCTTGGATAGATGTAGAGGAAAATTCCGATTTTCCTATACAAAACATACCCTTTGGAGTTTGCAGTCCTAAGGAAGGAGGAGACTTGCATGTTGTTACAGCAATTGGTAACTTTGTAATTGATTTAGCACACTTGGATGAAGCCGGAATCTTTGAAGGCACTGAAATCGAAGGAGCTGAAATATTCCATGAACCTACCTTAAACGCATTTATGTCAATGGGAAGAAATGCATGGAAAGAAACAAGGTCAATAATAAGCGAAATATTAAGCAAAGATAATCCTACACTACGCGACAATGAAGAATTAAGAAAAATCGCAGTACTTTCAAAAGATGATGTAAATATGGAATTACCTGTAGACGTCGGAGATTACACTGATTTCTATTCTTCTAGGGAACATGCAACTAATGTAGGAACTATGTTTAGAGGACCTGATGCAGCTCTGATGCCAAATTGGCTCCATCTTCCAGTAGGCTATCACGGTCGAGCCTCATCCGTCGTACTTAGCGGTACTGAAATTGTAAGGCCGAAAGGTCAAACTAAACCACCTACATCTGATGAACCTATTTTTGGAGACTGTAAAAGATTAGATTTTGAACTTGAAATGGGGGTTTTAATCGGTTCTGGGAATTATCTTGGTGAGCCTGTGCCTGTTGATGACGCAGAAGAACACGTATTTGGATTAGCACTAATCAACGATTGGTCTGCTAGAGATGTACAAACATGGGAATACATTCCACTTGGTCCTTTCCTAGCAAAGAATTTTGCAACATCTATTTCTCCATGGATTATTACGCTAGAAGCATTAGAACCATTTAGGTGTAGTAGCCCCAAACAAGATCCTGAACCATTTGATTACCTTAAGAACAAAGAAGATCATAATTTTGATATAGAATTGGAAATACATTTACAAACTAAAGAAATGAATGAATCATGTGTAATTTCTAAAACCAATTATAATTATTTGTATTGGAATATGGCTCAACAAATTGCTCATCACACAATTACTGGATGTAACCTTCGAACTGGAGATTTATTAGCTAGTGGAACTATTTCTGGACCAGACAAAGATAGTCGAGGATCTATGCTTGAAATTGCATGGGGAGGAAAGGAACCAATTACTCTTCCTAACGGTGAAAAAAGAGCTTTCCTAGAAGACGGCGACATTGTAACTCTGAAAGGATTTTGTAAAGGTAAAGGTTACAAGATTGGATTTGGAAATTGTATTGGTGAAATACATCCTTCGCTTTAAGCACGATTTAAGGCTGATTTTAGGGCAGAGCTTATATAACCATCCGAGTGGCGCCCAATCCGTCTCTGATTTTTAAGAGGCAGGAAGGACACAACATCAATGGCAAGACAAACACGTCGTCGACGTGACTCTAAAGCAAAGAGTCGCTTCAAGAATCGCCCAACTCCTTCTATCAGCAGAGCTTCCTCTGCAGATATAGAGAAAGTAGGAACCGCTATGAAATCCAGTAAAGTAGACTGGAAAACTGTAGGATTGCTAATTCTAATTTTTATATTTTCACTTTACATTAGAACGGCTTGGACTGCCGAACCTGCAACTGAAGATGGTTATCAATTAACGGGAGGTAGTGACCCTTACTACCACAAGCATGTTGTGGATTATGTTGTTGAGAATGGTGAACATTTGGACAGAGATCCAATGCTAAATTACCCATACGGTGCAAATAATAATCGTCCACCGCTCTTTGATTGGTCGATTGCAATTATTGGTTTAATCGTATCTCCGTTTTTCTCATCAACTGAAGATTCTGTCTGGTGGGCTATGCAGGTTTTACCTGCAATTTATGGTGCTTTAATTGTCTTCCCAGTTTATGCAATAGGAAGAGCTCAGTTTGGTAAAGAAGCTGGATTGATTGGTGCTTTTTTAATTGGAGTGAATGCAAGTCATGTAAGTCACTCAAGTTTAGCACTAGCTGACCACGATTCGTATATCATTCTGTTTGGTACTACTGCATTCTTTTTCTTCATGAGATCCTTAACGGTCTCTAACGATAAGAAATGGGTTTCAGATTGGACTAATTTTGACCATATTAAGCAAGGTCTAAGCGATCTTGTTAAGAGTGAAAAACTTGCATTAGGTTACGCAGGATTGGCTGGTATGACTATAGCCATGATTGCTATGAGCTGGAAAGGGTTCCCTTACATTATGGCAATTATTGCCATTTACTTAGGTTTCCAAATGCTAATCAATGCATTCAGAAGAGTAGATAGTTTAACTACTGGAATGATAGGATTAGTAACTCTTGGATTGCCTGTTCTTCTATCGTATCCATATTACCAATCAATGGGATTCATTAGTACTTGGTGGGAAGCTCCTGCTTACATCTTGCTTGGTTACATAATTATGTCTCTATTGATGGTTACAACTAGAGATTTACCATGGTTATTGGTTATAGGAAGCTCTACACTTCTTGCACTTGCTTTCTATTTGTTACTAACATATGTTTTCACAGAACTTGGCTTCTTACTTTTCAGTGGACAAGGTTATTTTGTGAGAACCAAACTTTTCAACACTATTGCAGAAGCTCAGGCTCCTGAATTTGCAGACTTTGTGTTTGCATTCGGTCCAGTTTCTATTTGGTTAGCAATTTTTGGAGTCATTTGGATGGCATACCAATTATTCAGCCAAAGTATGTGGAAGAAAGATTATTTGTTCGTCATGATTTGGGCTCTCGTATCTTTGTTTATGGCTCAATCTGCGGTTCGTTTTATTTTCAACGCAACTCCAGTTGTTTCACTAATAAGTGGTTGGATGACTTGGATGATTATTCAATGGGCTGATTTCCCAGGTATATTACAAACATGGACTAGTTACTGGGGAAAACGTGGAAATCTATTCTATGGATTATCATTACTTTCACTTGCCATAGGATTTTGGTTTTTCTTTACCATCAGTGTACTTGTTGGTTTGCTAACTGCGACCATCCTAATTGTATTGATTATGGTCATTGGACATATGGATGCTCAAGACATTGATCAATATCGCTTCCGAGATAGAATAAGCGGATTGAGAAGGTCTTTTGAAATGAAGAGACCATTAGTCGCTCTTTTCATTGGATTATTTATTTTCCTTCCGAATACATTCTATGGATATGATGCTGGAGTTCCTTACGAGGACAAAAAAGAGCATGACGCCGACATTTACAATTTCCTAAGCTATGACTTCTTTAGACCTGAAGAATTTGATTACGGTCAAAGGAACAATGTTACGCTGTATCCTGATGGAACTACTGGAATGTACACATCTAACCTAAGCTCAAACCAATTGTGGTATATGGGTAATACTGGACCTTCTTTCCCTTCCGACTACTGGATTGAAGGGCTTGAATGGTTAGCCGAACAAGATACTGAGAAAGCTCCTGAAGATAGGCCTGGATTCATGGCTTGGTGGGATTACGGATTCTGGGCAATTGACATTGGAGAACACCCTACTGTAGCTGATAATTTCCAGTTTGGTTACCAAATAGCCGGTAATTTCATTGCATCTCAGTCTGAACACGAAGCTATGTCACTTCTTCTTTACAGAATACTAGAAACTGAAGTTAACAGAGATACTGGAAAATTTGATTCTGAAGTAAGAGCTAAAATTTTAGATGGATACTTAAACGAAGAAAATGTTTCTGCATTTGAACACATTGTATCCAATCCTGAAGATTATATTCCAAAGAATTCAGATGGAAGCGAAAAAGATATTAACAAAAGAAATGCAGCAATAAGAGCTGGAAATCCAATTTTAATGACTATGGATATCACCACTGTTTCAGATTTATTATGGGAAATGGAACAACTTACTGGTAAATCTATTCGTTATTTTGCAGCAGATACAAGAATGATGGCCTATGGTCCAAAGCCGGGACAAACAGGTATCTTGTATGCTCCTATCAGTTTAGCTGATTACAATATTAATGATTTTGTAGAAGTTCAATATACTCTTTCAAATGGTCAAACCTTACCTGTCGATGAAATTAATGAATTAATAAAAACTAATCCAACTTTAACAATTGAGTCGGATGTTCTTGTTTACAAAGAAAAATTCTTGAATTCCATGTTCTTTAGAGCTTTCATAGGATGGTCTGCACCAGACATTGGACGGCCTATACAGGATGGAATTCCAGGAATAACTGGTGCTGTTGCGCAAGAAGGTAAGAGCCCTGCACCAGGATGGAACATGACTCACTTTAAGCTAGTTAAATCCGCAGGAACTCAGTTAAGAATGTTAAAATATTATGACGGAGCAACTATTCATGGAACTGTTGCAACTCCTAACGGAGATCCTGTAGCAAATGCAAATGTAACTGTTCTTGATGAATATGGTATTCCACATGGTAGTGCAACTACCGATAAAGACGGAAATTATTCTGTTTTATCCGTTGCTGGTAACATCACTCTAATTGTATCGTTTGGAGATAAAATTTCTGACGATGAAAAGATTAGAAAGGTCAGTAACAATATTTTGACAGGTACAACTGCAGACGACTTGCTAAAAGTAAATATTTCGGAAGAGGCTGCAATGAGAGTTCCTAATGTCAATTCAACATTCAATATAGACATTGAAATTGAACCTACCAACATAACAGGAAGATTATTCTGGGATATGGACAAAGATGGAACCTTTAGTGGGGTTGAAGATGAAGCATTAGCAATAACTCCTGTTAAGGCCACAAATATCCAATCCGAAGTAGTAACTATTGTAAATACGAATTCTAATGGAAAATATGAATTCACAGGCTTAGCTCCTGGTGAATACACAATAACCTCTACCGTTGAAGATCATGAAGTTGTTTTAGGTACATACATTGGCACATCAGCAACTAGAGCTGGACAAGAAATCGAAATCACTGAATCTCTAGAACCAAGCTCAATATGGGGTACATTCGGGTCTGAAGATATTCCAAATACTGAAATTACTGTCTCATTATATGATGAAACAAATGGCAGTTTGGTAGAGAGTACCTTCTTGAGTCAAAACTATCTACAATCATCTGATTGTCCTGATGAAAACGATGATAGTACGGTCTCTTTCTGTTTTGAAAAATTACTTCCTGGTAACTACACGTTGAGGTTAGAAAACGATGGTTTACTAGCTGACAATCCTGCAGATTGGGAAAATAACAGTATTGATATTGTGCTTGATAAAGGAACATCACTCGGTTATGGGGCTGAATTAAAAGATGGCTTTAGAATTGAAGGAACTTTAGCCCACAATGGCGAAGGAATACCTGAAGAGCAAATCTCAATAAGGAACGTTAATCTCTTCGACAGTTACAATGTATTTACAAATGAAAATGGATACTTTGCTACTGTTCTTCCTGAGGGAACATATGATTTATTCACAACTCATCAAAAAGGAAATGATACTTTAGCATACCTAGAACGAATCGACAGTAATACTGTTTCAGTACCACTTGATGCTTCAATGGGACTAGGATACATTGTTGAAGGTAAGTTGTTTGAAGACGTTGATGGGAACAAAACATTAGACGAAGATGAAAAAGGATTTGAAGAAATTAAAATTACATTTGATTCTGTAAGTGGAGGAAGTGTATCTACTACTAGTACTTTTGATGGAAACTACGATGTGATTTTACCTTCTGGAATCTACAACGCCTATGCTCACATTGGTGGAGAAGGTCAAAATCTTGTTGCCTTACAACCCGTAATTTTAACTGATGAAGATAAGGATTCAAACCTCTCATCAAATTATGGTGAAGATGTTATAATCATAATGTATGAAGAACATCTAGGTGGTGAAATTCCTTTAGAAGGTTTAGTAAATCTTGATGGAGACACAACTGGAGCACTAAATGTTTGGGCAGACGATCCAAGTTCAATAATTACATTACCAATCAATAATTATGAAGTAACTGCACAGAAATATGGATATACTTTTGAAGGAATATATGAAGTGTCTGAACAAACAAATTCCACTAAGGAAGCTCGAGAGACTTTCGAGCTAAATACAGGAAAAGAGCTAATTGTTGAAATGAAGAGAATTCCTACGAATGTTGATGGAAATTTTGCATTTGATGGTTCAGGAATCGCAAATGCTGATATTTCATTCTCTCCTATTTCTGACCCTTCGTATTTCCTAAACTTCACTACTGATGAAAATGGAGATTTATCTGATGTTACCCTATCGCCAGATAATTATCTATATTCTTTCACGTACAATGATAATGGAACTAGATATTTTGCAATAGGTCAAACTAATATCGAAATAGGACAAGAAAACTTGGATTTAGGAAGTATTATTGCTGAGAAGAAATATGACGTCAGCGGTATTGCAAGCCTAAATGGTGAATCTGAAGATGGAATGGTAACTTTCACCCCAGTAAGTGATCCTAATAATGCAACTACATTTGACATTACAAAATTCGAAGGATATTCTGGAAGTTTAACCGGAGGGAATTACTACGTTAGTTTCCAAGACGGAGTCAGTAGTCAACACTATAGCTTTATTGGAACTATTAACCTAAATGGACCTGAAGAATACAATCTAACACTGAAAGATGAAGGTTATTTCAGAGGTGAAATTATTTCATCATCAGATGGTGATTTAATTCAAGATAGCGCTATTGAAATTCAATTTGAATCTGTTGATAGTGTGATATTTGTTACCGAAACCATTGCTGGAGAAGGGCTATTTGGATCTACCATAGACTACGGTAAAATTGACTTGCCTAATGGATTATACGATGTTACTGTTGATTTAGAAGGATATGAATTATTTGAGGATACTTTTACTGTAGATGGAAATACTGATATGTACACTATATCTTTAGACCCACTTGCCGTAAATGCTACTCTGGAAGTAAGTTATACAAATGCAACTGGAAGTAAATTAGGCGTGTCTAATGCAGAGGTAAGATTCACAAATGCCTTTGCCGAATACGATGAAACATTTACTACAGATGGAAATGGAATCATTAACATTTCAAACATGATTCCTAGAACCTACGAGATAGAGATGACTCACTTTGAAAATGGAACTCAGGAACGTTTCAAATTGAATACACAAAATGTTTATGTCAAGGCTGGAAAAGAACAGCAGACTTTCAAAAGAGATGCTGACTGGAGAGTTAAATTATCCGGTACTGTGTTCTACGACCGTGATTTCAACGGCGTAGCTAATCCTGACGATTTACTAGCAAATTCTGAAGTTGAAATTTGGAATATGGCCGGTACAAATGTACAATTTAATGCTACTGCAGATGAAAATGGTGAATACGAACTTTATCTCTACACTGGAGCATACCAATACTGGATTTATACAAATGAAGAAACCAGTTACGTTGAAATTGCAGAATTAGAATTAGAAGGTCCACTAACACTAGACGTTTCATTGGATAGGGGAATTAACTTCAAACAAACTTACCTATCATCAGCAGATTCAGAAGCAATTGATTTTGATGAAATAGATATGAAAGGTGCAAACTTTAGCTTTGAAATCGGAATGGAAAATGGAATTATGAATATTACAGTTCCCGATGGAATTTACAGCTTAGTGAGCGAATACAAGGAATTATCTGGAACCGATGACTATGTTTTCAATCTAAACGATAATGCAAACATTACTGATGATAAAGATGGTATTCTTCAAAATAAGACTATTGAGAGAAAATTGATGAGAGGAATTGAGGTAAACGTTGACAGAACTGAAGCTAATGTAGCATTAGGTCAAACTGTTACTTTCAACTTCAATGGTTCTTCAATTGGCCATACCAATACTATATACGAATTAGAAATAGATAATATTCCAAGTAATTGGACCGCTGAGTTTGTTCCAAACAAGTGGGGAGTTAATTACGGAGAAAATGTGACTTCTGAATTAAGGATAACTCCAGATCAAACTGTTACTGTAGATGAAAAAGAGACTTTTACTGTGACAGTTTCTTGGACTGATGGAAGCGATAACCAAGTTGATGATATAACTCACATTTTTGAACTTGGTATTACGCCTATAGAGGCTCAGAGCCCTGATTTTGATGTAACTGAGTTACTTTGGTCTCCTGTAAATCCTACAGTAGGTACTGAAGTTACATTGACTGCTAAGATCTCAAATTTAGTTAATAATACTGGAATACACAACGTACCTGTCATATTCTATGCAGATGATATTCCATTCAATCTAACTAACGTTGCCTTTGAAGGTACTGATAATGAAGAAGTAACTGTTACTGCAGTATGGACTGCAACGGAGGGGTCACACCCACTAAGAGTTGCAATTGATCCCGGAATGACTTTAACCGAAACTGATTCAACAAATAACGACGAATCTATTACTATTTCGGTTAGTTCCAAACCCGATGAGGATGATAGCTCTTTCGGAATGATCGCTCTTGTAGTTATTGGACTTGTTGGTGGACTTGCGTACATTAGTTACAGATCTAGAAGAACATAGACGACTGTACTACATACAACGAGGAGTACCCACTATACATCAAGTAGGAAGTCAATCTTCGTAACAGTTTACTAATCGGAGCAAATAACCTTCCCAGTCATAAGGTCAGTTTTCATTAGAATTAAATGAGGTATGAATTGCACATTTATTATCGTCTAATAAATCTGCTTGGTAAAACATACCTCCCATCAAATCTACATTTGAGATGTCCCTGTCTGAAGTATCCTAATTGAAACTAGTAGAATCATTAAACATCCAGTAATAGTGTAGTTACACTTTGAAACATCCTAATCTGAGATATCGCCGTTAAAATTTGTAAATCTCTGTTATACCAAATAAATACTGTCAAAAAAATAAAAAAAGTCGTAACCGAGAGATAGGGGAACTAAGTCCCCTACCTAACGCTACATTTCCTATCTAAACTACTTATAGTAATTTAGCGGAGCCAATAATGTCTCCGGTTGCATCAAATTGGATATCTAGTTTCCAACCATCTTGTGC
>JAERSJ010000021.1 GCA_016845825.1 Methanobacteriota archaeon
CGTCCATTTAGAAGGAAAGGGTTGTCCCAAATGCGGCAGAGAATCGGCTGCAGCTACAGCTCGTTTAAGTCATGAGGAAGTTATAAAGAGATTTAGTGATATTCATCGTAATAGATATGACTACTCACAAGCAGAAATATACGGGGGTGACTCTTACATAAAGATAGGCTGTCCTGAAGAAACTCATCCTATATTCACTCAAAAAGTGAGTACACATTTGGAAGGCAAAGGCTGTCCTAGATGCAGTTTATCTAAAGGGGAAACTGCAGTTGCTAGATTGCTTGATTTAGCTTCGGTGGATTTTGAAGTTGAGTTTGTCATGGAAGATGGCGTCGATAATAGAAGGCTTAGGTTCGATTTTTATATTCCAAGTAAGAAGCTTTTGATTGAGTATGATGGAGAACAGCATTATCGACCTGTTACTTTTGGTGGCATGTCCAAAGAAAAGGCCCTAGAAGTGCACCAAAAGATAAAATCAAGAGATCATCGTAAGAATGTATGGGCTTTAGACAAAGGATTTCGCTTAATCAGAATACGATTTGATGAGGATATTTCTGACATCTTAATCCGTGAAGGAGTTATCAAGGCAAATCAACCTTCACTTTAGTCCTCACACCATGCATATGCTCTTGCCAAGTTTCTAACATGACTTCCTTGGCCCAATTCTGATGCTGTTGTTGAACCTGTTTCCCGTAATGACCCAAGGAAAGACTAAAGAAAGATACTTTAAGAATTATTTAATAAAATTCAGAATGACTCTAAAGCACACTTTAATAATAAAACAATAACGCTACCTAGTTGTCCTTGGCCTTCCAAACATCCCAATGGCTTTGATAGTCTTTCATTAATGTTTTTTTAAAGATTGAATCAAGGTCTAAATCATTGGGATTGACTATACCGCTACTAGAGTCATCATTATGATTCTCTAATTCTTTTTTATATTGTTCTTTATCCATCCCGAAGTGCTTAATTAATCTAGCCCCATCATCTCTGACAGGTACTGAAGCGTCAATAATCGCCTTAGAGGCGGCTTTCATTACCGTCTCTAGCCAACTCCTATAGCCTCTCCTGACAATAAAGCTATCATGAATAGGTAAAACTACAATGTCATCCTCTCTAAGAGTATTAATAACTAACTCCGCTATTCTGCTATCTAAGAATTGAAGGTCACCGCCAATATTGCTTGTTAGTTGGTCAGCGATAGGTGTATGGTGCTTTAAGACTAAAGATCGTAGTTCTTTATTAGTTAGTCCTAGTGCTTTTCTTTGGGGCGCCTTTAGTTTGTAGTCCCCTTTGTGATGATTCATCAAAGCATTCATATATTGCTTTATAATTTTCCTTCTTGGGTCATCTCTTCCTTTCCAATCATCTAAACCAATGTCATAAAGGTCTCTATGAGGGTCAACATCTATTCCTGCTTGCGCATAAACAATTCTTACGGACACACTTGAGTAATCAACTTCAGAAGTCTTATAGCCATCAATGGTTATATGGTGTCTATAAATGGAGGGAATAGATTGCCACCAACCGTTATAAAATCTGCCACCCTTAGATAATGAATTTTGTGAAAAGATGCGCCTGAGTTGTATCCTAGAAAAATCTATATTGGTGTCTCTATCTTCGTTATTATCAGCATCTTTTTTGTAACCCGCTAATACTTTAGCTATTTCATAAAGTTGTTCATCGGAGACATTCAAAGCAAAACAATGGGAAGTAAGAAATTGGTTTATGTTAAGCAGATCGTCAGCCATTGTTGCTACTTCGGGCGTATCTGGTGTCGCCATAGTAATCTTTTTATATTTCTTTCGGGCTTTGGGATGACTTGATTTCGTTCGCTTAACTTCAATCTTATCCCGCAATACTATTAAGTCTTCGGAAGCCTTGAGAGTTTGGGGAAACCATCCAAGCCCAACGTTCTTAAACGTGGCCTTTAGACGATTTTTTGAATGTATTCTGGTGTAGCCTTTCCCTACCTCACCTTTAACTATGCTTATCCATTTAAGTTGCTCAAGTGCGTCATACACGTCAATGAAATTACGAAAGGTATAGTGAATTCTGGTGGGATATTGAATCTTATTAGGTGAGTAGCCTTCAGTCTTTTTAATAACTGAAACACGGGTGGGTGTTTTTTTGCTAGTTATAGTGCTGTAAGCGCAATATAAGGCTGACAGTAGATGCTTAGCTATAATTAAGTGCTTTTGTGTCCGCTTTTCAGCGCTAGCTTTAGACACGCCTCTAGTGCTTGTCCTAGCAGTCTCAATGGTGGCGATAACCTCAGCCGCTAGATCATCAATGAAGTCCGCTTGTAGAATTGGATACCAATCAAAGCGGAGGCCGTCTTTCATTATTGTTGCCCGTTACATGCCAGAAGGTTTAGTAGCACTGCCTGATGATGCATCTTTCCTGTCTCTTGAGCATGAATCAAAAATCTAAGAGCATTACTTTTTGAGTGCCCTATTTTTTTAAGAAGGTCTTTTTCTCTCTTAGCTGTTGGTGTGCCAAATACCAATTTGTCCCTAGCTTTTTCAATTTCATAAAACTTTTCAGTAAAAAGGCGTAGGTGATTTTCGTGGTACCAATCAAGAGACAGGTAATCTTCTTTATCTTTTAAAATACAATCAGCGACCCTGACAGCATAGGATTGTTGAGGAGCATTATCTGGTTGTGAGGACGTTAATGTGTCTATATCTTCATCTTTTTCAGGTTCTGTATTTACCAATGGTGCTGATTTGTTTGAATTGGAGGTGACAGCCCCATCAGGGCAAGTTGATGCCCAAACAACCTCTTGAACAGTTTCTCCATTGGCAACTGTCTTGCATATTACATAGCCAGATTTTGAATTGGTTCTCTGTGACCGCGTATTGGCAGGGTTTTTAGACTTCCATTCTTTCAAAATCTTTTTTACCCACGTTAATTCACCCTTGTCTGCTTTTATTAACTCTCTTTCAGCACCCTCTAACCCCACTAGCCATCTCTTAAACTCAGGGTTATCCTCAATCAATATACTCAAATCGTATAACGTAAGTAGTATATCTAAACTCTCTGCATCGTCATTCCATGTCTTGATTAATGCACCATAGCGAACATCTTCTTCACTTGCCCATTCTAAAAACCTAGGATCACGTAAGGTAGCTTTTGCATTGGGATGTTCTTTTAACACTCCTTCTAATTTTCTCTTGTTGATTCCATTCCAAATTGAATCAAAACTTTTACTTAATCCTTGCCTTAATCCTTCTGCAGACTCTGCCCCATATTGCAACATACGCTGTTCATAGGTGGATGGCTGATTATGATAGTGGTAACCCGAACAAAGACCTTTGGCAACTGAGGTAGAACTACAGTTGTGTCCTCCATTTGAATCAGTACGACCACTGTGAGCAAGCACAGAGGAGAAACACATGAAATACAGTAATATTATTAGTACTAGATGTCTCATCAGCCTATCCCTTTATTGATTACCCAAGCATAACTGAATACCCCATCCAGTCAAATCAGGGCTAGATTGAGATTCCACAGCTTTTAAATGGCCTTGGCTCATTATTTCTAAAAGACAACCCATACTTAACCTTCACAGCATAATACTTCTGCACATACTCACAGAACCTAACGATCTCATACTCCAAGCCTCTACCATCACGGCTTCTGCGCAAGAATTCACTTGGCCCTTCAGACCCTTTAGAACTGTTCACGCGGCCGCATGAAGGCACATGGTTAGACCGGTCGTTTGCAAAGGATTCCTTCCTAGAGTCGCCCCAAGAGGATGCTCCGGTGTCATATGCGTCCTTAAGACTGACCACATGATCAATGTTAATGAAGTCACAGGTTTTATTGGTGTAGAAGCCTATGGAGGTATTGGGTTTGTAACTGCGGTAGCTGAATTCTTTGCGGTCGTAGCCGTCTGCACAGGACAATGAACCTACCCCGATTGTTATTGAGCTGATAACGTATAGAGAGAAGGTTTTCATATACGGATACCGCCAATGCAGATTGTTGTGGATTCTAGGGCTATCAAATAACTAAATTTTGTAGTCGAAAGTGACTTTTGAATGAAATTTTTGATCCGAATAAAACCAATATATAAAGAATTCATTGGTTTCAATTGATAGAGGCATTCCCAAAAGACTACCTACATCATCTTGAGTCATACCAGAGTTTAATTTCCGCCAATTCTCAATATTTTTAGCTTTAACATTTTCAGATAAATCAAAGTTTTTACAATTAAACATGACATTTGCTTTGCTAGAGTCATTGTTTTCAAACTCATAGTATCCTGCATAACCATCAGGATTCAAAACAACCGCATACTTACTCCCTTTATCATCAAATCCCCAATCCCATCGGCGGTCTAGTCCATCTAGATTAGCTATTGCGGGAATTTGGAGATCATCCATTAATATGTAGCTATTCAAACCATTTTCAATGAGAGTAATTTCAGAGGCATTGGAGGAGCAAACCCAAGTTCTCATGTAATTGTCATATTCTTTTGTGAAATTAGTGGTGATTAAAGCGTATGGATCATATTTGATGTCTGGTTCTATCCATTTTGAAACTCCCCATACTTTTATACCGTAATCACTGAGGTCATAGTACGCACAACCACTCAAGAATATCGCTGTAAGTAAAAGTAATCGTTTCATGAGTAACTCCCTTTCATGATTACCTAAGCATAGCTGAATACCCCATCCAGTCAAATCAGGGCTAGATCAAGACGTAATTTAGACCCTATAAAAGCCATAAAATAAACTCTTAAAAGGGCAACCACAAGCCTCGCTTAGAACGCAATACAGGCCATTCTGAAGGGTCTTATGTAACCTTCATTAAATCCCCTTAAACACAGATATAAAGCGGCTTACAGGGCTATTTAGACGTCCTTAAAAGGCTTCTGCAGAGTACTGTGTAATGATGTGTAAAAAAGGACTTATAAGTACCTAGAGGGACTCTCACTCTTCCCAAAACCACCCACTAAAGTATCCCCACGGATACTGTAACAATCACAAGTA
>JAERSJ010000022.1 GCA_016845825.1 Methanobacteriota archaeon
ATCGTGAACAGAAGAGAATACCTCCGTAATTGGTGGGATTTATCGAGAGGAGCGAATGTTGTTTGGGGTTGTTCTACAATTGTATTAGGCTCAGTTTTAATTGGCGTAAATTATGAAGATAATTTGATTCCTTTGGCCCTACATGCCTTCTGTATTGGCGCTTTTATTGCAGGATGGTTTGCAATAAATGATCTGTTGGATATAGACATTGACAAAGTAAACCACCCAGGGCGACCTCTACCTTCTGAGAGTATTTCATTGAAAGCTGCAAAGAAATACGGTCATCGAATGATTATTCTATCAGGAGTTTCCCTTCTTGCAATAATACTACATGAACCTAATTTTTCAGATTTAGCCTGGTTAGATTCAGTTGCCGTTTGGCTGATAGCTTTACTGATAATGATTGCTTACGAAATAGATGGTCCTTACAATCCTGCCCTGAAGAAGAGAATTGTGTGGGGCAATTTAGCAATTGCAAGTACAATTGCGATTACTATTCTCTTTGGAGCTGCAGCCATCGATCACATCAATGATCCTTTACTATGGCTAGTAGCAGCTAGTGCAATGGCACTTACCACTGCAAGAGAAATAATAATGGATACTAATGATCGATTCGGAGATTTTAACCGAAATACGCTACCTAAAGTTCTTGGAAATGAAAAAGCACGAAAGACTGTTTGGATATTATCCATCGCCTCAGCCTTGCTAATAACGTTACCGTTCACACTTGGCTATTTGCCTCAAAATTTACTTGTTTTCGTTTTACCTTCCGTACTAAGCTCAATTGCAGTCAAACCGTTCCTAAAACAAGGTAAAGACAATGAAGCTGGACACGTATTGAGAGTGGCAATGATATTTGGCTTGCTTGGACTTGCTCTTTGTGGTATGATTATAAACTACTGATTTAATAGTAATTTATCGGGAAAGATTTATATTTCTGTAATGCAATGCACTAAATATGGTTCGCGTGGTTCAAACCGGAAAAGATGAATATAATTGTCCAAAAAAATGCGGACCGTTGAAATATGGTAGAAGTTTACATATCCTTCAAAAAACAACTCATTGTAAAAAATGTAAAGGTATAATGTTAACTGAAAATGATGTTAAAGAGTGGGAAAGAAAGGGTATGGGTCCTCGAGGGAATAAATTAAGAAAAAATAACCTGTTCGAGTTATTAAAATCAGGAACTAACGGAACCTTGGATTGTCCTAAATGTTCTAGAAGAATGAAAGAAATTCATTTGAGATATAAAAAAACAAGATTAATGTCCCGACAAGAGGATGTGATGAAAGACCCTGGAAAACATGTAATTGAGTTTATTCCCTTAATTGGAAATTTAGTAAGAATGGTGCAGACTACTGTAGACTTAGCTGGTGATTTAACCCAAGGTAAATTGGAAAAATCTGTTACAATTGATGGGTGTGACGCTTGTTTGATATTTTGGCTAGATCAAGGAGAAATCATTCAAATTACAGGAAATGACTTGACCCTAAAATAAGATTATAAAGCACTGAACTAATAACGAAACAGTGGATTACGAAATCGTGCATAAAGATGTTGGAATTATTCGTTATATTAGGAATAATCGAGCAAAAAGAATTATCATTTCTATAAAGCCAGAGTTTGTAAGAGTTACCATTCCTCGTAGGCAGTCTTTGAAGAATGCTCAAAAATTTGTAGATCAAAAAAAAGATTGGATTAAGAAGCATTCAAAAAATATGAAGGCATTAATTCAGAAAAGTAAAGAATTACCTAAAATAGATAAAGAAGAAGCTAGAGATAAATTAGGAAAACGATTATCTGAGCTTGCTATCAAACATAACTTTCAGTACAATCGTGTTTCAATCAGAAATCAGAAAACTAGGTGGGGGTCATGTTCCTCAAAAGACAATATCAGCCTTAACATGAAATTATTACATTTACCGGATCAATTAATTGATTATATTTTACTTCATGAACTTGTTCATACGAGAGTTAAAAATCATAGTCAAGATTTTTGGAATGAATTAGAAACTGTTGTTCCAAACGCTCGAATTGTAGATAAGCAATTGAGAGATTACCAGTTTTGTTTATTTTAACTTCAGAATACTTGAAGAGCTAACAGGGCAAAAATTATCCCCGCAATAAGCAGAGGATACCTGATTAGAGCTAGAAAGTCTCTGATTGAACTCCCTTCGTCACATTGGCCTTCATCTGCGCCGACTACTTGTGCGACTTGACCTTGCTCTGTCTCGCAGTCTTCTTCAATTCTTTGGTCAATATAATCTATCGCAAAATTTGAAACAAAGAAACCTAAGATACAAAGAATGCTGATAGTGAAACCTAATGTTCCAACAAACATACTTGCAAATGAGGTTCCTGAATCTTTCTCAGCCATTATTCTAGTTCTTCATCAGATTCATCGTCAGAATCTTCGTCGTCAGTTTCTTCTTCACCAGAATCTTCTTCATATTCTTCGTCGTCACACTGTTCTCTGTCTTTTCTAGATTCTTCTTTGTCTTCACTGGCTTCTTCTTCAACTTCAGCCATCATTGCTTCAAATTCTTCACAGGCAGTTTCGTTACCTGCTTCACATGCATCATCAAATTCTTTCATTTGAGCTCTGAAAGCTTCCATCTCTGCACGTTCTTCTTTCATTTCATGCTCAAATACTAACTCCATTTTTTCCATAACCATCATCCAATCTTCTTCGGTCATATTGTTAGTTTCAAATTTTACAATCATTAAGTCCCACTCTTCATCAGACATATTTGTTATCTGCTTAATTTCAGCTACATCTTCTTCATCAATGTCTGCAAACATTTCCATCATATCTTCGATGGTCATTTCTCTGCGGTCTTCTTTGTGTCTACCGTCTTTTTCCTTTCTATCTTTT
Organism: Methanobacteriota archaeon; assembly: GCA_016845825.1. GTDB lineage: Archaea > Thermoplasmatota > Poseidoniia > MGIII > CG-Epi1 > CG-Epi1. Next base: position 2,876 of record JAERSJ010000022.1, read on the forward strand.
TCAAGGACTTTTTCCCATTCTTCCATGGTCAAGCAAGCTTCATCCCAGTCTTTGCCTTCTTTATCCCAATCTTTGCCTTCTTTATCCCAGTCTTTCTTTTCATCCATTAACTCTGCAAGCATGGAGCGAAGTTCTTCGCATGACTCTTCATTTCCGTCCCCACAAGCTGTTTTTAATTCTTCCATCTGAGACATTAATTCTTCGTCAAATTCTTTCTTATCAGATTCTTCTTTTTCTTCATCTTTGGACTCATTACCGCTACTGCGTGAACGCTCTTCAGATTCTTCTTCGCGATCTTCAGAGTCAGTATCTCCAATCTTCTCTCTAAGGTCACTTAGTTTTTCGCATGATTCTTCGTCACCTTCGTCACAATCTGTAGCTAATTTTTCTAAAGCTGCAAACAATTCTTCTTCAGTTTCCCAGCTCTCTTCTTTATCGTAATCTTTTTCATCCTTAATTTCGTCTAAATAATAACACTCTTTTTCATCAGATTTAGTATCAGACTTCTCAAGCTCTGTTAACTCTTTTCTATCTAATTTCGATTCTTTTTCCTTAGCGTCTTCTACCGCATCATCCAATACTTCATCGAGCTTTGGATCTTCTGCTGCTTCTTCAACTATAAACATATCGGTAACATCACTTGTTACATCCCCGACAATGGCCCTTCCATCATCAGTTACTACTAGCGGAGCTGCGGTAAGCATCATTATTGCTACAACCAACGCTTTGCCTTCTAACATAAAATACTATTTTCTTGTGAAGTATATAAAAGAATGCCAAAAAATATTTTTTGTTTTATGCTTAAATATATATTTTCGATACTTCTGGGTGTAATTTAATTAAGCCAAATTTGATAGTAAGTTATGACTAAAACTGCGCTAATTACTGGAGCTTCATCTGGAATAGGAAGAGGTATCGCCCATAAATTTGGGGAAGAAGGTTGGGAAGTTACCCTCGTGGCTCGTAGAAAAGAGAATCTTGAAAATGTTGCCAATGAAGTGAAAGAGGCTGGTGGTAAAGTGCATATTTTCGCCACTGATTTGACTGTTGAAGGAAATCCTGATAAGGCTGTAAAGTATGCCATCGAGAAGATGGGGAAAATAGGAACTTTGGTAAATAATGCAGGAATGGGTCGCTTTGAAATGGTCCCTGATATCAAGGATGAATCTTACCAAGAACAATTTCAGCTAAATGTCTGGGCTTGTATGGCAATGGTGAGGTCGGCAGTTCCTCATTTCAAGGAAAATGATGGCGGGCAAATTGTGAACATTGGATCAATTGTTGGTTATCTTGGAATTTCAAAAGGTTCGATTTATTCAAGTACTAAATGGGCTTTAAGAGGACTAAATGAGAGCTGGAGAGAAGAGCTGTATCCTGATAATATCAAAGTTTGTTACATCGGACCTGGATTTGTACTTACTGAATTCAACGGAAGAAAAGAAGGTGGAACTCCGGAGGAACAAGAATGGGCAATGGTGCCTGGAGACGTGGCTCACGCTGTTTACTGTGTAGCTACACAAGGTCCAAACAGTGATATCAAAGAGATATCAATTCAAGTTCTAGACCGAAGTTAAGATTGGTCTTCTAAGTTAAGGTAGCCTGTAATAACCATAGGCATTGCAAATAATGCTGTAAACCCTAGTGCTTCAAAATCGAAACCATCATCGAACATTACTCCGCTGTAACCAAAAACTATGCCAAGACCAATCATTGCACTACCAAAAGTAAGACTCAACTTTGCCTGCTCTGAACCTTTCAACCACAAGGCCCCTGCAAATAAAATTGGAGACCACATCATTCCTAGCCCCCATGAAAAGAGTTCACTTTGTTGAAAATTATCAATTAACTTTTGGTTATCTGCAATCTCTGGATCGATGTCTTCCTTAATGAAAGTACTAACTTCATCA
>JAERSJ010000023.1 GCA_016845825.1 Methanobacteriota archaeon
AATTAATATTACTTACCGGGATACCAAACGGGAAAAATTTGTTGAAAATAATAATAAAAATATATATAATATTAAAAATGCCAAGTTATTACTCCAACGAAGATTTAAAACAAAAATGCAGCCTTTATTCAACTACTACACCCGCAGCCGCCCCCCATGTCTTAGCCAGTATAGGATCACCAACACATGACCAAGAATGCAATGCTGATTACGCGCCGCCGCAAGGGCCGCACTGCGCTCCGTACTGCGGCGGCGCTCAAATAAATCAAGAGAGCTGCCAGAAAGCTGCACAAATTCTAAATCTAAGCATTGACTACCCACACTGGTTGTCAATCCCTTTTGTAGGCAATAAAGCAAAAGGTTACAGCCCGGGATGCTACACATACAGTGGAACTGACCCTAAGACCCAAAAGTACCATGGATATGCGTTCTACGGCGACTTTGGTACAGTCGCACAAAAGAGTGCGGCTTTGAGTGGGGATCGAGTGCGTATTAATATTGACAACCCATGCAGCGCCGCCTACCCGATATGTAACATGGGAGGTAGATGTATGGCCAGTAACCAAGAATGCAATGCTGATTACGACGCTAAAATAGATCAAGAGAGCTGCTGGAAAGCTGCAAATAATCAAAATCTAAAAATTGGCCACAAGGACTTCCCTTTTGTAGGCAACCTGGGCTACAGCCCGGGCTGTTACACATACAAAGATTCGAACCATACGTACCATGGATATGCGTTCTACGGTAACAAGGGGACAGATGCAGAAAAACGTGCACCTTTGAGTGGGGATCGAGTGCGCATTAATATTGACAACCCATGCAGCGCCGCCTCCCCGATATGTAGCATAGGAGGTAAATGTGACCGCCTACGTGGATACCAAGAATGCACAGCTGATCATAATTCACAAAAAGTATGCTGTGGTCAAGATTATGACATCTCCGACCTGCCCGGCGCTGCGCCGTGGGATCATGGAAAAACTTCAGAACACCAAATAATAGAATGCCCCGCAGACTACCCATACTGTAAAAATTACGAACACTTTGGATTAAAAAGAAAGGGTAACTGTTATAAAGATTCTTTTAACACGAACGAGATAGCTTCATCAGATATAGATGCGTCGACAGGTCATTCAGGTTATTACAACTTAATAAAAAAAGCAGAAAAAGATTTTGAGGCTTCGATTTGGTCCGCAAACTATCCCGGACCGAGCGATAACGCTGGCGTTGTTATAATATGTCCGTCAAAAGATGGGGCGGAAAACCATAATCTCAAAGTCTTGCGACCGAGTTGTAAAATAACCAAAGAGGAAGGGACTGACAAAGACAGGCCATATGGGCTTGTGTTGGGAAGGATGCGGGCACCCTGGCAGGATCCAGATACCGCACCAGAAGATGAAGCGTGTTGGATTATGACAATAGTTGACGACGACGAACCTAGTTGTGGAGTGGAAATTGTTTCCGACCTGGGTAATGAAAGAGCATTTATAGGATCATCTGGCAATTGGAGAGACAACCCGGACGCGATGAAAGGCTGCTGCGGTTATATGGGTAATTGGCTTAAGGGATGCAAAAGATGTCCTAATGTGGTATCGAGTAATTACGACCTGAAACCTGCGGTCCTTGGTGTTAATCCAACGATGTATGTATTTGGGACTCCAATTAAATATAATTCACCACCCAATGAGTGTAATGGATCCGCAAATAAATTAATATTGAAATGTCCACCTTGCGGGAACTATACTCAAGATAATTGCGATCCTTTGTTATTAATGATGAGACAAAAGGGTAGATTCCCCTCTCGCTGTTGTCCTGACAATCTTGAATGATATATGGAAAAAATCGAAAGAGGAGAGATGAAGGTGTGAGAAGAAATTTTAATTCAAATTTAAAAAATTATTAATAAGACTGCCACACGTGTATAATATTTTTAACTTCGCCAGGGAATAAATCCATGAAATTCATGCATAATTTGTTGCCTGGTATTGACATATTTCGCATTGAACCCGTGATATTGTTTTTGTGCGTGAAACATATACAGTTGAAAAAATACGGAATTTTCAAAAGATGTTTATCTTGTCTCCATATCATGTTCAATCCCTCACCTGCGCAATTAGGTCTAAACGAAAATTTCGAGCCGCTGTCCCAGAATGATCGATAGAATGCTAACGTTGCCTCGGGGATACCTGGAATATCATCAAATGTATTTATAATTTGGCTAGTATTGTTGTTTAAATTATAGACCCCGATAGGTATAGAAAAAACGCATTTTTTGTTATATTTTTGAAGACATCTTATTTTCGCGAGAATACTATCAGAGTAGTGGTAGTCGTCGTCGTCCATGTTGACAATAACTTCCCCACTGCTATTCTCAACTGCAAAATTTCTTTTTACAGCTACATTTTTGAATTTTCGATGTGTAAACATGTAATTAATCCTCGGGTCGTGTAGCTCGTTTATCGCTGTTTCGAGGGTATTATCGTCCGAATCATCGACGATAACCCATTCTATTTTGTCTTTCGGATACAAAAAATTTTTCCAGTTATAAATAGCCAACTGGAAATGCTTAGAACGATTTTTTGTTATCGTCACGACTGATACCGATGGCAGATTTGTTACCGGTGGAAGGTTGAGTTCGATTTTACCATTGTGGCTGAATTCAGCCTCCTGGATATCATTGATTTTTAATTTGTATTTGGTTTTTTTTCTTTTTTTACCCATTTCATTATACATATGTTTATATTTAAATATTACATTTGCAAGAACATGTTTTTAAACAAAATTATTATAATTTTATTATATAAACACAATGAAGAATTGGACAATCATTTTATTAATTTGTATCGTTTCGCGAATAGTTTTTGGGACGATATTTTACTTTTTGAAAAAGAATAAAGACATTTCTGACCTTATTCAAATAACGACGGACGCCTCGAGGGGTACTTGTGCAGATCCACCTGCCTACGCGAAGTGCTATGTGAATGCTATGTTGAAGAAGTTTGGCTACCTAAGGACTAAAGAGATCTTAGGGGAGGCAGCGAAACCATCATCAAATGAGCAAACATTTATGAATGCCCAGCCCGCAGGATGTCATTGTAAAAAATGATATTCTTATTTATTTATAGAAAAAATAAATAAAATGAAATGGAAAGGTCGTCTTATTTTATAGAGAATAAAGCTTTATTTGGTAGCTTTCCTACTCAAGAGTCGGTAAACGAACTTGAACAAGAGGGGGTACGATTCTTTGTCAACTTAACTTTTGATACTGAAAAAAAAATAGAGCCATATAAAACAAACCATACATATCTATCATATCCGATTAGAGACCGACACACGCCGACAGACTTTGTTTCCTTTGCTTGTTTTGTGTTGAAACTTACAGATATAATCTTGAACCTTCAAAAAAATGAATTGTTATATTTACATTGCAAGGGGGGTCATGGCAGATCCGGTGTTGTTGTCGCCATTCTACTTTGTCATATATTTAAAATAACCCCATCAGAATCGTTGCAACATACTACACTGTACCATAGTAAGCGGAGAGTCATGCGCGAAAAATGGAGGCAAATAGGTTCACCGCAGACATATGATCAAAAAAAATTTATATTTAGATTTTGCAAGGAAATAACCTTTTGTAGATCTTATAAGAGTGGCCACACGGCTGGGTTTTCTAATTTTTCCCCACACCCAGTGTTTATCAAAGAATTTGGATTATTTCCTACATCTGAAGCTGCTATACAGGCATATAAGTGCCCCACCGATACCAACTACGTAAAAAAGCAATTAAACTCAAAAAATGCAACTTATTCTAAGCACATTGGGGATATTGTCAAAGTGAGAGAAGATTGGGATGACATTGCTGATGAATTGATATTCAATGTGTTAAAGTGTAAATTCAATCAACATCCAAGCCTTAGGCAAAATTTATTATCCACTGGTCTCCGGCCTATAGTTCTACATACAAAATACGATAGTTATTGGGGGGATGGGGGAAACGAAAAGAAGGGGTTGAATAAATTGGGAGTTCATCTCACACATCTCCGAGAATATTATTACAGACAAATGTTTGAGTAAGCCTTAAGTAAAAAAAACTTGCAATTACACGGTAGTGGATGTGTTCTTCCTTTATTGCGAATTTATATTAATTCACGGATTTGCTCATTAAACAAGTAATAATAATATAAATTTGCGGGTTTCCACCCTTCATGATATAGATGTCTTAGTTTCTTTTTAACTATTCGCACAAACTCTTTCTCGTCGTTAAATATAACTTTATTTTGCACGATAGAATTAAATACCTTTGTTAATGCATCTTTCTTGCTTGCTTCAGTTTCATTGTCGTTTTCTAAGATATTTATCATATTTATGTACCCAATGTACACACACGCTATTCGAGCTAGAACTGTGTCTGAACGAGTAATTGGTTTAATGTTTGTGATAATACTGCGGCACTGCGGGCATTCGATGCCAATCGGTATTTCTAATAAAATCATATTCAAGTATATATACGTTTTTGTTGCGGAAAATTTCTGTAAATACTTACCCCAGCAAGCATCATGCGCGTAACAATTACACGTGTTGCAAACTTTATGTTTAGATA
>JAERSJ010000024.1 GCA_016845825.1 Methanobacteriota archaeon
GCCACCGGAGGAAGATGAAATTACTGCACAAGAAAAACGTGATAAGGCTCTTAGCATTATGGGTACTGTTGCAGCAGCCTTCATATTCTTCTAGCTATACCTTTGGATACACAGGTAACGCAGCAGTAGATGGCTTAATATGGGGTATGACGTCAGACACACTAGGAGTTAGTGTAGAAGACGGATTAGACATAAGTGGTGTTATCTATAATTATAAGATAACAAAAGAAGCCGGAGATGAGTACATAGTCACAGTACAGAATAAAGATGTAGACGGTGGTTATATCTTTCAAGATACACAAGACTGGACTGATGGCACAGGTATGAAGATACAAAGACTTGTACCTCTACCGTACACACCAGTTAGTCAGTTCGGTGAAGGTTCGATACAAACTACTGGCATAGGTACACTAGAAGATGCAAAAGTGGTTTATATGTATAGGTTTGACAAGTGTTTTGACCCACAAAATGACGAGAGTTGTCCGGGTTATGTTGAGCCGATGCCGGTTATACCTAAGATAGAAATATATGATGCACTTGATGATGACGCAGTTATAGATGCTACTGAAGAAACCGATAGTGATTTGTATGAGAAGGAAGAAGAAGAGAGGGAAGAGAGAGAAGAAGACGAGGAAGATGAAGGCAGACTAGAAATGGCTTTGGCTGCATCTGAAAATGCTTTAACGATAGCTAACACAGTATCTCAATCTGCTCTACTACAGACAATAAATAACGCTACTAATGTAAGATCTTATTACGCAGCGACAGTTCCCGGAGGAGTATACAGGGAATCTATTTCATTGGACGGAGGAGAGGTGGTTGACAACAGAAGAGCACTACAAAGTTTAGCCCAAGACAATTTAATGAATCAAATGATAGAGGAACAATACAAATGAATAAATTATTATTAACAGCTTTAGTTCTTAGTCTTACTGGTTGCTCTTTGTTTGCTAGTAAGGTAGAAGCAAACGCAGAAATTACAGGCTCAGTAGAGTCTAGATGTATAGTTAATACAGATACTCCGGGAGTCTACGGAAACCCTAACGCATATACACTTACAACAGCACCGGCTAGTGCTGGTCAAAAGCCTATTGTAAGATTTGATGTATCTCTTGCTAACGCTTATCACGCACAAGTTAGCTATCCACAGTCATTCAGCTCTAGTCCTAGTTTAAGTGACACAGTTGCTTGGACTGGTTCAGTAGGAGTAGCACAATCATCTAGTTCTGACTTTGATGATTACCAATCAAACAGCACAACTACTGGTGCTATGAGACAGTACAGTATGGCAGACGCTGGAACTCTTTGGATTGAAGTTGAGTCTCAAGCTACATATGGTGGTGGACAGCAGAAAGCGTTTCCCGGTGGTAACTATACAGCAGTAGTAGTTGCTGAATGTGTCGCTCAGTAATACTGTGGGTACTGCTATGTACATCTGTAGCAGCTCACGAGATGACACCAACATACCCGAAATGGTCTGTAACTCAAATAGAAGGAGTACACAAGACTACAATGAGTATGTTCAACAAGAGAGAAGATGTTAAATATTATGAGATTGGCGTATTTGACAGAGAGTGGAAGCCAATACCTTTTGTAACTGATTATAAAATATTAAAATTAGATTACTTAAGCCACGTTAAATTTGATGTATATATTGGTTCAAATAACGTAGACAAGGCAGAATACATATGTTCTTTGTCTAAGCTAAGAGGAAGCAAAGAAACTAAAACAATGATAGCATCAAAAATATGTTCGAGGTTTAAGTGAAGTGGTTAAGGTATGTGTGTTGCTACGCCTTTTTTCTTAGTACACAGGTTATAGCAGACAGTAACTCAATGACTTTTTCCTTGCCGAGTGCAGGATACAATAGTGGTACAGATAAAATTAGAGCAGGAGATTTAGATTGTTCTAATAGTATAGGAGGTTCAACTAACTTTGAGTTGGGTATGACTGGAATAATAAACAACGCAGTCACACCGATCATAGGTAAAGAAGGAGACAGGCCACAAACTAAAGATATAGGTTTGTATGCTAGAATAATAATTCCTCTTGATGGACCTAAAGAAAGAATTAATTGTAATACACTATACCAATTAGAATTACAACGTAGAAGGTTAGAAGTACAAAAACTTAAACAAGAAATAGAATACTTAAGACAATTACAAGACGGTGGATTTGAAAACTGATGGCTGACCTAGAAGAATTAGTAAGTAAAGGCGAAGGCATTAAGGATAAGAAACTCAAGCTGTTTGGTCTACGTTTAAGTGGTACGAGTATAGTCGCAGCATTTGCCTTTATTTCGACGATTATTGGTACTCTATATGGTGGCTTTCTTATGTATCAGAAAGTCGAAGGAATTGCAAATTTGGACCTTGGAGCTATAGAGTCACAGATGAAAAAGACATCTAGTGATGTAGAAAGAATAGAACAACACGCTAATGCTATAAAGATAGAACTTAAGAAAGATATGACAGACCTGCGTAATAGCCAATGGTCTTTAGAATCTAAAGTAGATACCAAGTTACAATCGGTAGATACCAAACTTACTAGCTATGATACAAAACTAGATAGGTTTGAGATAAAGGTAGAGAAAACTAAAGTAGATATGGAAAACAGAATACAACAATCACTAGATAACCCACTAGCAAACTAAGGAGATAATATGCCATACGGAAAAGGTACATACGGTAAGAAAAGAGGGCGTCCACCTATGAAGAAAAAAGGAAAGAAGAAGTAATGCCGGCTAAAAAAGACCCAAGACTGGCTAGAGCAGGTGTATCAGGTTATAACAAACCAAAGCGTACACCTAGCCACAAAACTAAAAGTCACGTTGTTGTCGCTAAGTCAGGAGGACAAGTTAAGACTATTCGTTTTGGTCAGCAAGGTAAAACTGGCGACAGAACTAATACTGCGAGATCTAGGTCTTTTAAAGCTAGGCACGCTAAGAATATAGCTAAAGGGCCAATGAGTGCTGCTTATTGGGCTAACAAAGTAAAGTGGTAACTTATGGAAGAAAGAATAGCTAGAATGGAAAAGACATTAGACAAACACAGCTCACAAATAAGTAAATTATTTAGTAGAGTTGATGATACTAATGCTTGTATACAAAAGATTATGAACACATTAAATCAAATCAGATGGACATTCTTTGGTGCTTTAGGCTACTACGCAATTTCAGAAATAGGATTACTAGGAGCATTTAAAGTATTATGATAGCATTTTTAACTAATGTAGCACCGATAGCTTTAGGCTTTGTTGCTAAGTTGTTTGCACTTAAAAGTCAAGCAGCTCAAGAAAACCAAAAACTAATGATACAGTCTTTACAAGTGCGTAATGATTCTATCAATATGGCTAGAGATAGGGCAGACAAAGAAAGCCCTATGGCTGCATTAAACAGACGTGTAATTATATTCGTTATACTAGCTTTAATTATATTTACACAAGTAGCCCCAGTATTCTTTAACGTACCTACAGTAATACCTACTGTAATAGAGGGAGCGAGCATACTTGGATTTGAGTTGACACCCGACACAATAGAATATGTAACTGTACAAGCAGGAGCAGTTCTTAAGTTTGATGAAGTTTTTGCTTGGGCAACTATGATTATAGAGTTCTATTTTGGTGCTCAATTAGCCAAGGGGAAGTAAATGACATATAGAGAAATTATTAATAGTGTTTTAAGAAGGTTAAGAGAAGATACTATAGACTCTGACTGGTCAGGTAACTTATACGATTCTGTATCTGTATCTGATTATCAGAAACTAATTGGAGAGTTAGTAAATGATTCTAAAAAGAATGTAGAGTCTTATCACGACTGGAACGCACTAAGAGAGACATTTAATATTAAAACACAAGCAGGCAATATGCAATATACTTTAGGTGATGCTACTAGAGGTGCAGGTGTGTCTTTTAAAGTGTTAGACGTTATATGTCAAGATACTGGACAAGTATTGGAGCAAGTACCAAACGATTGGCTTAACGAAGCTGTATTTCCTTTGTCTCAGGCAGCTAGTGGTAAGCCTACTAAATATGCTTTTAATGGAGTAGCTCAAGCAGGTGTCAACAGAGAACCTGATTTTAACATTGACTTATATCCTGTCCCTGACTCTATACAGACTATATCTGTAAATATTGTAGGTGCTCAAAAAGAATTATCTACAGCATCACAAGTATTAAGAGTTCCTTCACAGCCTGTAATTCTTGGAGCTTGGGCTAGAGCTATAGCCGAAAGAGGAGAAGACGGAGGAAGTATTTCTAGTGCTGTTGCGGCAGAAGCTAGAGACTCTTTAAACCTTGCGGTGCAGTTAGACGCAGGAAATATGGAATACGAAAGAGATTGGACAGTAGTATAATATGGCACTAGAATCTAAGCAGATACAAGCTATACCTTTAGATACTATTGGTATTGATGGTATAGATACTCAAACAACTGCTACTGCTCTAGGACCAAACTGGTTTACTAAAGCAGATAACATTGTTTATACTGAGGGCGGTAAAGTAGCTTTTCGTAAAGGTCTAAAACAAAAGACACTAAACGGAGGAGCTAAAGTTGGTTCTTTGGTAGAACACTATGATGGTACTAACCATAAAGTATTTGCCGGTGTAGGCACTAATATGTATGAGGTAGATTTATCAGATAAAGACAATGCGTGGATTAACGCTTTTGCTACTGGTGCTTCTTCTTCTGATTGGCAGTTTAGTAACTTTAATAATGAATTATTTGTATCTCAATATGATTCAGACCCTTTAAGATATGCTAGTAGCACTTGGTCTAAATTAAAAGATACTACGGGATATACAGCACCACACGGAATAACAACATTTGACCCTAGTTGTATGATGGGATTTTATGGAAGAATGTGGGCTGGAGGAATAACAGAAGAAGACGATGTATTGTTTTATTCTAAACTATTAGATGGTCATAAATGGGGAGCTTCTGATGGTGGCGCTATAGATTTAAAATCTGTATGGGGTCACGACAGTATTATAGCTATACACCCTTTTGCAGGTAAGTTAGTTATTTTTGGTAAAGAAAATATTGCTATATATAACGACCCTGACACAATAGCTAATATAGCATTAGATGAAGTAATTAGAGGGATAGGCTGTGTATCTAGAGATTCTATACAAAGTATTGGAGATGATTTATACTTCTTGTCGGATACTGGTGTTAGGTCTTTATTTAGAACTACTCAGCTAGACAAACTACCGCTAACAGAAAAGTCTATAACAATTAAAGATGAGCTGATAGCTAACATTAACGGAAGTACAAATGTTAAGTCAGCATTTATGCTAAATGAGGGTCTATACTTACTTTCTTTTGTAGATAGAAATGTTACATATGTTTTTGATACTACATATAAGACATCTAAAGAAACACCTAGAATAACTAAATGGCACTTTACAGACAGTAGAGAGCCTGCTAGTATGGTTTATACAGAAACTTATGGTTTACTGGTAGGACAACAGTCAGGAAGAGTTGCTACTTATGAAGGTTATTATGATGTAGATTATAGTGGTTCTAATGTATATACTTATAATAGTTATACTACTGCATTTGCTACAGCAGAGCTAGATTTAGGACAGGGAGTACAAGCGTCTATCTTAAAAAAACTGATTATGGTAATTGCCGGAGGTCAAGGAACAGACGTAGGAATAAGACTATATAAAGACTTTGAGACTAAACCTAAAATATCTCCTACATTTAAACTTAATCCTACACTAAGCGGTGAACCTTCATATTGGGGAAAAGCGTCGGCTTTGTACGGAGCTGCTAAATATGCTCCTATACACGGATATAAAGAGCGCTCAGTTCCACTATCCGGAAACGCTAAATACATAAGAATAGAGTGGGACGCAGTAACAAAAGGATACAAAGCATCACTACAATCAATATCATTATTATTTAAACAAGGTAAAACATTATGAGTAACTATACAATAGCGGTAGGCTGGTCAGGGAAAGATGCCTTAGCTGACACAGACCCCGGAAAAGTAATATCAGGTGCTGACTTTGATACTGAGTTCACAGCAGTAAGAACAGCGCTTAATTCTAAGGCAGATGCAAACGGTAGTTCATCAGAGAACTTTACTTGTAATGCATTAACGGCTACTACAGGGACTGTTGGCGGTGAGGCTATAATTACTATAGATACACCACAAACATTCACTAAAGCGCATCCTACGGCTTCTGAGACGGTAACATTAGCATCAGATCAAACAGCTAACTTACTGAACTCTAATGTGTTTGTTGTTAGTGTACAAGGAAATCATACACTTAATGTATCTAATATGACATCAGGTGTAGAGGCTTCTTTCTTAATAAAAAATACTGGTGCTTATGATGTTACATTCAGTAGTGACTTTTCTTTTGTAGGTGGCAATAATCCTACTATTACATCAGGTAACGGTAAAGTAGACTTAGTTAGATGTGTGTCAGACGGCACAAAGATGTATTGTAATATAGCACAAAACTTAACATAAGGAAAAAATATGGCTGGTTTCTTTGGTACAAGCTGGGATTTAGGGAATAATTTTAATTCTCCTTCAGTAGGTAATAATGTAATAGGTGGTAATTTATCTACAGAGATAACACCGCGACCGGGAAGTCAAGGTCCTACTGATACAGCCTCTATGCTAAATCTTTGGGGAGCTCCTACTGGATATACAGGACCGTCACAACAGCAAGGCGGTATGTTTAATCCTTATGCGGCTATTGGTGGTGGTTTTTATAATCCATATCAGTTCGGTCAAGTTCAGTATGGTACTCAATACGGTGGTGGACAGATGCCTTGGTGGATGAATTATAATGTTAATAATCCTTTTATGCCTACACAGCCATCAACACCTAGTGTACAGCCACAGACACAATTACAGACACCGTCTAGACCACAAGGTACTGGACCTAACGGTAAAGACTTAACTTATGATGAGACTATAAAGTATTTTGGTCTGTATGATGATGCTGAGTCAGCTTTAGCTGCGGGAGATAAACAAGCGGCATATAGAAAAGACCATATGCAATGGAGAAGCGGTACAGGACCTTATGCGGGTCAAGGACCGGGAGAAGGTTCATATCCGGGTCGTCCTGAATTAGGAATTGCAGGGGATGAGCAAAGAATGGCTGACCTTATGGGATTCCCTAGTGCTTTAGTAGATAAAGTTAAAGGTCTATTTACAGGTTCTGAAGGTAATGAAATATTAAACGCTGAACCAGCTATTGGTGGTGGTAGTGGTTTTACGCAAGTTCCTATGACAGCAGGACCTTTTGATTACTTACAAAGAGGAAGAAATAAATATGATGTAAACACTTTGTTAGCAATGCAAGCATCAGGTAACTTACCGCCTAACATAACTAGAGATTATTCAAGTGATGTCCCTGACCCTTTTAATCAAGAGTCAAACTATAGTTATACAGTACCTCCTGTTTATACGCCTAGATATGATGACCCTAATAACATAAGAAGTAACTATGAATATTTCCAAGATTTAGGGGACGCTCAACCATTAATAATTTCAGAACCAATGACTGCTATGGAGCAAGCTATGGCAGGGACTAACAGAGGGCTATTTTCTACTGAAACTCGTTACGGACCTAATAACGCTAGACAGCTAGTAGAGTCTAATTTACTTGGATTCCCTAAGCCGACACCAGCAGAAGATTTTATGGCTCAGAGAAGATTTGATGCTATGAGACAAGAGAGAGAATTACAAGCTGCGATGGCTGAGAGTAAGAGAGCGGCTGAAGAGTATGAGGCACAGCAAGCTGCTGAAAGAGCAAGAATCGAAGCAGAAAAAGAAGCTGCGGCAGAAAGAGAGAGGCAAGCGGCGGCGGCTCAAAGACGTATGAATGATAACTATGATACTGGTTATGTACCGCCTAACATATTTACTTCTAGTGGTCCTTCAAGAAGAGGCTCTAGAGGTGGTAGGAGAAGATAATGAATACAATTAAGGAGATAAGATAATGGCAGATGGTTTTTTAAGTAGTCTATTAGGGGGTATAAACCCTTGGGCGGCAGTTATAGGAACTGGACTACAGTTGTATGGAGCAAATCAAGCGGCAGATGCTCAGACTGATGCGGCTCAAACTTATGCTACAAGTGTTACTGAGGCTTCTAAGCCTAAAACAGTAATTGATCCTACCGGTTCAGCAGTATGGGATGATAGATTACAACAATATGTCTTGGCTCCGTCTGCTCCTATGATGGGATTGTTTGGTGCTAATTTACAAGACATATATAGACAGAGGGCTATGATAGAGCCTTATATGCGTGATCCTGAAAGCGCGGCTCTGACTAGAATGAGAGAAACTCAAGCGGCTTTAGAGCCTAGCAGGTCTAGTGTTACTGAGGATTTATTAGGTAGATTAAATAGAAGAGGTCTTCTTGGTTCTACTATTGGTGCTCAAGCTACAGCAGAGCTAGACAGGCAGAGAGCTGTTGAAGATGCTGCTCTACTACAACAAGCTAGAGGTGGAGTACAATCAGACATTACTAATTATCTTAACAGAGCTAATGCGGCTCAAACTGCGGCTTTAAACTTAGGCTCTGTAGGTCAAAATCTAGCTAACTTAGGAATTAATGTTGGAAGTCAAATGGGTACTGCGGCAAACTTGGGTGGTACTCAATTAATGAACGCACAGCAAGCCGCAGGTTATGGGATGGCACAAGTTCCTTACTCATTAGGACAGCAAATGTTTGATTATAGGCCTGACACTACACAGCAAAATTTAGAAGCACAAGCAAATTATGGGTACGCTTCTAGGTTTAATAATCCGTATTTATAGGAGACAATATAATGGGAATGTTTGACGGACAAGGAATGAATCAGGCTCCTTCTTCACTTGCAGATATGTACAGGGGAGTTGGTAGGAGTATAGGAAAAGGTTTTTTAGATCCTTATATGGAAAGTAAAGGGTTTATTTCTCAAGAAAATCAAATACTTGGAGTTATGAAAGACGTTGATTTAAACGATCCTGCGTCTTATTCTGAGGGTTTTAGAAAGATAATGGAGATAAATCCCCAAGCGGCGGCTGAGTTTAGAGCTCAAACTATGCCTTTATTGCAGGCTAATTTAGAGGCTCAATCTTTAAACTTAGAGCAACAAAGATTAGATGCGGCGGCGGCTTCTGCACTACAAACCAAAGGAACTCCTGAAAACCAAGCACTAGCTGTTTTAAAATCAGACTTAATAGAGAAGCACGGCCAATTGGAAGGATCTAGGTTATTTCTTGAAAAGAAACAACAGATGGATGAAGATGTTGCATCTGCTGGTGTCACTAAGCAAATTGGAGTAGATTTATTTGAAAGCACTTTAAAAAGTAGAGATGAAGGACAAGCTAAATTAAGTCAGATAAATACATCTATTAAATTATTTCAACAAGCTAAAGGAGGGGATGTGTCTGCGGCAGCAGCAGCTAAACTTTCTGAAAGTGTAATTACTAATGTTTTTGAAGGAAGTAGCACTAAAGCAGCTTCTGAAATTCAAAGAATTGCAAGCGCGGGTAGTTTGGTAGAAAATATTGGTGATTTTGTAAATGAAGCCCTTACAGGTGTTAAAACACAAGAACATTATAATGCCTTCTTAAAAGTTTTAGAAATATACAAAAAAGAGCAAGAAACTTTATACAATAATAAAACTGAAGTTTTAAAAGGTTTAAATGATGAGTATGATCTTAAAGTTCCTTCAAACCAATTTGATATGAAAGAAACTCAAAAAGTTTTGGTTTGGGATGGAACTAAATTAGTAGAAAAAGGATAAGTAATGCCAATACAAGTAGAATTTAATAATTCAATAATTGAGTTTCCTGATGGAATGTCTCAAAGTGAAATAACAGAAATACTACAATCAGAGCAGGCTAAATTATCTGCTTCTGAAATTAGTGATCTGCCTAATAAAACAAAAGAAGATTATGAAGATAGCTACATAAAAGGAAGAGCAAAAATAGGTGTTGGCACGGGTGTTGCTTTCTTACAAACTATTGGAGAGACAGCTTTAGATACTTTATCAAAAGGATCGGGAGGACAAACTTGGACTGAGTTTGGTGCAGAGTTTTCTAAAAATATGAAAGAAAACCAAGAAGAACAAGTAGATAAACTTACTAATTTATTTGGTTGGGATAAACCTGATTTAGAATTACAGCCTGCAGATAAATATGAGCAAATATTAGGTCTTGGAGCAGAGATGGCTACTGATCCTCTTCTTCTTGTAAGCAAATCTAAATCAATAGGAGAACTTGCTGTTAGAGGAGGTATTAGAGCGGGACAATGGTTTAGTATTGGTACTGTAGCAGGAGCTGCGGGAGAGGCTGGTGCTCAAGCTGAAGAGCTTTTTACTGGAGAAGACACCGGAGTTGGTAGAGCTATAGGAACAATCAGCTCTACTTTAATTTCAGCTAAAACAAGCGGACCTGCTTTTATAAAATTAGAAGACAAGGCTAATACTTTATTAAAAAATATGGAAAACCCATTAAACAATATAAGAGGGAAAGCTACAGATGCTGGGCAGGCCTTTTCTGTAGCCAACAGTAAGTCTATATTAAAAGAAATATCTAAAGCAGAGAAAAAAGATATTGAAAAAGTAATGGAGGATTTTGGTCAAATATCTCATTATTTTAATGATGTAGAAATACCGTTCTTTGTTACTATGGCAAACAATCCGGTAGCTAAAGGAGAACTAAATAAACTCATTAGAAAAGATCCTTCTGTTAGGGCTAGAGTAGACAAAGAATTAATTAAAATCACAGACGCTATAGAAGAGAAAAGTAATTTTTTATTTGGAGTTCCTGTTTCAGGTAAAGAACTTACACAATCTTTTGAAACTGCGGATGTTAGAAAAAGCCTTATGAATCGTTTGTCTACAATTAAAAAGGCTAGGGCAGAAACCTCTGAAAAAATAGAAAGTTTAGGTTCTTCTTTAATGCCGAGCTTAACTAAAGAAGAAAGAGGGTTTGAAATTGCATCTCTAATAGAAAAAAATAAGGCACAAGCAAAAGCAATTAGAAGTAAGGAATATACCGAAATAATAAACCAAGCAAAAAAAGCTAAGGTTTTTATGCCTCCTGAAGGAGTAGAGTCAATTTATAACTTTGTTAAGTCTGTTAAACTAAGTAATATTTTTGGAAAGGGAACAAGCCTAGACAATAAAATAACAACTTATTTAAAACCTAAAAAAGTTCCTTATAAGACTACAGATTCTGCAGGGAACAAAATAATGAAAAATAAATTAGTCTACCCTAAACTGTCTTTTTCAAATGTTGACTCTTTAAAGAAAGCAATAAATTTTGAACTAAGAAGATCTAGTTTATCTAATGATGTTAGAAGACAGCTTGAAGACTTAAAAGATGTTTTATTTAAAGCTAGAGAAACAATTCCCGGTCCTTATAATGCCGCTTTAAAGTTAGCTGATGATAATTATTACAATTTTATTGGTATTCCATACACTAAGCAAGGTATTAGAGAAATTGACAGTAAGAAATATGCTTCTCAAATAGCGCCTGTTGTAGTTAAGGACTCAGAGTCTTTACAGCAATTTTTAGATGTCGTTCCGGGAACTAAAGGTTTAGACATAGCTAGAAACGCTTTATTGTCTCAAGTACATTTTAAAGCAGTAAAAAATGGAACTGTAAATCCTTCTGACATTAACAAAATAATTAAAGATAAAAAAGACGTTATAGATCTTATTCCGGGTATGCGTGAAGAACTTGAAAGATCTGCAAAACACCAAGGTTATTTGTCTAGTAGAGTTGATACTCTTAATGATGTTATAAGGTCACAAGAAAAAAAGATAGGCGATCATTTCTTAATTAAAAATGGCGGTGTTGAAGGATTAGAACCTAGTAAAATAGTTTCTGATTTAATTGCAAACAGAGGAAAATTAGTTAAAACTTTAAATGATATTAATAAATTAGAGCCTGCAATTAAAAAACCTGTACTTAACACTCTTAGAAGACAATTTATAGCTAATATTACAGACAAGCCGGAAGGTTCTATGAACTGGCTCTTAAACAAAGATAATAAATTTGTAGTTGATCGCTTAATGGGTAAAAACTATCAATTAGAATTAAAATCTTTTGCTAGAATATCAGATAAACTTAGATCTTTAGATTTAGAAAAAGTTGCAAATATGCCGACAGGTGCGGTATACGATTGGGCGGCTAGAAAATTTCCGGGGTTAGACTTACCTTCTATTGTAGCAACTATTAGAAGGCCGATTATTAGTCCTTTTCAAAAAGGAGTTATTTTAGCTTCTAGGGTATTTACAGGAGGAAGAGGAGCTAGATCAGACAAGCAGTTAGAAGAGCTTTTATTTACAGACCTAGAGGGTATTAAAGCATTTGCTAAGTTAGAGGCTAAATATAAGAACAAAATGGATGCTATGTCTTTATTAAAAGATTATTCCAACATAGCTGGAGAAATATTACCTAAGTTTATATATGCAGGAATAAAAGAAGCTGTTCTTAATGAAGAGGGGTCTGAACAACTTAGACAGCAACAAGAAGAAACTTTACAAGGAGCATTTAGTTACTAATGGGAATGTTTACTAACAACGAGCAGGAAACTATTGATGCTTTAATAGCGGTAGGCTTTCCTCCTAGGGATATACCCGCACTAATGGGTAATATAGATGTTGAAACAGGCGGTAGTTACTCTCACACTCAGAAAGAGAGAGGTGGTAAAGGTTACGGATTATTTCAGTTTACTGGTAGCCATAAGAGAGACTATTTTGACTGGCTTAAAGACTCAAATTTAAGCGATAATAAGACGAGCCAAGCTAAGTTCGTGTTTGACAATATCTACGGAAATAGAGGCTATGGTAGAGAGCTAGGATGGAGAGACAGAAGTAAGTTACAGACTATGTTCTCAGAAAGTATGTTAGCCAATCCCCACATAGATGACCCTATAAAAAGAAAGGCTAAGATATTCTCAGATGTCTATGAGAAGCCCGGAGTCCCACATAACGAGAGACGTATGGAGTCTGCTAAGAAGTGGGAACAAAAACTAGCAAGTACAAAAAAACCGCCATCACCAACACCTGCAACAGGTATGATGAGTAGCGGTCCTATGAGACGCGGTAGTAGACGTGGTCGTAAGAGACCTTCTTAATGATTCGTCTTTATATGTAATACTGCGAGAGCGTCCTTAATATTCAAATATCCAACTTCTTTGTCTATCCACTCAGTTCTAGAGAATTCTGTCTGAGCGGGTAGCTTTCGTGTGTGCCACTTAAAGTCATACTCTTCGTCCCTCTCCATAATTATAGGGTCAAACAAATAGACCTTATGTCCGCCTTTGTGAGGCATACTTACAGCATACATAAACTCTAAATCGTGATTCTCAGCATACTCTTTATTCCAATCATACTTCATCTTTTCTAAGAGAGTATCATCATAATGTTTATTACGACATTTAATCTCTAGCATAATGCCGTGCTCTGTATCAAAGGCATCATATCTAGCAAACTTATCGTCCATAGCGACGAAGTTATAATCTTCTCCTGAGTTGAGCAAATCTATTAGCTTCTTCTCATTCATCATTTCCATTCTCCTTTATGGCCCGCACCCCTTCCGTGTCCGCTTCCTGACGTCCTAAACATAGGTGTGCTTATCTTATGTTCACTCTCACCACCACAGGCTTCACAGTCTATAGGATCTAAGCGTTCTGACATTTTACGCATCTCTGAGAATACTAATCCGCAGTCTTTGCATTTATATTCATATATCATTCTATTTTCTCCAATCACTCTTCCATAAATTTCTAGGCTGAGTTTTTGTTAGATGTTTAACTTTTAATGAATGGTATAGCTTGGAAGTCCCATCCATACGGACGAGACCCCAAGTTTTTTTAGCCTTAGTCTTTGAGCTCATCAACAATATCTTTGTCGAGTAGTCTCCAAATGATAAGGGCCGCGATAATACCTGCCAATCCCCCATTGCCTAAGGTCCACACTATACCTAAAATAGAACCAATTACATCTCCTGTAAGGAAGGCTACCTTCGGACCGAAGATAATCTGCAATATAATTGATAAGCTAATAAGTTTGATACCGACGTCAATCGCTCCATCAGCACCGTTCTTTACTTTTTCTAACATATTTTACTCCTATATTAATGTAAAACACAATCGGCTAGTGTATAGCCACCCAATCAACTCTGCCAACCTATGCACATAGTTGAATCTACTGGAGCGCTACATTGAAGCTGTTGCATCTTTTCTTCAAGCGTAGCACATCCCGATAACAATAGAACTATCAATACATACTTCATTCTATATCCCTTTCTTCTTCAACAAGATCAACAAGCTCACACACGCTTCCAGTACAGGCTAGTGTCTTAGTACCTACTGTAGAGTCTGTAAGTTCATACTCGCTAATCAAATCCCAGTTGACTTCCTTTGGCATCTTCTTAGCTAGTGATGTATACGTCTTCTTATCACAGTCTTCATAAGGCGCTTGTTGATATGTATGATCTGAGTGCGGTAGGAAACTAACACCTGATACTTCATCAAAGTGTTTGTACACCCACGCTCCTACTTCCATCCATTCGTGCTCTCTAACGCTTACAGTAACACTAGGCTTATGCTCACAGTAATGTCTCTGATACTTAAGCCACAGCTCTAACTGCTCGATTGCGGTTCTTTCGTTCCTAGTAATAGCACCATCAGGAGCTTTCATAGGGAAAGAGAATACCTTAACGCTGTTAGGTTTCATAACATCAGGCTCACAAGGAATACCTTGGTCTTCCATAAGTTGTGCTATAGGATCTTTAGCGTCTGCTCTAACCCTACGGATATAATAATCACTATGTCTAGTATGTATACCACTAGCACTATCAACTAACTGGCTTACCGTACCACTAGGCTTGATAGCAGTAGTAGCAGTAGCTTGTTGAATTCCCAGTAGCTCTGACCAATGCTCATTAGTCTTAACTGTTTCTTTTCTAAGGTCTACTAAAAAGTCAGATAAACTTCTCTTGCCGTAGTATCCTCTACTGTCATCACTACTGCCGTTCATAAAAGCATTATCCATAATACCAGTAAGAGATACACCTAGTAGTGCTTCCTCTTCTGTATTGTGTACCCACTTAGGACGTAAGCGTTTAATGTTAGTTAGTGACGCTTGAAATGTACCTAGTATAGTAGCTAGTCTAACCTTACGGAGTATATCCTTCTGCGTGTCCTCCGCTCTTACTACAACCTCAGTCAAGTTACAGAACTGACCGTCTCTCAATATGATTTCACTACAAGGATTACAACCAAAGTCGTGATCTGTATCACGTCTACCGATAGACTCTACTTGTTTGATAGCGGCTTCCCTGTTAAAAATACCACGCTCACCTGACTTAGACTCATATAAAGACGTCCACTCTTTCATAAAGATACCCATATCAGGCTTCTCTGTATAACATACACTATTATTACTTAGAGCCATCTCAGGAGTATCTGACCACCATTGACCACTCTTAGCATTACGCATACGCTCATCAGTAAGATTAGATAGAGAGATAAGGGCTGACCTACGAACACCGCCTACAACAACCACCTCAGCAATCTTACACATCATCCGGTGACATTCGTACGACGTAAGTTTACGTCCCCCTGCTTCTTTAAAGATGTTAGTAGCAAAGTTAAATAGATCAAGTAGAGGTTCAGGGCCACTAGCTCTACCACCAAATGTCTGTAGTCTAGCACCTTTTGGTCTCACCTTAGAAAAGTCCCATTTAGGCATCTCACCGTCATATAAATAAGTAATCAGCTTACGAAATGCAGACTGCCATCCTTCTTTGCTATCTTGTACGACAATAACATCCTCTACATCTACCATAGTATCAGGAACCTCAGGAAGTTTATTGACGTGCTGTCTCTCTACGCTGAACCCTACACCAGTACCGTGCATCAATATAAATAGACACTCATCGAATGCTTTAGGGTGATCTACACTAAGGTAAGCACAGTTGTACCCTGCAATATTATTCTTAGCTAGGGCAGGGCCTGCGGTCATAAGAGCTCTCATACTAGGCATAACTTCTAAGTTACATACTGCTTCCTCAAGTATCTTCCTAGTCTTAGGCACTAACTCTTGATTTGTATTTTCTTTTAGATGCTCTTCCATAAAGTCAAAGTATCTAGCTACAGTTTCTTTCCAAGTCTCTCTCCGCTTCTTCTCAGGTAGCCATCGTGCGTACCTGCTAAGTGCAATAAAGTTTTGGTAATCATTTGGTAATTGGTTCATTCATCCTCCATAGGTTCAATTTCTATATTAATCATCTTATTTCCTTCATCATCAAAATAAGTATCATATTTAAGTCTTCCGTTTCTGTGCATAAGTATTGCGTCTGTTATTCCTCGATCATAGCATTTAATCCCGTGTCTCCATAATAAGAAAGCACCTGTTGCCAATAGACCGGATACTAACAGAACAAAACTTTCAGTAGAAATCATCATCATTGTCGTCAAACTCCTCTCGTTTATCTATAAGTTTATCTTCAAACTCGTGAAGAAGGTCTTCTGTTGTTATGTCTAATATTTCACATAGTGTACAAGGATCTATCGCTTCTTGTACTATACGCTCTTTAAGTTCACTTAAAGTTAGAGCCATACTGTCCTCCCTCGTGTTCTATAAGTTTATCTAAGAACCAACGAGCTTTCTTTAGGTCTTCTAAACCGTTTTTAAATCTCCACCTGCAAATGTATTTAGTTATTGAGGCAGTTAGGTAGTCCATATCTTGGTCTAAGATAAAATCTATGACCTCAATGTTACCTTGTTTATAATGGTTAGGATTTATTTTATCTTCGTCCATTTCTTTAGTTCCTTTATCTCTTTAGTTGAAAATATTTTGATGTCATATTTCTCACACCATTTCCTGTAAGTAATTTTATTACCCTTAGCTACTTTGGAGTCGGGGCGGGGCATCAAGAATATTAACTCCTTGCCTTCAAACTTAAGTTGTTCAGCAATTGATTTATATTTCTGTCTATCCCCACTCCGAAAGAACCCTTTAACTTCTATGTGGAACTTGCCTTTAACGAAATCAGGCGTATAGTTTTTACGGATAGTATAGGCTATCCTACAAGGTTCATACTTCCATTCCTTACCAAGAGCTTCGGAACATTCTTTCTCTAATTTACTTCTGAATTTCAATGCCATCTGCATCAACCTCCAACACATTAGGATCTTTGGCGACATATGTCAGATACCTAGGTCCATTAGAGTAAATGAAAGTTCTTAAGCTCGGCCAACACTCACGCTTGTAGGCGCAATAACTACAACCTACAGGCAGTTTCATATTCCCTGACTTACCATCAGGTATATGTCCATAACATCTCGTAGGGGGATTTTCAGATTCAACTACTTTCTTTATATTTTCAATTCTTTCTTCTATAGAGAAAAAGTTTAACTTCGACCAGTACCATTGAGACTCATCAGCCATATCATACTTTAGATATGTAAGATGTCCATTAGTCTTATCCATAACTAACCAACCTACATCTGTCACACCCTCAGAATGAGCATAGCCTTTGATTTGGTCTACATATCCAAAAGGATCATTGTCTATTAATGAACCATCTTTGAATTTTTTAAAACCATAAGGAGATGCTGATTTAACGTCTGTTAATACACCATCGATCTTACAGTCCATAGATCCTTTAATACCACCAACTTCCGCTTCCTTTTGTTCATCTGTCACATCGTGACCCGAAAGTTTAGTAAGCGCTAGTATCATTTCTTCAATCAAGTGACCATATAGAAACTTGATTCTTGTATGGGGCAATAGTTTCTCACCCTCATAGCCATTATAAGAATACCACAACTGTCTATCTTTCTTACCTATGTTAGACATACGGAGCTTACGTCTATCAAACTCGTGTTCTGTAATATTATCTCTTAATATCTGCTTCATATTCTCACCGAAGTCATTTATTACTTGTTCAATAGGTACACCATCAGGGATTTCCTTGGTGTCTATCATACGATATATATCGTCTACTAATGTGTCTGTTGCCACGTTTCACCTACCTTATATTCACCGTCCAAAGGACAGTTTAGTTTAAAAGATTTACCTGCTTGTACGATGGAACCTACCGCTAGATCACCGAAAAAGTCTGCTTGGTCTTCCCTGACCTCACATTGAAACTCATCGTGTACGTTCAAAACAAACTTATAATCTATATTATATTGCTTCGCATAACTATCTAGTAATATCAA
This sequence comes from Methanobacteriota archaeon, assembly GCA_016845825.1. Taxonomy (GTDB): domain Archaea; phylum Thermoplasmatota; class Poseidoniia; order MGIII; family CG-Epi1; genus CG-Epi1. The sequence goes on from JAERSJ010000024.1 coordinate 18,204, forward strand.
CGCTTTCTTCATAATCACCGCACCGGCACTCTGTAGTAGGGTGTTTAGTGCTGAGTGTTGTGAGCGTATGTGTAGCTTACGTCCATCTAATCCAGTAACCCAACCTTTCTCGCTAGATTGAGATACCTTCTCTCGCAGTTGTTTTAGTGCGGGAGTATTGTCAAGAAAGTTCTTCTTAAGAGCTCTCCCGTGTCCTGCTCCTCCTCCGGAAACCTCACCAATCTTACTATCTCCGGCTCCATATAGAAATGCATAGATAAAAGTCTTAGCTTGATCTCTAGTCTGTAGCCCTGCTGACTTTTGATTGGCAGAATGAATGTCACCGTTAAGTATCTCATTAGTGTATTTATCATCATTCATATAGTGTGCGAGCATTCTAAGTTCTAGACCACTAGCATCACAACCAACCAACTTATATCCTTTAGGAACAGTCCACAAGTTACGACAGTCAGCACCATAACCACCCTCAAAACCCCAAAGTATTTTACCGTCTTTTCCGTACTTAGTCGCAGGGACTTGAGCACAATTAGGGTTCGAGTGTGTCATCCTACCAGTCACAGCACCACAAGGGTTTACCTTACCGTGTACTCGACCAGTACGCTCATTAATAGCATCAACCCAACTCTTAACCATAGCAACACGCTTAGTAATCGTCAGATAATCTACTATCAACTGAGCTTCCGGTATCTTTACAGATTTAAGTACCTTCTCATCTACGATAGGATTTCCTTTATCAGTAAATTCTTTAGGCTTCCAACCGAAGTGCTGTAAATACTTAGCTATCTGTTGACGGGAGCCTAAGTTAAACTCAGGACAATCAAAGTATCCCCAAGCACCGTGCTCTACATCGTCAACCAAACCATCTAACTCATCATAAAAGTGTGCACCTTTATCTAGCTGTGCCTGATACCTCTTAGATATACTTCCATCCTTATTATGAGTCTTAGAGCCGGGATGTGGTAAGTCTACCCACACAGGAAGAGGCTTAAATCTTTCGTGTACCTCATCCTCTATATCCAAAACTTTCTCTTTCATCTCAGCTAGTAGTTCATACGCACGTTCTTCATTAAGTATCATACCGTTATCGGTCTGTTGCTTAATAATCTCAGCCGTCGTATGTTCTATCTCTATAGCTTGGCCGTCTAAATCCTTTAGTTTGTTATAAAGATCTTTAGTCACTCTTACATCTTGTTGACAGTATTCTAACATCTCGTGGCTATACTCTTCCCAACCACCTTGATAGTCATCCTTATAATTTCCTAAACGCTCACCCCAAGATCTTAGAGAGTGGCCACCGTCAAGGCTAGGGTTAAATAATCTACTAAGAACGAGAGTGTCCCGTAAATTAAAATCCCAATCCATCCCAGTAATCCTACGCAGAACAGGAACATCAAAATTAATAATGTTGTGTCCCACAAGAGTGTCGACATTCTCTGATGCC
>JAERSJ010000025.1 GCA_016845825.1 Methanobacteriota archaeon
TTTCTTCCATTAATAAGTAATGAAAAGCCAGTTTTGCTTGCGGGAAAAGCAGATAGGTGGTCTAAATGGGGAGAGATTGAGTTTGTGGGTTCCAAAGCAAAGATTACATTTGATAATCCTGAAGCTTTCGGTAGATTACACTTTACTGGAATAATGAAATTAGATATAGATATTGCTGAGAATTTAATTTCTGCAGATGGAAGGCACATAGGTGAAGCGCTTCAAAAAATTGAAGAAGATGTTAATTTTGATGTTATCAGATCGGACTATTGGCACAATATTGTTTACCCTTGGGATTTGATTGATGGAAACAGGTTAGCACTTCAAAATCTGTTCTTGTCCAAATCTGGAAAAATTGAAAGAAATGTAACACTTAAGGGTCCAATTTCTATAGGTTCAGGTTCTGTAATTTGTTCAGGAAGCTATCTTGAAGGTCCAATATCAATTGGAGATAATTGTGTGATTGGACCTAATACTTTTGTTGGTAGCTCGGTATCCATTGGTGATAATACAAGAATTGGAGCTTTCTGTGAAATCAAAGATTCAATATTAATGTCAGATTCAGTTATCGGAAGCTATAACTCTATCGTTGGAACAGTTGTAGGCAATGGAACTGAAACAGGCACAAATGTAATAGCTAATCCAAGTAACAGGCAAGTTACATATTTAGATCATACAGTTTCTTTAAGCAACAGAGGATCTATGATCGGGAATAGATGTAACATAGGAAATAGAGCCGTTCTTGATGGCGGTTCAATTCTTCTGGAAGGAGCTACTATTGGTGAGGGAGAAGTTTATAACGCGGACTTCCAAGGAGATACTATCTGATGTGCGGCATCGTGGGCTATACAGGTAATAAGCCAGCTCAAGAAATCGTAATTGAGTCTTTAAAAAAGTTAGAATATAGAGGTTATGATTCTTCTGGTATAGCTTTACACGAAGATGAAATTGTATTTTCAAAGAAAGAAGGTCCAATTGCTAATTTAGAGTCAGTTTTAGAATCATCAAATTCTAGAATGGCTATTGCTCACACCAGATGGGCTACTCATGGAGTTCCTTCAGACGTTAACTCTCATCCCCATCTGAGTAATGATGGTAAGATAGCCGTTGTTCATAATGGTACTATTGATAATTATTTAGATATCAAATCAAGTTTAGAGAGTGAAGGTTTTAACTTTTTGAGCGAATCGGATACTGAAGTCATACCAAATTTATTGTCCAAATATTATGAAGGAGATTTAGTCAAAGCTGTAAGTAAAATACTTGATGAGATTGAAGGAATATACACTATAGCAGCAATACATGTTGATAACCCTGAGCAAATTGTTTCGGTTAGGAATGAAACGCCTTTAGTAATTGGTTTAGGTAATGAAGAAAATTATGTTGCTAGTGATATTTATGCAATTTTAAAATATACTCAGCAAATCATTTATCCTGACGATCATCAAATAGTTAGCGTTTCTCCAAAAGAAGTAAAAGTATTGGATCAGAACTTAAATGAAGTAAAATTCGAAGTTGAAACTGTGGAAAAGTATACTGAAGTAGCTGAAAAAGGTGGTTTCGAACATTTTATGCTTAAGGAGATTTTTGAGCAACCTAAGGCATTACAAGATTCTCAAACTGAATTATTCGTCAATTCTCCTCTTGATAATCTAGATTTAAATTGGAAAATAGGCAGTATTTCTGTAGTTGCATGTGGTACTTCATACCATGCAGGTCTTGTTGGAAAATATGTAATTGAGCAGTTAACTGCAATTCCAGTTTCAGTTCATTATGCTTCAGAATTTAGATATGCAGCACCAGTTCAGGGTGTAGGAGGACTTATGTCTTCAAGACCTTTGGTCATCTTAATTTCTCAGAGTGGTGAAACTGCAGATACGCTTGCTGCTGCTCGAGCTGCAAAACAACAGGGTTGTCATACAGTCGCAATTTGTAATGTTCCAGGCAGTAGAATAACTAGAGAAGTCGACGGAGTGATTATTACAAAGTCTGGGCAGGAAATAGGTGTTGCAGCCACTAAGACTTTCCTTACGCAGATGCAGGCCCTTTACGCTCTTGCTATGCACCTGGCTTTCCAATCTGGATCTATTGATCATGTAATGCTGAAAAATTGGGAAAATGAGCTAAGAGGAATTCCTAGTAAGATTACTCAGCTTCTTAATTCTTCTGAATCTATCAAGGAACTTGTCCCTCATATTTCAAAGGCTAAGTCTACATTTTTCATAGGTCGCAATATCAATTATCCTCTTGCTCTAGAGGGTGCTCTTAAGCTTAAGGAAATTTCATACATTCATGCCGAAGGATATCCTGCTGGAGAGCTCAAGCACGGCCCATTAGCACTTCTAAGTTCTGACACTCCAGTGATTGCCATAGCTATTCAAGATCACACTTATTCTAAATTAATATCAAATATTGAAGAGATTTCTGCTAGAAGTGCTCCAGTAATTACGGTTGCACAAAAAGGAGATAAACATGCTTTGAGAGTTTCAGATCATGGCTTTGAATTGCCCGAAGTAGATCCTGTTTTATCTCCATTCCTAGTTGCTGTTTTTGTTCAATTATTATCGTATTATGTGGCGCATGATTTAGGGAAAAGTATTGATAAGCCAAGGAATTTGGCAAAGTCTGTAACCGTTGAATAATTAACTATTTAATTCCTCTAAACTTTTGAGCGCAAAAATAGTGTGTAAAGCAGTTCCAATATGTAATGCGTCCTCATCAGCTTTAAACATTGGATGGTGCACGCTATATGTTGCATCTATATCTGGATTATTCATTCCTAATACCACAAAGCAGCCTTTTACTTTTTCAGTGTAGTATGCAAAATCCTCTCCTCCCATTAC
>JAERSJ010000026.1 GCA_016845825.1 Methanobacteriota archaeon
TTTCTAATGGGAAAGATGAAGAAGATAACTGGCTAATAGATTTAGAAAAATTAAACGAAATTATTGTTACAAAAAATCATTCGAATACTATTTTTGAAGGACACGTTGCTCATTTCTTAAAAAATATTGACAAGATTATTGTGCTTAGGTGCCATCCAAAACAATTGAAAAAAAGGTTATCTTCACGAAATTACAGTGATGAAAAAATTAGGGAGAATATGGAAGCTGAGGCTCTCAATATAATTTGTGAAGAGGCAATTGAATCATATGATGAAAATATCATTTTCGAAATAGACACTAGTATAATGACAATTGAAGAAAGCATAGAAAAACTTAAGAATATAATCAACGGAAATATTAAATCTAACAAAAGAATTGACTATTCCGAAACAATAATGGATTGGTACTAATGGTAGCTGACGATTACAGAGATTTGGGAACTAAGATTTTGATGCCGCTAGCTAATGTTATCCCTCTTGGCCCAATGGGAATAAGTTTGCTTTCTCTTATTACTGCTTTAACAGCAGGCTATTCTTTTTATGTCGGAGATTTGGATATGAACAAATCGTACTTATTGTTAGGTTCTCTTATGGTATTTCTAACTGCTGTTTTTGATGCCTTAGATGGTATTGTTGCTAGGGAGCGAAATCTTTCAAGCAAACGAGGAGATTTAGTTGACCATACACTTGATCGCGTTGCAGACATCATTATTGTGGGTGGAATTGCTTTAGGTCCTCTAGTTGACATGACTATTGGTTTTAGTGCGATCGTAGGAATACTAATGTTATCATACATGGGCACTCAAGCTCAAGCGGTTGGAGCTGGAAGAGAATACGCAGGTTTATTGGGAAGGGCGGATAGATTAGTAGTGCTAGCTATTGTTCCAGTTATACAATACTTTGACCAAGGCTATGGTGATTTAAATTATATGACATTAATGTGTTACACTTTTGCAATAATTTGTACATTGTCTGCAATTTATCGTTTTCAAAGAATCTGGAATGAGTTAGAATAATTAGTCTTCAATTTCTGTAAAATCAAACTCGAATCCACCAACCTTAGAAGCTAGATAATTGTAAACTGCAGCAACTACATAATGAGATCCCACAACGGCTAATGAAAGCCATAGAGGCATTGAAAGAAAGACATAGCCAGTAAACTTTAGATATTCATGATCCATTAACAAAAATACGGCACCTATTAAAGCATAAACTAACCCAACTGGAATGTACAATATGGCTAAAATTTTAGCATTCTGGTAATAGGATATTCTAGTAATTTGTGTTCTCATGAAATACCAACCTAGCATTGAGTAATATAATTTTCTGAAAATGGTGGGAGCACTGGGATTTGAACCCAGATCGGCGGGTCTCACCTATTGAGCCGGAGCCCATAGTTTGCACAGGTCATTGCTCCAATCATTCATCACGATAGCAGCAGACCCTGTAGCAATCATTCCTGTATAATTGGAGCCCGCAATGCTGCCAGGTTACACCATGCTCCCCTAATTTTTGCTAGTCAGGACAGAATAAAAAGTCTATGATGATAATGTTAATAACTAAACTTTAATAGAATATTTAATGCCATCAGAAGAGGAAAATGTAGAAGAAAAACAGAAGGAACATACTCCTGCACCTCCATCAGAAAAAATATGGATGGACGTATACCTTGATCAAGATGGACGTGTAGCGAAACACGACTGGTGCTTGGACACTGGCATTATAAAAAATCAAGGCGGTGAAGTGGCCAAGCCAAAAGGGTTTTACATTACAATATTGAACAAAATGAAATATATTTTAGAAAAAGATTTAGGACACAAAGTAGATTCTCCCAAAATTAGTCAAGCCCAAATTAGTCTCATATTGAAAGATTTAGATAAAGTCGATGGATTTTACGATAAATGGTGGAGAACTGAATCATCACAATTAGAATCATTTATTACAGTAGTACAGAATAGAAGACCAGATTTATCTAAAAGATTTATTATCGACGCCGTTACTAGGACTTTAAATGGTTAGTATAGCGCCTTCAATGTTAGGAGCAGATTTTGGTAAAATGCGGGATGCTGCTGAACTAGTTGCTCCACATTCCTCATATCTTCATATGGACGTAATGGATGGTCACTTTGTACCAAACTTAACTATGGGAGTCGACTTAGTCAAAGCTCTAAATGGTATTGCACCATTAGATGTTCATTTAATGGTTACCGATCCTGTCCATTTTATAGATGACTTCTATGATGCTGGAGCTGATATTATTTCTGTCCACGTTGAGGCAAATAATCCACGAGAAGCTCTCGTTAAAATTAATCAAAAGAACATTAAGTCAGGAATTGCATTTAATCCTTCAACCCCTAAAGAAAAAATAATCCCGTATCTAGATATTGCCGATATGATACTGGTAATGTCGGTAGAACCTGGCTATTGCGGCCAATCATTCCATGAAAATGCAATTGATAGAGTTAAGTATTTCAAAACAAACTTTCCCAGTAAAATTATTGAAGTAGATGGTGGAGTAAGCACTCAAAATTCAGCTATCTTAAGCAAAAATGGTGCAGACATCTTAGTTGCAGGAAGTGCTATTTTCAAGTCTAGTGACCCATTACAAACAATAGCTGAAATGAAAAAGAGTTAAACTTATTAATTATCTATTCAATAGAGCTGTGTGAAAAAAATCGTTTACATACTGATTGCAACTTTACTGGCTACTAATTTTTTATCATTTACACCTTCTGCTGAAATATCTGATGAACAATTTACGCATGTAGTATTTGCAGAGGAATTTACTGCTACATGGTGTGTTTATTGCCCTAGTGCAGCTGAAAATTTGATGCTAGTATACGAGGATGTCCCTAATGAACCTTATTATGATGATAATTTCTTTTTTGTAGCATTAATTACTGATGTAAATGATAAAGCTGACGATCGAATGGGAGACTTTCCTGATGTAACGGGATATCCTACTGTAATATTTGACGGTAATGATGAAAAAGTATCTGGAGGGCAGTCAAGCACTGCAAACTATGAACAAGCAATAGATACAACTGGACAAAGAGATGATACAGCTATATCATTGGAAATTGAAATGAATCACTTGGGAAACGATAAACTTGACATCTCTATAGGAATGACATGGGATGAAGACGGATCCTTCAGTAATCCGACATTCAACGGATATGTAAGGGCATACATTGTTGAAAAAATTTCAAGATACAATAATTATGATGGCGACCCATACCATTTTGGATTTCTTGACTATGCATTTGACCAGACTGTAGAGCTAGAACCTAGAGAGAAACAATCATTAAGCACAATATGGACCGGAGGCGATCATCAGGACAAAAACGGCAATGATTTTTCTGACATCGATTATGATAATATCAATGTTTTTGTAGCTTTTTTTAACGATGAATCTACAGCATCTGACAAGTACTCTTTACAATCCGCTTTTGCTATACCTCCTGAAATTGAAATAGCTTCAATTGAACATATAGTTAATAATCAATTTGTAGAAGTTGAGGAGATTGCAGGTGGAGATTTAAGAATCACAGGACAAGCTCAAAGTCAAAAATCTGATATCTATGAGTTAACATACAGATGGAATAATAGACCTTGGCAATCAACAGGCGTTGGAAATTTTAATGGGGAGTTTGAAGTATTTATTGATACAACAGATGTTGAAAATGGCCTAAATAACCTAGAAATAAAGGCCGAAAATAGTGGAGCTTCCAACTCAAAACAGATTGAAGTAAATGTTTTAAACGATTTTGAGAATCCAAATATAGATTTACTTTCCCATTCTGAAGACGATACTGTTGAGGAAATTACCATATTTGAAGTTATAGCAACTGATGATAATCAAATAGATAAAGTCCAGTTCAATGTTAACAATGGAGATTGGAGAGCTATGTACTCAAATCTTGATGATAAATACATAGCAAGTTGGAATACTCAAGAAGCTGATGCCGGTAACGGAGAACACGTTTTGTCTTTTAGAGCTACGGATAAAAGCGGAAACCATAAGACTCATATCATTAATCTGACTGTATTCAACGAGGGAGACGTAACGTATCCTTCATTGAAAATAATATTGCCAGAAAATGAATTATACAATTCTAGAGTAAAGATAGAAGTTCAGACAGAAGATCCCGAAGGAATCAAGTCCGTTGCGTACAAGGTCGACGAAAGCGATTGGAAAGATATGGAGAATCAAAACGGTAACATATTTGCCGCTTATTGGACACCATACACTGATGGATGGCATGATTTATTAATTAGATCAACTGATAAACAAGATTATTCAACAAACCTATCAACAATGTTTGAAACTGATAGTAATCCACCTTACATTAGCCTCAACTCAAACACCTATGATATTTCTGCAACTGCTAACTTTGAGATAAATGTTCAAGACTACAGTGATTTAGAAACATTAAGATACAGGATCGATGGAGAACAATGGGTTGATTTGGATGAGACACAATATGATGTTTCATTTGTATGGGATTCTACTAAATATGAGGACGGCGAGTGCTTACTAGAAATTGAATGTATTGATGAATGGGGGGCTACCAATAAAATTTATAAAAATCTTAAAGTTAAAAATAAAGGATTAATAAACACTGTAGCTCCATCTAACATTCAAACTGATAATGTAATTGAAATAAGTGCGATAATTGATTATGAAAATCCTAAGTCTGTTAATCTAGTAATTGCTAAAGTTGATTCTGATGTACTTGCTGAGGGTCAAAAAATACCTATGGAAGAGAAAGGGAGCTATTATTATGGCGAATTATATTTTGAAAATGCAGGTACTTATGTATATAGTATTGAAATAGATACTGGCCACGGTAAATTAAAATCTTATGAACAAAATATAGTAGTATCTGAAAGGCAAGTTGAAACTGTTCAAAATGAAGATGAAAGTGCTTTACCAAGTTTAAGTTTTGGCCCAATTATTTTCACAATAATATTTATAGCAGCTAGAAAGAAATAATTATTTATTGCCAAATATTTTTGATATAAAAATGCCCAAATCTGATGGGATAAAACCAGGTCCATTTGCTTCATAACATTGTTGTCCTGCCAAACCCATAACATATGATCCTAACCTAGCAGCTTCGAATGGTGATAAACCTCGGGCCATAAGGCCACCACAGACTCCTGCCAAGAGGTCTCCAGTTCCTCCTACTGCCATCCTTGGGTGTCCTGTATAATTTCTCTTTAAACTATATCCATCAGTCATAAAGTCTATTTTGCCTTTAAGAAGTAATGTTACTCCGTGCTTTTTTGAGAAAGATACCAAATCTTCTTCGCTAGAATTAACATCTAATCTTGCTAATTCTCCCAAATGAGGCGTCAGGAGAATATTTTTTCTCCTAAAATTATAGCTATTAATTGCATCGGCATCTATCACTAAATTATCAAAGCTAGAAATTATACTGCTTGTGGATGATAAAGACTCGTCCATTTTGCCCATTCCAGGACCAATAACTATACTATCAAAATTATGCTGCCCCAAAATTTCAACAACGCCTTCAGTAACATAATCACTTTCTAACTTATGAACTATCAATTCTGGAGCAAATTTGGATACCTGATCAAAACTACTGGCTGGAACAAATAAGTGAACTAAATCTACACCAGTACGATACGCACCTAAACCTGCAAGTGAAGGAGCTCCTGAATAAACTCCTCCGCCAACGATAGCAACCTTACCATTTTCTCCTTTGTGATTATTAGGGTTAAAATCAGGAAATAGGCACAATTCACCTGGCCCGCAAGACTGATCAATAAACTCAGTAATGCCAATATCTACTACAAATATATCTCCTGAGTTACTTTCGCTCATTCCAAACTTAGTATCATGAAAGGTAATTGTTTGTGTTGGAATAACAGTTTTGTTTTTCATAAAACCAGAAGGAACGTCTACAGATAAAATATTTTGGAAATTGTTAATTTTATCAATAATTTCTCCATAAGGTTCTTTGGGTTCGCCTCTAATTCCAGAACCTAATAAACAGTCAATTAAAAGTGTATCATCGTTAGATAGAGTATCAAGATAATTAATTGATTCAGTGCTTCCTTTATACTGTCTCAAAGCTTTTTGAGGAATCGTTTTTATTTCATCTTCGACATTAATAATTTTTACATTAAAGCTCTTATCATATAGCTTACTTGCTGCAATATATCCGTCGCCAGCATTATTTCCTTTACCACAGACAAAAACAAATGAGATACATTTAGAGAATTCTGTTAATATATGCTCAGCTAATCTATTCCCTGCATTATTCATTAAATCATAAATTTCAAGGCCATTTTCAACAGCATTAAGATCTAGAATTTCAAATTCCTTTATGTCTCTCATATTATATTAACTGATAGAGGAAAAGTAAAAAGAATGAGAATAAAATAGTACCTCCAACTCTAGTTAGAGGTAGACGTATCATTGCGAATGTAGCTATAGTTAGTAAGATTAGTAAGGGAAGTGTACGCTCAATTACAAACTGTTCTACGGCAATTGGATTAATGATGGCCAAAACACCCATTACCAGAAGAATATTAGCTATGTTAGATCCAATAACATTGCCGACTGCAATTTCTTTATGACCCATACGGGCAGCAGAAACTGTGCCTGCCAATTCAGGTAGACTAGTACCAATCGCAACAACAGTGAGGCCAATTACTATCTCTGAAACTCCTATAACTTCAGCAATTGAAACTGCAGCGTTAACTGTAATTTGAGCTCCCAAGAGTAATCCAATTAATCCCCCTATTAGAAATATAAAAGAAGTAGTTTCTTCGACATCATCAACAGGTTCACTATTTGATCGTCTGTAAAGCCAATAAATATAAAATAAGTAGGAAATGAAAAAAATTAAACCCTCACTAGCTGAAATTAAATTGTCTTTCGCGAAAAAGAAAAGTAATATAACTGCTAAAACCATTACATAACTATCGTCATTGGCATCCTTCTGAGGGATTATATTTGTTCCTAGCACATAATAAAATATGAAAGTTGATACTGCTAAGACTAACCCTATGTTTGATATGTTAGATCCGACGATACTCCCTAAAGCCAAATCATTATAATCTTGAAATGAAGAAATTATTGATACCAATAACTCTGGAAGGCTAGTCCCGAATGCCACGATTGTAACCCCAGCCACGTGAGGAGACATTCCTCTTTCTTCGGCAAAAGATGCTGAATTTTCAATGAAATAATCGGCACCCTTAGTAAGTAGGAAAAAACCAAAACATAACAAACCAAAATCTAATAGTATACTCATCTTATAGACTCCATATTTTGAATACGTTTATCAATTAGATGTGGTTTAGCAATGTCATGACGCACAAATATATTATTGCCTGAAATGTATGAAAGACCAGACTCACACCTAGATTCTGCAATTCCAATATCATGACCAGTACTTACAATCGCGGCAGCTCTCGAACTCGTTGTTGTAATATCTCCTGAATCATTAACATTTACTGCTGCATAATACAGATCTGAATGTTCCTTGTAAGAATCATTTACAATCAAAGTAGCATCATTTGCCGGATTGCTTCCATAGCCTTTGGGAACCACGTATTTACAAACAGATGCCTCATTTTTGAATTTCACATCAACCAAACTCCCATTAGCCATAGACATGCATACAGAAGCAAAATCAGAGTCTAGTAAAGTTAGTAAATTCATAGCTTCAGGATCTCCAAATCTTGCATTGTACTCTATGAGTTTTACACCATCTCTTGTAGCCATAAATCCACCATATAAGATTCCTTTGTAACCTTCATTATATTCTTTTAACAAAGCTGCAGAAACACGCTCATTAATCTCCCTGGCCTGATTCAATTCGTTATCCGTTAGAAAAGGCAATGAATGATTAGAATCTGTATAGCACCCCATTCCACCAGTATTAGGGCCTACATCTCCATCGTAAGCTCTCTTATGGTCTTGTACTGCAGGCATATGATGTACAGTTTTACCATCACAAAAACTCATTAATGAAAATTCTTCTCCTAATAATTTTTCTTCTACAATGAATGATCCACCCAAGTCAATTAATTGATTGCAATAAGAAATAGCCTCTTGGGTTGACATTAAGTGCTCACCTGATACTTTCACGCCTTTACCACCCATTAGACCGTCATACTTTACAACATATTCATCAGAAAGGTCCTTAATGAAATCTTCAACTCCGTTAATAGAATTAAACCTTTCATAACGAGGCGATACGTAAATTTCATTTCTAACTAATAAATCTCTAGTAAATCCTTTACTCGTTTCAATTTGCGCAAGAAGCTTTGTTGGTCCAACAACAGGAATACCCTTACTCAAGAATGAATCTGAAAAACCAAGAGCTAAAGGATCTTCGGGGCCTATAACTACACAATCAATATACTTAGATAAAGAAAAATCAACAATTTTTTGTACATTGGCCTTATATGTATTAACAAATAAAAATTCTCTTGATAACTTAATCAAGCCTGGATTTCTATTAGTTATTACAGAAAATACATTTACACCAGAGTCAAATAATTTCTGTGCAATAATGTGCTCTCTAGCTCCGCTACCAATTACAAGAAAATTCATTTATCACTCAAATCTGATGCTGAAATCAAACTTTCAAATGGTATGTCATAAGAGGCTAATTTTTCACTTGCACCTTCATCCCTATCTACAACAACTAGTATTTTAGTAACTTCGATACCCTCTTCCAACAATACATCTAGTGATTCTGCATTAGAACCACCAGTAGTGGCTACGTCATCTACTAAAACTGTTTTTCCCTCAGACGGACCTTCAAGCCTAGAACCAGTTCCATGCTTTCTTTCTCCTTTTCTTATCATGGTATAAGGAATCCCAGTTTCCAATGATAAGGCAACTGCTAGTGGAACGGCTCCTAGTTCCATTCCTGAAATGAAGTCAATATTATCTGGAATGAGTCTTGCAAACTCAGATGAAATTAACTTCAAAATATCTGGATTTGTTGAGGCCAATTTCATATTAACATAATAATTAGATTTTTTGCCGGACGTAAGTGTAAAATCTCCGAACTTCAAAGCTTCGCAATCAATTAACTTTTGTCTCAGTTTATTATTGGAGGTCATGATTATATCTTCTTATAAGGGACTAACTAAAAATATATTTGCCTCAATGAAATACTTTTAATGCAGAAGGCAGCACGTTAATTTCCAAGGGAGTTGTACCTAAATTCTCACCATCTACATTTATTGCTGTGGGATCATCAGTTTCAATAATTAAATTTTTAAACCTATAATATTCGACATTAGGATTCCAGACATGTGAACCGGATGCCTTGAGTTGATTAAACAATTTTAAAACTTGAAAACGGCTTATATGATATATAACTCCTAAATCCATCTTCCCATCATCGACATGTGCCATTGGAGCCAAAGTTAGACGGTCACCACCAGTCTTAGTGTTTTGAATTAGCAGTAAAATGAAAGAGGAGTCTATTAAATTCCCATCGACATAGCACTTTGCTTTCCTAACTTTACCTCTTATTATACTCATCAAGGATCCAATGTCGTATCTCATCGGACCTAAAAATCTCATCTTCTCAGCTAAGATGTTAGCATCAACTCCTAAACCCCAACCAACAAGATTATGTGTGTAACGTACTTGCTCCTTCCCGTCTTTAAAAAAAGTAACTTTCCCAATATCCATTTTTCGTAACTTTCCAGTAGTAAGTCTTTGGAGTGCATCTAAATAGTCTGTTATCTGCATATCATTAGCTTGACTGTTACCTGAACCCGCAGGCACAATAGAAAGTGGAATACTATTAGAAAAAGAATCGTTTCTTTTCAAAAGGCCAGTTATAATTTCTGAGATCGTTCCATCACCTCCTACTGACATCAAAGCATCTCCTTCAACGAATTCTAGTTTAGAGACTAATTCTTCAGCATGATTTACATATTCAGTAAAGTGAATTACAGATTTAATTCTGGATTGATCTAAATCAGATGCCAACAAGCTAGCCAAATGCTTACCCTTTTTTTGACCTGCAAATGGATTCACAATAAGATGAACTCGATTAACAGGGTAAATTTCTTCAAGTTTCTGATTAATAAAATGAGGAACTGGTTCTGGTGGTGGATAATAAGAACCCAATAAACCTTTTAATTTATCAGGAGGAACTAAATCAACACGTTCTAGTTTATCAACCATATTTAGGTATATATCAAGCTTTATAAGGAAGTCTCTTTAAAGCTGAATATCGGGAATGTGGCATTAGCTGAACCCGTCAAGTGAGGAATCGCGAATGAGTAAATCAATATACAGCTACGTTAGAGATCAATGGAAAGTTCCATCAAATAATTTGAAAGCATTGCAAAAGGAAAGGCTTGTGTCATACCGAAGAGAAGATGCTTCAACTAAGATTCAAAGACCAACAAGACTTGACAGAGCTCGAAGTCTTGGATATAAGGCAAAGCAAGGTTATGTACTTGTAAGAACGAGAATAAGACGAGGAGGGATGCGCAAGCATGCGATAACTTCTGGTAGAAGAGCAAAAAGAGCAGGTATTAGCAAAATAACTGTTGGTAAAAATTTGCAAATGATAGCCGAAGAAAGAACTTCAAAGAAATATCCTAACCTAGAAATATTAAATTCATATTGGGTCGCAGAAGATGGTCGATACAAGTGGTACGAAGTTATACTAGTTGACCCTAACCATCCAGTAATCCTTTCAGATTCAAAAATTAATTGGATTTGTAACCGTGCACACAAAGGACGGGTACACCGGGGCCTAACCTCAGCAGGAAAGAAATCTAGAGGATTAATGAATAAAGGTAAGGGTGCTGAAAAACTCAGACCTAGCAAGAGAAAGCATATGGTCAAACATAAGCAGAGTAGAACGCCTCACCCACCAAAGAAAACATAGAGGTTTGATATCATAGAGTACAATCGAAAAAATCCATATATGGCTAAGGTAGTGGACTCGTACACTATTTCCGAAGGTTCGGGGAAAGAAACTAACCACTATGTTTTCTCGATCAAAGGAAGTGGAATAAGATACAAATCTGGCGATGCCATGGGTCTTTTCCCAAAAAATAATGAACAATTAGTAAAAGATACTATTGTGAAGCTAAGGGCTAAAAGAAACGATTTAGTCTCTACCGGAGATGTCGATGAAACTACACTAGAAAACGCCCTAATGCACAGATTCGTAATACATAGAGCAGGTAGAAAATTTTTAGCAATGGTACACGAAAAATTAGGAAAGGGTAAACCTAAAAGAGAATTAGAAGCGATTCTAAACGATTCTCACGAACTAGAAAAATATCTTTTTGTTAGAGATTACATAGACATAATGAATGAATATAAGGTGAAGATATCACCCCAAGAGTTTATTGACACACTATCTCCTATTGCTCCAAGACTTTACTCAATAAGTTCATCACCTAAGGCACATCTAGGCGAAATTCATTTGACTGTAGCAATTGTTAAATATAATAATTTTGAAAGAGATCGATTTGGATTGGCGACAGGTGATTTAGCAAAGGGAATTTCTGTCAATGAAACTGAAGTCCCAATATACATTCAACCAACCCGTGATTTCGTAATTCCTAGTGATGGAAGTAAAGATATTATCATGGTAGGACCAGGAACAGGTATTGCTCCATTTCGTGCCTTTATGGAAGAAAGAGTTAACACTGGAGCTACTGGTAAAAATTGGTTGTTTTTCGGTGAAGTTCACGAAGAGAGCACTTTCTTTTACAAAGATGAGTGGTTCGAATATATGAAAAATGGGCACCTTACTAAGTTAACTACAGCATTTTCAAGAGACCAAAAAGAGAAAATTTATGTACAAAACCGAATTACTAACAATGGTAAGGAAATTTGGGATTGGTTGCAGAATGGCGCTTATTTTTTCATTTGCGGTGATAAGCAGTACATGGCTAAAGATGTTCACAAGGCCCTAATCAATATTGCTGAAGAGCATGGAAAAATGAAAAAAGAAGAGGCTGAACATTACATTAATCAAACGTTAATGAAAGAAGAGCACCGATATCTTAGAGACGTATACTGATTCAAAAAATCCAGTTTCAATTTTGAATTATAGCACTCACTTCAATTTCGATTAGTAATTCTTTATCAATTAATTGACTAACTTCAACTAATGTTGAAACAGGCTTTATTTCATTAAAAATGTGGCCATGAACAAGCGCAATCTTTTCCCAATCATTGATGTCTGTGACAAACATACGAGTGCGAATGACATCAGACAGTTTACTTCCAGCTTCCTTTAAGATTTTGTCAATTTTTCCAAAAATGAACTTGGTTTGTCCGCCAGCATCTCCTGGAGAAACAATTTGTCCGTGAGAATCAACAGCGGTAGTACCTGCTATCTCAATAGTTTTACCAATTCGAACTGCACGGGAATATCCTGCAACTGATTCCCAAGGTGCATCGGAAGAAAAATTTATTCTTTCAGCCATGAAAATTATTTATTTTTTTTACCACCGTCTTGGATTATTTCACCGGTTCGCATATCAACAGTTTCTCCGGTCTCTGGGTTATATCTAAAACCGGACTGTTGAGTGTTAACCTGACTTCCTTGGTTTGAATTAGGTTCATAGTTATCAAAATAATCCCCCCCATCACCAATTCGATTATAGATAAACATACCAATTCCAGCTAAAGAAAGTCCGATTAAAGGAACCCAAACAAGAGGCTCACTAATCAAAGAATCTTCGTCATCTACAACAACTGGTTCTTCCTCTATGTATTCCTCAATAGTAACGTTAACATTTGCAGATGCTTCATTGTCAGTTTCATCAAACTCGTCAATAATATTATCTGGATCAATACGAGCTTCAATAAGATATTGTCCAGCCTCAAGAGGTGTCCAAAAGAAAGTACGTACTTCTTCTCCATTAACTCTACCTAGAGGCTCTGTCTGATAAATTTCAAATAATTCACCATCGATAAATAAGGATATTTCAGCCCCAATACAATCTGCTGAAGCCCCGGTCATATTCATCGTATCATCTGGACATTCACAACATATTTCAGGTCCAAAATTTAAAGCGCTTACCGAAATTTCAAGGGTCTGATTAAGATAAATTGTATTTGGCAAATTACGCATTTCTACGGACAATTGGAAATTTCTAGGCTTAACTGTTACACTAAGATTCAAACTATTATCTGTTTCGTTTAAATCAACAAAATCACTACCTGAGATTTCGCCCACTACAGTAATATTGAAATCCCCTGCAACATCTGTGGTTCTCCAGAAAATAGAAACGGACCTAGTCTCATTATATCCTAAGTTATCTTCAAAAACATAATAAACAGCATTACCGTCAAAATCGTAACTTTGAAATTCAGGGGTGGTTGAGTTATCTATATACAAAGAAAATTTAAAATTCGGAATTTCAGCTCTTTTGTTTGTAATCAATAGAGAAATTTCCATGTGGTCTCCCTTGAAGACAGGGTCATTAGCAGTGATTTCTGTTATTCCAAAATCGTACTCAGGAGCTGCGACATTAATCAACAAGGAATTAACATTATTATCTTCATTGAGTTCGTCGATTTTAGAGGCTGAGTCTCCTCTAACCGAAATACTTGGCTGTTGAACTTGCCAGGTGTGGCTAATAGTCAAATTCAGAAACTCACCCTGATTGACAGTAACTTCCCAACTATCTATTAACTCCCCATCAATTCTAATTTCAATTGGATACTTAGAAACGTAAGCTGAACCTTCATTAAAGACTGTAACTTGAATATCAGATGGAATTCCTCTTACAGGCTCCCCAATAACTTGCAAGTCGAAAATATTTATGTCTGGTTTAGACTCTAACACAACAAGTCTAAAAGAAAAGTTATTATCATCTTCAACCCATTCTTCTATTTCGTCCAATGGATCTACTCTAACAATAATAGTATGGTTTCCCAAAATATTAGTGCCTGTATCTGACTTCCATGTAACTGTTGCCGAGTCTGTGCCTGCGAAAATTTCATTACCGTTTCTCGTAGCATTTTCAATAGTATCAATGAATGCATATCCAATCAAAGTTTCTGTACCGTTTTCAGGCACATCATAGTAGCCTACCCTAACGGAACTAGCAGAAGTAACATAATCTTCGTTAAGGATAAATGTAGTTAAATTAACTTCATGACCAGTGTATATGTCATCTAACCAATAATCTACAGGATTCACTGTTATATTTCTAAACTCATTAAGAGTTAACTCAGGTGTGTGAGCACGAACATAAAATTCTCTTGAAAAAACATTGTCATCTTCGTCAAACTCCTCGATATCATTACCTGAGTCAAGCGTTATAGTTATTTCGTAAGTACCGACCTCGTCAGGTTGCCATGTAATATTAAATTGTCCTGGCGCGCCTGGGTCTATGATAGTATAAATTCTTGGATCTTCTATGGTTTCTGTTTGACCATCTATCGTTTGTTCAAATTTAATCTTAAACTCAGTACAACTGTCTCGGCCTCCATTTTCAAAAAAAACTAAAATGTCAACTGTATCTCCTACTGCAGGAACATCAGGTGTGAGCACAATAGGAAAAAGCTCTCCTTCCAAGATTCTTAAATCTGCGAGTTCTTCATTAAAAACTTCATACTCATAAATAATCTTGTTATTATCTTCATTCGTCTCGATAATGTCATCTTCGTAATCAACAGATATTGTCAGTGTATGATCTCCTACACCACCACAACCATCGATACCATCGGGTTTACAGGTAAATTCTATAGTGGCCTTTTTGTTTTGATCAATTGCTGCTTCTGTAGTTTCAAAAACGGGTACACACTCATCTTCCGGATCGCACTCAGATGTACTATTCCAAACAACTATTTTAACTTCATTAGCAGGTTCATTACCGTTATTAATTACCTCAAAACTAATCTCAATTGCCTCTCCATTAAGAGGATAATCTGGGTTAAAAGTAAAATTAATCGGTTCTAAATCTATGTCAACTGCTTCGGCATTCGAGCTGGAAAAGATAGCTAATACAAATAATGCAAAAGCAAAATAGATTCCAGATAATATTCTATTGACCATGTTAATGGTCAGTGGATAGCTAGATAAAAGTAATCCCCTTAATTGAAAGATATAGTATATATCCACCCCTTTTAACGCAATATGGACCCAGTAAGTGTTCTTGATTACAGATACGGAACTGAAGAGATGAGAGATGTCTTCAGAGCCAATTCATACCTAAATTTTCTTTTGGAAGTCGAAGCCACGTTGGCTGAAGCGCAAGCTGAGATAGGAATTGTTCCGAAGGAAGCTGCTGCGGAAATTAGGAAAGGAATACCTTTAGTTAAGCGTGAAAGGGTGGAAGAAATTGAATCTGAAATCAATCATGATGTTATGGCTGTTGTCAAAGGCTTAGAGGAACAAGTAGGTAACGCTGGTAAATGGATTCATTTTGGAGCAACGAGCTACGACATAGTAGATACTGCAAGAGCCTTGCAGCACAAAAAAGCTATAAATTTAATAGAAAAAGCTCTAAGGAAACTTATAGATTCAATCGCTAAGTTGTCTGAAAAACATAAGGACACTGTGATGTTGGGTAGAACTCATGGACAGTGGGCTACACCAATAACATTTGGATTGAAAATGGCTGTCTTTACCTCAGAATTAGCAAGACACATGGAAAGACTTAGCCAACTCAAGCCAAGAATCATGACTGGGAAACTACTTGGAGCTGTAGGATCTGGAGCTGCAATGCATCCAAATACACTAGAGGTTCAAACTATTGTATGCAGGAAGTTAGCTCTAAATGAGCCGTTAGCTACAACACAAATTCTCGGAAGAGACAGGATAGCTGAAGTAATTGCATGGGGTGCCAATTTAGCCACAAGTATTGAAAAATTCACGTTAGAAGTAAGGAACTTACAAAGAAGTGATATTGGGGAAGTAGCTGAGGCTTTCAATGTAGAAAAGCAAGTTGGTTCATCAACTATGGCTCAGAAGAAGAATCCTATAACTTCTGAAAATGTTGGGGGTTTGGCAAGGATAGTGAGATCTGTATTGTATTCTTCGTATGAAAATAATTTGCAATGGCATGAAAGAGACCTAGCAAATTCTAGCAACGAAAGAATCATCCTACCTCAATTTTACATACTACTTGAATTTATTATAAAAAAGACTGAAAATGTTTTTTCCAATCTGTATGTTAACAAAGAAAAGATGAAAAAAAATCTTGATGGAGCCGGGGGATTGCCAATGGCTGAGGCTTTTGTTATTGCCCTTGGTAAAACAGAACTAGGCCGCCAAGACGCTCACGAACTGGTGCGTAACATAACTATGGAGGCTGAGAAGAAGGGATTAACATTTAGTCAAAATATAAAGGATAATGATGAAGTGAAGAAATATTTGAGCGATGAGGAAATCACCAATTGTTTAGAACCAAATAATTACGTTGGACACTCACACGAAATAATTGACAGAGTTCTGTCATCAATAAATGATTAATTACATTTCAACAGACATTCCTAAAAAAAGCTTGAAAAAAGTAGGGCGTAAAATTGTACTAGAATTATTTGAAAATAATAAAATATTGAGTAAATATCAAATATTCAACAAATACTTGTACCTAAACTCTATGGAAGAAATTTCCGATGATTTCAAGGCAAAATACAAACTAATTGAAGCTAGACTATGCGATACCAACGTAGAAAATATCTATCAAAATGTAAAAAATATTATTCCATCAAAACTCGAAATAGAAACATTTGCGATTAAAGTTGAAAGAAAAGGCGAACATAGATTCACATCGACTGAACTTGCTAGGGAACTTGCCGGTAGTGTGTTTGAACTATTTCCAAAAGTGAAGGTCAATCTGAAAAATCCTAATCTTAAAGTGCACATTAAAGTATTAAACAACAAATGCCTGATGTACATGGAAATAAAATGAAAATAACAGTTATAGGGGCTGGAGCCATAGGCACAGTATTAGCTGCATCTCTTGATACTAAAAACGAAGTTTCTGTACTAGTAAAGCCTGAAAATTATAATAGACTAGCAAAAAAAGGATTGTGGATTATTGAAGGTGATGAAAAAAGGAAAATAAAGGCCAAAATTGTTACTAAGGTTATTGATTCGGAAATTGTTATAATTGCAGTCAAAGGTTATGATTTGCAAAGTACTAAAAAACTTTTAGACTGTTTTACAGGGATGGTACTTATCTGTCAAAATGGACTAAAAATGTTGGATTTCAATCTTTCAAATAAGAATGAAATATATTCAATTGTGACAAGTATTGGAGCTACATCATCTGAACTAGGAGTTTCTGAATTTAAAGGAACTGGAAAAACAATAGTTGGGGGCTTGTTTAATGTAAAGAAAGACTCTAACAAAATTTCAGGCTTATTTTCTAGCTATTATTTTGATATTTATCACTCTAAAGATATCAAAAAGCACATATGGCTCAAAGC
>JAERSJ010000027.1 GCA_016845825.1 Methanobacteriota archaeon
TCAAATCCAAAAGAACCCGGTTATTTCCATCCATTAAGATGGGGTGAAAAGTTAGCAAATATTGCTAAATATGAAAAGGCCTTTTCGGGATATTCTAATCAAAAATATGCTATGGAAGCGACTCCAGGCTATTTTTACGGAGGTAAGAAATTATCCGATAAGATGAAAAATCTATTACCTAATTCGAAAGTAATTATAGTTCTTAGAAATCCAGTTCAGAGACTTTTCTCATTCTACAAGTATAAACTAAGTTTAGGCCATATTGATTCAGGTTTATCTTTTGATGATTATTTAGAAAAATGCAAATCTATGCCCATTAATGAAAAAATTAAAAAAGAAAATTATGATTTTTGGGGGATGGAGGGGGGCCTCTATGCAGATTTATTGGAAGCTTGGCACTCTACCTACGGAGATAATCTCAAGGTATGTTTTTTTGATGATTTAGTAAAAGATAGAGTTCAATTCACGTCTGATATTTGTATTTGGCTTGGGATAGACTTTGAAAATATAGACTCTACTAAAATGGTTATTGAAAATAAATCTATGCTGTACCGGAGTAAATCATTGCAAAATTTTGCAATATCATTTGATAAAAATTTGGGAGCTCTTTGGAATTTTATGCCTTTTGTAAAAAAACCTTTTAGTTTTGCTTATAATTTATTCAATTCAAAACCTCATAATGCTGTTCTCAGTAGTTCATCAAGAAGAGAGTTAGAAAAGTTTTATGAAAAAGATATAGCTGATACGCGTTTTTTCCTTGAGCAAAAGCAAATATCTAACTTTCCTGAATGGATGAACAGATAATGGTCAATTACGATGTTTTCAATGGAGATACAGATGGCATTTTTGCACGCCATCAACTTAGACTAGCCATTCCTTTAGATACCGTTAATATTAGTGGAGTTAAGAGAGATGTTAATCTTCTTAGGCACGTCAAACCAGCCAAGGGTGATTTAGTAACTGTGATGGATATTTCTCACGCTAAGAATCGTAAAGATGTTTTACGAATTCTTGAATCTGGAGCAAGGGTTGAATATTTCGACCATCATGACCCTTCAGAGCTAATTGATCATCCAAACATTACATATCACATAGATACAGATCCACATATGACTACAGGGAGAATTGTGGATTCTCATGTTAATGGTAAGAATCATATTTGGGCGATTGCAACAGCTTTTGGCGATAATCATTTTGATTTAGCTTATGAATTAGCTATAGCTGAAGGCTTAGACCATGAGAAAACTAAGCTTTTGAAGGAGATTGGCTTAGCCATTAATTACAATAGTTATGGTAAAACTGAGAAAGATTTGTTCGCAGCACCTCTTTTAGTATCTGAAATGCTTGAAGATTGTGGTGAGGACGTTTTTGCAATTTCAGAACACGAAATATTTTCAACTTTAGTATCCAACTTTCGCTCAGATATGAGTACTGCATCTTGTCAAGAGCCATATTTCATACATGAAAAGGGAGTAATCTATAAGTTTCCAGACGAAGAATGGTCGCATAGAATAATGGGAACTTTTGGAAATCACCTAGTTAATTCTAACAAGGATTTAGCCTGTGCAATAGCAGTTACTAATTCAGATAGGACATATCGAATTTCAGTCCGTTCTTCGTTGAATAATCCCTATGGGGCAGGTAACCTTTGCAAAGCATTCGGTGGCGGAGGGAGAGAAAAGGCAGGTGGGATAAATAACCTAGAAGAGGGAGATTTAGATAAATTTAAAAATGAGTTTGGTAAGGTGTTTTCATGAAGACTCCAAGTGAATTTATTCAAGAGTGGATCGAGACTGTTTGCTCTAATGATGCTAGTAAAATAGCAA
The DNA here is from genome assembly GCA_016845825.1 of Methanobacteriota archaeon. GTDB lineage: Archaea > Thermoplasmatota > Poseidoniia > MGIII > CG-Epi1 > CG-Epi1. The sequence goes on from JAERSJ010000027.1 coordinate 1,827, forward strand.
ATTTGTACCAAGAAGATGCCATTTTGCTAGGCACATTAGATAAAAGTGTTAGAGAAGGTAGGAATAAAATTAGAGAGTATTTTGATTTTTTTGTTAAGTTAAAGCCTTGTGGTGAAATTACTGAACTTGTTGAAAAGAACCATGGAAATGGACGTTTTTGTGTAGTGAATGGAACTTATGATTTTAATTTAGAAGAGGATGGTAAGCAATCAGTGGCACCTGCAAGATTTACTTTTGTTTTAGAACGTACTGGCGTTAAATGGATGATTCAATCTCATCATTCATCTAAGCAACCTTAGCAAATAAGCCTTGCAAACTTTTAAAAAAATCGTTGTTATTACAGTTTAATCTTGGGCTGATTGGAAACGCAGTTCATGAATACTAGGCAACGTATATTTCCAGTTGGCAACTGATACGTTGTTTTATCCGCAAAATGCAAGGGCATGGCATGTCGTCTACTTCAGAAAATAAATAGTTGATTTAATTGAAATTAAGAAACAATTTACGAGGTGAAAATCCTCTCAAATCTGCAAGCTCGGCAAGGTACGTGACCGATGAATCACATTTGGAAAGATATTCCTTTGGCAACTTCTATGAAGCGAAGAGCCAGAGTTTTTACACTTCGGCGTAAATTATCAAATAGTCTAAGGAAAAAATATGAATGGTGGAATATCTACATAACACCTCTAAGAGGAGGCAGATATGCAGGAACTAATTACATAAAGAAATACAGCAAAGATGAAAAACCACCACAAAAAATATGTTCAGTATTAGTTAATTTGACAGATACAAAATCAATAGAATTTGCATCCAAATTAATGCACTATACTTCTGAATCATTAGATGAAGCTTTGAGAAATACGATATCTTTCGAAGAATTAATAAATTATGTAGAAGAGAAACTGGGTTGCTACGAAAAAGAAGGCAAAATATACAACAATTTCACATCAAGCGGCAAACTAGTTCAGGGTTCGAAATCGGACTAATTTTTACTGCGGAAAAAGAGTTTCCAAGAAGTAGGATTTGTCATGCCCACCGTTTCAGTATTACCTAACCTTAATATGCCACTATTTTTTGAAATAGCATGGTAAAAAGCATAGCTATCGTCGGCGGCTCGAGCGATATTGCAAAATCTACAATTTCTAGTATGTCTGCTGATAATTATAAATTTCATGTATTGGTAAGAGATGATTCACACACAGATGAATTATCAGCCTCAGGAGTAAGCGTAGTCTTAGGTAATGCAACCTCTGAGGAGGATATCAAGAATTTTATTTCCGGAGTAAAAGAGTCTGGGGAAATTCATGCAATTTTGCACTGCGTAGGTTCTTTTGCAGTAAGACCACCACATGCTATGAACAAAGAAGCATTTGAAACAGTCATTAGTACAAATCTTACTTCAGCATTTCTCACATTATCTATTGCTGGAAAGGCTATGCTAAGCCAAGGACACGGCAGAATGGTTTTCATGTCTAGTGTCGCAGGATCTTTAGGATTGGTAAATCACGAGGCAATATCTGCTGCAAAAGGAGGCATTGAATCTATGGTCAGATCAGCAGCAGCAACATATGCAAATCGTGGTTTAAGAATTAATGCGGTAGCTCCAGGGTTAACAGATACAAAGCTTGCATCT
>JAERSJ010000028.1 GCA_016845825.1 Methanobacteriota archaeon
GCACTACTATTCACTTGGCGATTGATAGCTTCGATGAAAAATAGTGCTAGCACCAACCTTCTTATAATAGACGAGATCTTTGATAGTTCCCTCGATGATAATGGAACAGAAGAATTTATGAAGATCCTATATACACTAGAGAATGAAAATGTCTTTGTCATATCACATAAAAATCATATGGCTGAGAGATTTGATGATATTATAACCTTTAATAAAACCGGTAACTTTAGCAGGAGAGTTTAGTGATAGAATATATAGCAATCGAGTATATTGCATACAGCATAATAATAGCACTAGCAGTACGATTTTCATATAATGCTGGAGCCAAAGAAGGTATGGAATTCGGAGTTAATTATTGTCTAGATAATCTAGAAGATCTTGGTATAATTAATGTTGAAATAGATAAGGAAGGTAACGAAATCATCACAGCAAAACCCCCAGAAGGTTGATAATGGAAAAAATTATTGAAGTGACTATTGAAATCCCTATGGCGTCTGACCCAGTAAAATATGAAGTTGATGACACCACAGGTCAACTATATCTAGATAGATTCCTAGATGTAGCTATGTATTATCCCACAAATTATGGATTTATACCCGACACCTTAGCACCAGATGGAGATCCAATTGATGTATTGGTTATATCCCCATACCCTCTTATATCCGGATCCATAGCTAGATGTAGACCTATAGGTGTACTAAGAATGCACGACGAAGACGGTGAAGATAATAAAATCTTAGCAGTTCCTACTGATAATATGTATCTCTCATGGAATGATATAGAAGATGTACCTCGTCGAACTCTTTCTCAAATAAGACATTTCTTTGAGCACTATAAAGACCTAGATGCTGATAGATGGGTTAACGTTATAGGCTGGGAATGCGCAACGAAAGCTAGAAAAATAATTGAAAAATATTCAAAATAAATGCATTTAAATGTTTACAAGACCTCTATAGTATGGTATAATGAACTGTAAATTAAATAAATAGAGGATATATTATGAAAGAACAAGAAGTTAATAGAGAAATTATTGAAGATGTTCTTAATAAAATGGCTTCGGATTATGCTACTTGGGCACAAAGAGCCCAGGAAATTGCACAATATAAGCACAATGAAAATAAGGTATGGGCTCATTGGTATGATGAATATAAAGTAAAAGCCACCTTTAAAGTTGGAAGGAACTACGTTAAACTTATTCATGATGGATCAGCAATTGGATTTATCGTAGTCTCAAAAAAGGATAAGGTGTTCGAATATGGAGATCTTCTTAAGTCAGCATCTTGGTCCGCTCCAGCACGTAACTACCCCCGTGGAAACGCACTAACCAATATGCCTAAGTCTATTCAATGGACAGGGATTCAATAATTTTCAAAAAAAATTGAAAAATGTTTACAATTGAGTTAGTATTTGATACAATGGGAGTGTAAATTAAATATTGACAGCACTGAGAGGAACCTATATTATGAATAAAATTGAAAAAATTGTCGATCATCTTCAAAGTCAAGACCCAAATAAGACCCAATATACCATTGGGGAATTAGATGCTGCAGCCATCGCAACAGGACATAGATCTATGGGTCCTACAGTCTCTAAGTTATCTAGAATAGATAGAGGTCTATATGATATAACAGGTGTAATAGTTCCAATATCAAAGTCCTACGATAAGCCTCTAGAATCTGCACCTACTCTAGCTCGTGAGGTGAGAAAAACAGTTCTAGTCGATGAATTTAAAGCCTCTTATATACCTCAAATTGATGGGGACTTTGTTAAATGGGGAGCTTATAAAGACGTACTTAAGATCGTTAAATCAAGATTCTTTTATCCAATCTTCATTACCGGATTAAGCGGTAATGGTAAAACTATGATGGTTGAACAAGCGGCTGCCAACGCTAAACGTGAATTCATTCGTGTTCAGATTTCGCCTGAAACTGATCAAGATGATTTGATTGGTGGATTTCGTCTGGTCGATGGAGAAACAGTTTTTGAAAAAGGACCAATTGTCAAGGCAATGGAACTTGGTGCTATTCTCTTGATTGATGAGATTGATCGTGGATCCAATAAGATTATGTGTCTTCAAGGGGTTTTGGAGGGTAAACCTATTCTCATTAAAAAAACTGGTGAACTTATTGAACCTAAAGAGGGATTCAATGTTATTGCCACCGCAAATACAAAAGGACAAGGTTCAGAGTCTGGTAAATTTAGTGCTGCTACTATCATCGATGAGGCATTCCTAGAAAGATTCACTATTACAATTGAACAACCTTTTGCCTCTCTTGTGACGGAAGAAAAAATTATAATGAATCATATGAAGGCCTTTGGTAAGGTCGATGAAGAGTTTGCTAAACTTTTAGTCTCATGGGCAGACGGTATTCGTAAAACCTTTTATGATGATGGTGTTGATGAGGTGGTTTCAACAAGACGTCTAGGCCATATAGTTCAAACATATGCTATCTTTGAAGATCGTATGAAGAGTATTGACTTAGCTATAGCTCGTTTTGATGAAGATACTAAGAATACATTTAAAGAACTATATACCAAATTCGATGCTACCACTAATTTAGCTGAGAATACAGGAGAATCTAATATCTCTTCTGGATTTACTACAAACCCTAATCCTTAATATGAAATACTTATTATTTTCTTTATTCCCATTATTTTTAATATTTTATTTAGTTATTACTTTTTCTATAAGAGATGAGAAAAGTATTATAAATAATAATGTGATTGCCGAAGAGGGATCACAACAAACCGTCCAGGGAACGTCGTTCTCGTGTGGACAAAATTAGGAACTATTAGTTCTATTAAAAAACTTGCTTATTATAAGGAGCTTACTATGTTAAATGAATTATTACCATTCCCATATTCACAATTCTCTGTTGGTATGGATCGTGCATTAAATC
>JAERSJ010000029.1 GCA_016845825.1 Methanobacteriota archaeon
CATTTATTCCCAGGTCTGCAAAAACACAAACCGTCTTGTGAAGTTCTGAAATAACAGTTAGAGTTAATTCTATTACTCTTCCCCAATTTTGTCCCGTCTTTAATCTCATTGTTTAATGTACATGTTGGTCCAGAGCAGTAACATCTCCCTATACTAAATTTGCAATCATTATCGTTTTTGCAACCGTCAATTGCTGAGAAATTATTTTTTATAGGTTGAAATTCAAAAGTAGCAACAATTGGATAATGATCAGACAAGTCAGACCCTGTTAAATTACTCGGATTTTCCTTTGTTCTTACTACACATTCTGCGCCATCACACCATCCCCATTTATGCGATAGCGGAGTTATGCTTTTCAAAGGGATAATTTGTATCTCCGCCTTGGTTGGCTGTAGATATTTTGTTTCAGTACTATACAAAATATAGTCGAGCATTTCGTGCGGGCAGCAGGGGCAGTAAGCTCGGCAAGGTTTATTTTGAATTTTTATCAAACCTGTTTCACGGTCAACGAATCGATTATTCAATAGTTTTTTATTATATGCTAATGACTTACATATATGCATCGGACGCGATGTATCACCTCGGTCTATCTGTTTTCTATATTCAGATAAACAGCCGTTACTGTCGGCCGCTCCATCCTTTCCAACTAAATAATTGGTAGATGGATTACTTGTGTATAATACGCTGTCGGGTGTGAATGGTGGGAGTTCTGCGTGTAATATTTTTTTCATATTTTCCACTTCATCGGGATATAATACATAGTCTGTATTCATATCGCCTTGGAATATAACGACTTCTGAACCATCTGTTGGGATGTTAATATTTGGCAAAAAGTTATTATAAATCTCGTTTAATTGTTTTTCGCGAGTTTTTGCACCCTCGGGCGTGGACCAAGCCTGCAAGTGAGTACCGAATATATTAAAAGCTTGTTTGATTCCATTATGCTCTTTTATTACCCGAGCATAAATAACCCCCTTGGCAGCTTGCTTATCCTGCCCGGATGCATTCGTAAAAATATACTGAGATGTAGCCTCGATCGGCCATTTACTGAATATTATACCACCACCATTTGCGGGTTTTGTTCCAACGAATACCCCGGGATAATCTACCACATTTGTGTGGTAGATCCACCCATTATTTATCATAGCAGCTGTTAATAAGTCTCTAGACTTATTTTTGCCACACATAACTGGACCAGATAAAATTTGTTTGTTAGGACACCAAGCTTCGTCGACCGTAATAACATCTACGCCGTCGGGGTGTCCACCTAGCATTGGGTGTTTTTTGATAGCTTCGGGAATATGTTGCAGTCTTACATCCTGACCTTCATACCCAGTCACCCCGGACCACCTGCCGAAAACATTATAATTAACAATTCTTAATGTTATGCCGGGTTTTTGTGTCGAGAATTCGATTCCACTTACTGCTTCTATTTCGTTATTGGTATTATGTAAAAATGACTGTATCTTGCATTTTCTTTCTAAATCTTGGTTAGTAAAGTATATTGACATTTTATTTATCTTATTTAATAAAATAAATAAAAACTAATATTTCTAATGTGGATGGTTAGGGTCTAGAGGATTATTATCCGGATCGGTGAGACCGGATATGAGTTGACCGCCTAAAGATGAGATAGGACTGGGGATAATTTGGTTCCCCGCTGCGCATAAGAGTCTACCACAAGGAGTCCAACTAGGTGGACTCCAGACAGAAGGATCGGTTAATTCGCTAGGTGCGTCGAAACGACCAATAAGCGGAGGCGGTTCCCAACGAGACGACTTTGGGTCAGATCGGTCTTCAGCATTACCCCACCCTGTATCTTTACCGTGTTTATCAGAAGATCGGATAATCTTTATTTTTGGCGGAGTCCATATATGTTCGTTTTGCTGACAATCGTTTTCACTCGCGGAACATACCTCGTTTATACCTGAACATGTATTATTCGATACCATGCCTTTTTTATCATCGCAATCAATATTTCTCGGATCGCTCGCGATACTATTCGATTCCCATTTACAACAGGCTGATCCGCCGGGATCATTTTTTGTACATGTTTGTTTGTCTCGGTTTGAACAAAAATGTGGGTTCAATGTTAAAATAGGGGTGCATTCATTTGTTAATTTTTCGTCGTTGTGGTCCTCTGGTACGCATTTAGAAGTAGGTGGACAACTATCGTCCTTATCCAATACTGATCTAGTATAACACACCCCATCGCAACACTTCTTTCTTGCTATTGCATCTTTTTTAGTTGGATCTTTAACAGGGCGCTCGCCACCTTTTAGAGTTGACCAATTACAGTCAACAAGCCCGTTGTTATCTCCTATTTTTTGCAAACATTTTGTGATTGATCCTTGACGTGAACGGTCGGAACAATATTCTTTTTTACCCGTTCGACCCCATGGAGCTGGCTCACACTTGCCTGTATCGTACTCATACTTATCTGATGGGTTACAGTCTGTGTCTGTTTTGCATGGAGAAGGAGCAGACACCATCCACTGACATCCGTCTATTAATTCCCCACTTTCAAACTCATCTGGTATTCGTTTATGTCCATCTACTAAATCTAAATGTTGAAAGTGATGGCACGACTTGAGGCCAGCTGCCTTGCCTTCCGGAATACAATGCCCTAGCTTTTCTTTTCGATACCCATCTTCTTGGTGAAACAAAAAATCACTAAGCCCTGAATGGGGTACGTACCCTTTGCATATAGGAGCATTGCTAGGGCATGGTAATTTTTTTCGCTTTGGTTCGGGCCAGGTACCCGCTGGGAGCCATGGATTTTCTGGGGCACCAGGTGGATTGTAATTTTGGTCGCACCGTTTCCCTGCGCCCGGGTATAGTGCGGCAACGCATTTTCCCCCAGATCCCCCTTTCTGTGAGCATATTGGAAATTCTGCATCCTTGCATTGTTCTTTTATATTATCTTCGTTCATTACGGTCAGAAAGCTCGAGAGGATAACACCTTGTTTCCCATTGTGAGTGCGAATAGGCCAATACTTATCGTTAGAACGCGATAAAACCGTGACAAGGTCGTCTTCTTTTAATGTTAGCGTCGATGCGGCTTTGCCATCTTTGACTTGGTCAAGTGTGCAAACGCGATTCGCGTCGAAATCATTGTGCGGGGGGGCTAATTCACATATATGCTCCTTTAACCAGAAATGTTTTCTACCTTTGTCAACACAGTCCCGAGCTGTAACGATGTTCGCGTCCCGCACGGCGCCGCGGGCGAATGGACTCATGTTTGGATGTTCTTTTTGATCGAATTCGGTACTTTCGCATTTTTTATCAAGTGTATCCCATTCGCAATTACCAGCGATGGGGGACAGACCACATGTTGGGCTTATTACCTTCGCGACGAGTTCATCGCCATAGCTAGATTTGCATGGTTCGTCGTTGCTTATTGCATGCTCTGTGCAATACCCTGGGGTGGTTTTATACACATAATCGTTACATATAGGGTACGCCTCGGGGCATTGGAGTTCAGGGGGTATATCATCTTTATTGTGTTTATCCTGTCCACAACAAGCTTTTTTTGTACCCCAATCAGCTTCACATTTCAAATGTGATGTTGTATGATCTGTGCAATACCCCTGGTGTTTTTTATACACATAATTTTTACATATAGGGTACTCCTCTGGGCATTGGAGTTCAGGGGGTATATCATCTTTATTGTGTTTATCCTGTCCACAACAAGCTTTTTTTGTACCCCAATCAGCTTCACATTTGAAATGTGATGTTGTATGATCTGCTGCCGTCTGATAGCAATAATTTCTATCATATATTTTTCTATTTAAGTATTTACTGTTAATGGCGCTGCAATCGCTATCAGTACTACATACTGCAGGGGTCGCGGGCATCCAACTACAATCTTTGTTTTCATTGCAAGATTTCCATGAAGTTTTATCTTTACATGCAGCGTTATCACCTATGCATTTGCCGCATTTTTTTGATTCATAATCGAAAAACCACCCGTCGGGGCAATATTTACTATAATCGTTGCAATCTTCCCATGACTGTTGATTGTAACATAATTCGCGAGGCTCTCCTACGCATTTACCAGCTGTACCGGTTACTTGATCATAATGCCATCCATGTCCAAAGCAATGATTATCATTCGTTATATCAACTTTATTACATACATTAGTATCCTTGGTTTTGGTTTTTCTATACATAAAAACAGGTTCCTCGCCAATATATGGCAACGGCTGCGGCAAACCATCGACTTCGACCTGGCATAATTTGCATTTGGCATTGTCGCCTGAGTAGCCTGTGAGGTGTAGTAATTCGCCCGTATCAGTCTTACAACCTTTAAACTTTTTAAAATTCCCACCCTTTGACGCACAATCAGCCTCGGTCGGGGATATTATGTAACAAATATCTTTTGGTGTATTAATTGTCCCGTAAACAGAATTGCAAATATCATTTATAGAACTAGATTCGCCCATTGCATTGCAATTTGTCTTACAAGCACTTGTATCGAATTCTGAATATGCTTTTCCAATTTCATCACATCTATTGACGCAAAATGTTTTTAGTTTTTCAGAGTCTTTAGGCGTTTGTTTATCAATCATGCATAATCCTTCATCTGTTCCGTAAAAAATCCCTTTGTAACATTTTTTATCCTTTTTGTTATAAAAACAAGATCCATTGCACCACCCTGTTAACATTGATTTGTCAATTTCCTGACTGCTGTCATAGCAATCTTTCATTGGGCACGGTTCGCATTGATACACCGAACCATCATCGGTTTGAGCATACCCATACAAATCCAAATGACTATTTTTATACATACACCCTGCGCATACTTCTGTCTCTGGGTCACAACTTGTCCCGCGGAGACACACTTCCTTGTCTGGGGACGGCGAACAACCTTGATCGCAAAACACGGGCGGAATGACAGGAAAAGAAACGTTAACAGATGTGCATTCTTTACAATTACCATTTTGATCAACGAATGACCCATTTACAAAAATTCGTTCCCCGTTTTTAGTGATGCATCCTACACAACCGGGTGTTCCTTCTTTACATATAGAACCGTAATAGCAAGCGCTTTTACCATTTTCTTCGTGATAATAACAACCTGGTTTACACGGGATAATTTTTCCATCTGGTGTTTTTTGTCCCTGAGCGGTGCAGCATGAATCATTACATAATGGTTTATCTGTGTCCTTTGCAGTTCCTTTTACGCATTTTTTAGCGGGATCAAAAGAACACCCACTGCATGGGTCAGTTTTTGAATATTTTAAATTAGCGCATAATTCGCCAACATTTTCCGGATTGGTGTTTGTTGTATCCCATTCATAACCTACGCCTAAAAATTCCTTTTCATTCAAATGATTTTTATCAATGAAGCAAACAGATTTCTTTATCCGCGGAAATAAAGTGTCATAGCAAGCAAATTTATTACCTAATTTATTTAAAAAAGGTTGAGTGTCAGGGCATGGATTTAATTTACCGGTTGGTGTAAGTTTTGGACACTTAGCGCCAAGAAGACAACGCCCTCCGATTATACACCCATTACATAATTTGCCATTTTTCAATACGCATTGTTTATTGGGAGCAATATGGTTATCGTCCCAACAAGTGTTTCTATCATCGCAATATTCACTGCAATACCAAAATCCAGCCTTACAATTACCGGACGAGAAAGGCGTACAGAACCACGAGTCTTCGCAACATCTAAAACCCGGTTCTCCATTCCGTTTATCGCCATAACGATTTGTGCGATGGCAATTTTCACTTTTACATTCGTCGTTGCTACCGATGCAACGTTCGCCGTCTTTCAGTGAACCTTGATCAATGTTGCATAGCGCGTGACACCCAGTTTTAGCTGCAGTACAGCCTATGCCGCAAGCTATTGTTGCAGCAGGGGACGCGAACTCCATTAATTGGCATCCCAAACCACAGGAAAAGCCAGCCGCGTCACATGCAAAATTACAAGTAGTTACCATTGGTGCAATGGGAGGAGGTGCATTTTCATTCCATTCACATATATCTTTTATATGTTCGCTATTATTACAAACGTTCGGTGATGAAGAATATTGATTGCACAG
>JAERSJ010000030.1 GCA_016845825.1 Methanobacteriota archaeon
ATATTAAGCCATCTACTGCTGCGTTACCTGTGTATCCAAAGGTATAGCTAGAAGAATATGAAGGCTGCTGCAACAGTACCCATAATGCTAAGAGCCTTATCACGTTTTTCTTGTGCAGTAATTTCATCTTCCTCCGGTGGCTTTGGTATTGACTCAGTGTGCACAGCCCAAGCATCTTTAGCTTGCTGTCCTATAAGTCCGTCAATAGGGCAAGGAGTCCCAGCTGACATCATCGCTTCCCATACATCTGGGTCTTGGCACATCACACTAACTGCTGCTACTTTCATTCCAAACATATACAGCTTTTGTGCTTTTTTTAATCTTAGGCAATTTTCTTCTGTGTATGTCGTGCCTACTGATAAACCTAAAATCTGTGTTTGTACTGAACCACTAGAACTGATCGTACATAAATCACTATTGTTTCCACTACCAAACTGAGGCGAAATGGCACTAGGTGGTGGACTTTCTACTTTAGTTGTCTGTGTACCATTAGTTGTTTGAGTTACAGTTGACTCTGTTACAACTGGGTCGTTAGCTTTAACATTAATAGGTGTGAATAGTACAATAGCTACTACGATTAGACCTATAAGCAAGCCAAGAGCTTTTTCTTTCATTAGGCTTCTAATGCAGTTATACGAGCTTCCAACTCTTGTATTGTTTTAACTAATAAAGGTACAAGTTTGCTTTGGTCTATGCCTTGATAGTCAGGTTCTGATGCTGTCTTAACATCTCCAACACTTTTACCTTCAGGTATTTCGTCACCTTCTGCATAAAGCACTTCAGAAGTCATAGCATCTTTTTCACCACTAACAGCTTCAGGTACAATACTCGATACTTCGTGTGCTATAAAACCATCAATTAAAGTATTTGTATCATCAGCAATCCAATTAAATCTACAAGGTTTTAGTTGCTTTAATCTAGCAGTAGCATCCCAATTATAATCTACATTTTCTTTTAATCTATGGTCTGATGAGGTGTTATAAGCTATAGAAGAACCATTAGATGTAACACTTCCTTTAGTTGAGTCATTAACACGGAATCGAATGTGATAGACTGAACCAGAACTATAAGAATTAGCATTTATACCCACTACAGGAGCACTAGCATTATCGACATCTGTCACCTCTAGTCTGCCACCAGAAGTCGTAGTTCCTATTAAAACATCACCATTTGAATCTACACGCATACGCTCTTGACCATCAGTTGTACCCGAACTAAATATAAGTTCATTATTCGCACTACCCTTGATATGAGAGTAACCTGAATTACCTGTGTATGTAAAACGAATTTCAGGCTCGCTAGACTGTAAATGTAAAAGAGCTGCTGGGTCACGACCAATACCTACAGCACCTGAAGAATTAATACGCATTGCTTCTGTAAATCCGCTTTTAAAGAATCGTAAAGCATTGTCAGTATTGTTGTAAAGAACACCTCCCACTAAATCAGCATCACTATCGCCAAATGTAATACCAGCATTACCGCCTGTACCACTCACAACAGAAACATAAGTGCTTGTGTTGCTTGCTGTTGTGTCCTCTATGGTCAATTTTTGAGCTGGACTGCTTGTGCCAATACCAACTTTGCCATCTGACTTAACAATAACTTTTTCAGATGCGTTAGACTGTAGCTTTATATCCTTAGAAGAACCATCAGCGTTTAGTGTTAAATGTTCTGCCGAACTTTGAATTGTTGACATTTATTGCTCCTAAGTTTCCAAAGACTGACTCAATGAATTTACAAAAGCATTCTTACCAAAAATTAATTGGTCAAGGTTAAATTGACTCTGTGCAATCTTCCTATCTAAATCATTAATGTGGTTTATCATTGCTTGTTGTTCACTTGTCATATCTTCAATATTAAATTCTTTGTCATTTATTGAGATCGCTGTCTTTTCTTTTTGTTTTTTAGACATACTTTTCTCCGTTATTAAGATGCTATAGCCGCATCAATTGCTGTGAAATCTTCGCTAGTCCAAATAGATGTTGTGCCATCTAGTTTCTTCTTAGCTTTCATTATTACTAGGTGTTCTTTATTCCTAGCTTTTCTTTTTGCAAACTCATCATCAGTTTCACCTTCTTGCTTACTACTGTTGACTTCATCTACAGAATGCCCCATAGCTACATAGTGTGCTGCTATTTCTTCTGCTGTAAATTCGACTTCCATAATTTACTCCTATCCTTCTAGTGTTGTAATTCTTGCTTCCAACGCAGTATTTTTTGCTGAAAGCTCCTGTATTGCTTTAGTTAATATAGTAACTAAAGCACCTTCTCCAATTCTTTGTCTGCCATCTAAACCATCCTCACTCCACATTTCAAATCCATCTTTTATTTCTGGATGATTATCAATAGCTTCTTTTACTTCTTGTGCAATAAATCCGTGATTAGTGTAGTCGTTATTAAATCGTTTTTCAGAACCTTCTTTGTAAGTATTCAATTCTTTAGGAATGTCTTTTTCTTTTTTCCACTTATAAGTTACTGGTCTTAAAGCATTTATAAAATCTAATCCAGCTTTTGCATCTTGTATATCTTCTTTTAATCTAATATCTGAAGGAGCTGTCCAAGAAGTTTGACCAAATACAATTGCTGAGTCTGTTCCGCCATTACCAACGGTGAGAGAATTATCTGCACTACCAACAGCCTCATCTCCCATAACTATTTGACGATTAGAGCCAGAGCCACTTGTGTGGCACTTAGTACCCATAATAATATTATGACTACCAGTTGTAAGTGTAGTTGAAAAATCTCCTGTTCTAAAACCAATACCGATATTATTAGTGCCAGTAGTTACAGATTTTAAAGCATCTGCTCCAAGTGCTGTGTTGCTACTTCCTGTAGTAGCATTAGTTAAAGCTGTATGTCCGAGTGCTGTGTTATGCGAACCTGTTGTATTAGCATCAAGCGAACTTGCTCCGACAGCACAATTACTATGCCCTGTAGTGTTGGCTGCTAAAGTATTACCACCAACTGCTGTATTGTCAGAAGCTGTAGTATTAGCACTTAAAGAAGCATAACCCATAGCAACATTGTATGTGCCTGTAGTGTTAGCACCTAAAGCACCACCAGCTCCTATTGCAATATTTTGACCACCTGTTGTATTTGCATCTAAAGCTGTGTAACCAACTGCTACATTATTAGCTCCTGTAGTGTTTTCTCTTAAAGCATAAACTCCTGTTGCTGTATTGTTACTTCCAGTATTAGTTTCAGCTAAACTTAAATAACCAACTGCTGTGTTGTTTGCAGCAGTCGTAATATTATGTCCAGCTTGTTTTCCTAAAGCAGTATGTCCAGAACCAGTTGTATTAGAGT
>JAERSJ010000031.1 GCA_016845825.1 Methanobacteriota archaeon
ATATTAAGCCATCTACTGCTGCGTTACCTGTGTATCCAAAGGTATAGCTAGAAGAATATGAAGGCTGCTGCAACAGTACCCATAATGCTAAGAGCCTTATCACGTTTTTCTTGTGCAGTAATTTCATCTTCCTCCGGTGGCATTGGTATTGTATCTGTGTGTACAGCCCAAGCATCTTTAGCTTGCTGTCCTATAAGTCCGTCAATAGGGCAAGGAGTCCCAGCCGACATCATCGCTTCCCATACATCAGGGTCTTGACACATTACACTAACTGCTGCGACCTTCATACCAAAGTTATACAGCTTCTGTGCCTTCTTGAGTCTAAGACAATTATCTTCTGTGTACGTTGTTCCTACTGAGAGTCCAAGTATCTGTGTCTGTACTGAACCACTAGAACTAATCGTACATAAATCTGAGGTGTTACCACTACCAAACTGAGGTGCTATTGCACTAGGTGGCGGGCTTTCTACCTTAGTAGTCTGATTGCCATTTGTTGTTACTGTGCTAGTAGACTCTGTAATAATGGGGTCGTTAGCTTCTGCATTAATAGGCGTGAATAGTACAATAGCTACTACGATTATTCCTATAATCAAACCCAGTATTTTTTCTTTCATTAGGCTTCTACTTTAGCTGCCTTTAACTCATCAGTAGTAGTCATACTATCTACTTGATTTGTAATATCTCTGAGCCTTTGCTTCTCTGTGACAATAGCAGAAGTATCTGAGCCAGCTTCTTGTGCCTTCATAAACAGAATGTCTTGTTCTTCTAACAGAGGTTTTCTTTCTGCTCTAAGTCTGTCTTTAGTAGCAGCCTTTGCTTTATCTATGTTAATTTGCATTGGCATTACAGATTCTCCTTCATATTGTATTTAGCTAAATCTTCAGCACTTAAATCTGCTGAAGTCTTTTCGTCAGAACCAGCTACATATTCCCAAGCAATTCTGAATGTTCTGTCTGAAGGTAAATAATCGTCAGCAACAATTTCATACTTAGTTCCAGTAGGTAAATCTTTATTAGCAAGATGAATCATTTTTTCTTCTTCAGTGCCAGTAAGTGTTGATAAAAATTGTGGAGCTGGACTCATTTCTCCTAGAGTATTTGATTCAGCGTGATGAAATATTATTTTCATATTAATCTCCAAAAACTACTACTGATTGATAATCACCATTTTCAGCAGTACCGCCTGAGTTATAGCTCCACATATAAAGCTGTGAAGTAGTAGGGGCTGAATGATAAGATAGCATTCTATCTGCGTGAGCCATACCACCTACAGCATAGTTTGCATTAGCCATAGCATTTGTAAAAGTTATAGCATAGTAACCTGTGTTACCACTTTGAGTTACACTACTGCAATTATGTGAATCGTGTAATGTACCGCCCGAAAATCTTGCCCAAGCCTTTGCAGTAAACTGTGACAAGCCTCTGCCATCTGATGTAATAGTTAACCTATCATCAATAGTTCCACCATCAGCTTTTGTTTGAAAAACTAAATTACCGCCCGAATCGTCTTGAGCATTGGAATCATTAGTTTCTACTTTTCCTCGAATTTGTGCTATGTATTTTCTACTAGCACCATCTGTATCACCATTTTCAGTATTAACAAAAGACAAAATACCTACTGAATCATCATCAGTATTTTTATTACTAGCTAACTCTAAGATTCCTCCATTGGTAGCTGTGCCATAAACAGTAAGAAATTTTCCAGCTTGTCTTGCTTCCATAATTGCTGGACTAGCTGTTCCGATACCAATATGTTCAGAAGAAGTAATAGTCATAGCTGTAGCATCTGCACTAGACGAAATTCCAGCTACACCAACTCCTGTTAAGTTAGCACCACTACCAGCAAAGCTAGTAGCAGTTACCACACCACCATCTGAAATACTGGCTACTTCTGTGCCATTAGATTGGAACTTTATGTCCTTGCCCGAACCATCAGCGTTTAGTGTTAGATGTTCGTCACTTGATTTTATTGTACTCATCCCGCTATCTCCATAAGTGTTATTGTTGGAACTGTAGATGATGATGATGAAGGAAAATCCATTGAGTTGCTTCCGCTTTGTTTCTTTACATAAACTGTGTATGTAGTTGCTGATGTGGTATTTGGACTATCTAAATAATTAGCAATATGTGGAAAAAAACCTCTGCTATGTGATTTCCAGCTTCTCATAAAACCACCATCTTTTCCTGATAATTCTGTAGAACCTCTATATATTGTTGATGCTGCCTGTTCATTAATGTAGTGATAAGCAAACCCATTATAAGAAATATATATTTTGCTTGAAGTAGAACTAGGTGTTATAGTTGCTGCCATTGGACTTGCTACCCAAGAAGTTGAAGTTGTGCCTACTTCACTTGTTATATTAGCACTAACAACCTGTAACACACTACCGCTAGGCATTACTAACTTAGAACCAGCAATAGCAGCACTACTATTTATGTCAGCATTGACAATCGTGTTGTCTTGTATCTTGTTGACTCCAGTTGAGCCACTAATCTCTGTTGGCATTTACTACTCCTATGGTTTAGGGTTTGCGTCTTTTACAGCTTTAATTGCTTTGTGCCACTCACCTGTTGCATCTAACTTACCAGCAGTCATATCGTGGTACAGTTGGTCTAACTGCTCCTTGATTTCTGCGTAGGCTGTTGCCCTTGTTCTTTGGTATGCGTTACCATCATAGACACCTTGAAGTCTTGTAACCTCTGCGT
>JAERSJ010000032.1 GCA_016845825.1 Methanobacteriota archaeon
CAATATGCTCTAATCGTCCCAAATTCGCTCAAATTTCAACGATTTTTGTTTACCCTACTCATTACATTACTACCCTCAAGAAAATTGATTTTTGTTTCTGAGCCATTATTTTTTCTTACCCTGCTATACCTAGTGCTTAAAGATAATCTCTTAAATTTAGGCTATTCTTGAGCCTTACAGGTAACTTGTTGTATTTACTCAACAATTATTGCTATTAGTTGCATTTATGTTACATTGTGTTGTGTTTATGTTACATATCATAATTGTAGTATTTAAACCACAGTTTGTAGTATTTATATAACACCTGTTGTTTTTAATATAACCACTATCACAGACACTTTTACTTCAACTTACCACTCATGACCACACATTGCCACGCTTGACCATGACCACCCGTTGCCATGATGAGCCATGACTGGTCATTAATTGCCATTTCTGACCACGCATTGCCACGGGGGGACCCTTTTTTATAATTTCAAAAGTTAAACTTTAGCTCAATAGCACATGAGATAGAATTTGGACCTTAAATTAGCAATTTACTAACTCAAAGGTACAAAAAATGGCTTTTTTAAGAAAAGTGTTGCAATTATGAACAAAGCGTGGTATAATAGGGGTATAGAACCTCCCTTTTTAACACAGGACAAAGGTATGCCAAAGGACGAAACAAAACCCAAAAGAAAAGCAGGTAATCCCAACTTATACAAAGGGATGCCATCATTGAATCCAGCTGGCAGACCCGTAGGTTCAGTAAACAAATATACAGCTTTAAGCAGAGAAATACTTTCAGCCAAAGGACCAGAGATAGTCGACAAGGTTATCGAGATGGCACTAAAAGGCGATAGGCATTGTTTAAAGATGTGCATGGATAGAATTGTTCCAGCACACAAAGCTGTTGAAATAAAACACGAGCATCAGGATTTAGGAATAAATATTATTGTTGAATCTGTAAAGGCTATAGAAAAGCAAGAAGCAGAGGAACAAGCTACCTTTGAAGGTGAAGTAATAGACGCCATAGACGAATAATGGCAGATATTAAGGTTTCTCTTCATGATGCTCAGATGGAGATATTTAAATCTCCTGCTCGTTTTAAAGTTGTAGCAGCAGGTAGAAGATTTGGTAAGTCAAGGTTAGCTGCTTGGGTTTTATTAATCAAAGCACTACAAAGCAAAAGCAAAGACGTATTTTACGTTGGTCCCACATTCCAACAGTCAAAAGATATTATGTGGGGTATGCTAAAGGAACTAGGGCAGGATGTTATAAAAGCTGCTCACGAAAACACAGCAGTGTTAACTTTAGTCAACGACAGAAAGATATACCTTAAAGGCTCAGATAGACCAGATACTTTGAGGGGCGTAGGATTGGAGTACGTGGTACTCGATGAATATGCCAGTATGAAACCTGAAGTGTGGGAAATGATTTTAAGACCAACACTTGCAGATGTTAAAGGTGGTGCTATGTTTATTGGTACTCCTGCAGGTAAAAATCATTTTTATAAGTTATACATAGAAGCACAACAGGATGATGACTGGGAAGCATTTCAATTCAATTCTACGGACAATCCATTATTGGACCCCAAAGAAATCGCTGCTGCAAAAAGCACAATGTCTACTCAAGCCTTCAGGCAAGAATTTGAAGCCACCTTTGAGTCCTTCACAGGAGGAATATTTAAGGAAGAGTGGATTAAGTATGTCGATAATGAAGCAGACTTTGCGGAAGGTACAATAGGTCATTACGTAGTAGCAGTAGACCCAGCAGGGTTTGAACAGTCTAGTAAAGACCGAGGTTTAAAGTCTAGTAAGTTAGACGAAACAGCAATATCAGTTGTAAAGATTGTAAATGACGAATGGTTAGTAAAGGATATATATCATGGTAGATGGGGTATTAAAGAAACTGCTTTTAAAATACTACAGGCTGCAATTGAAAGTCAAGCGACTACTGTCGGGATTGAAGCAGGAGCATTAAAGAATGCAATAATGCCTTATCTCGAAGATGAGATGAGAACACACGGTAGATGGGTTAACATAACAGATGTTACTCACGGTGGTAAAAGAAAGATAGACAGAATTACATGGTCGTTGCAAGGACGACTAGAACATGGCAAGATAAAATTTAGAAAGGCTAGTTGGAATGACCACTTTATTTCCCAAATGATGGACTTTCCTTCCCCACTTAGCCATGATGATTTGCTGGATAGCCTTGCATATATAGACCAAGTTAGCGTAGCAGACTACGCAGGCAGTATAGAGTTAGAAGATTGGGAACCAATGGACGCAATAGCAGGATATTAATTTATGGAAGAGAAAGATTACCTAGATAGTCCACATAGTCAGTTAAGAGAATGGGTATTAGACAGAGTTGACCAGTGGGAGGACCACAGAAATACTAACTATATGTCTAAATGGGACGAATACTACAGATTATGGCGTGGTATTTGGGCACATGACGACAAAACAAGGCAGTCAGAGAAGAGTAAATTAATTTCTCCAGCCACATCACAGGCAATTGAAGCCACAGTAGCAGAATTAGAGGAAGCAATCTTTGGAGGAAACCGTTGGTTTGACCTAGAAGATGACATTCTTGACCAAAATAAACAAGACGCAGAGTACATACGTAACTTACTCCATGAAGATTTAACAAAAGATGGAGTAAAAGACGCTATTGCAGAGTGTTTGCTAAACGGTGCTATTTATGGTACAGGTATTGGTAAGATTTTAGTACAAGATAAAATGGAAATGGTGGCTATTGAAGAGCCAGTACCGGGAACCATGACTACTAATACTAGAACACAGGAAATACCATACACTTGTGTTAAAGTAGAATCAGTATCACCAAAAGAATTTGTTATTGACCCTACAGCTACAACAATAGATGAAGCATTAGGTGTCGCCCACATAGTAATTAAACCTAGATACATGATTACTAAGGGCATGAAAGATGGTATATATAATGATATGCCATTAGGTAGTTATGACAAAGCAGACTTTGGCTTTGATGAAGAGTTTAATGAGTCTGATGAAGATGACAAAGTAAAGATTGTAGAATATTGGGGATTAGTTCCTAAAAGATTTCTTAGTGGCAACTCAAGTTCTGTAGAACAATTTGACTACAATGATGATGAGTTAGTTGAAGCAGTTGTTACAATTGCTAATGACGATTGTGTACTAAGAGCAGCAGAAAATCCTTACATGTTAAATGATAGACCGTTTGTTGCCTATCAAAATGACAGGGTTCCCTCGAAGTTCTGGGGTAGAGGTGTAGCTGAAAAGGGATATAATCCACAGAAAGCTTTAGATGCTGAACTGAGAGCTCGTATTGACGCCCTAGCACTCACGACACACCCAATGATGGGTTTAGACGCCACTCGTCTACCACGTGGAACGAAATTTGATGTCCGTCCCGGTAAGACAATCCTCACTAATGGCGACCCTAAGTCTGTTCTAATGCCACTAAATTTCGGTAGTCTATCCCAATCAACATTTACCGAAGCAGCAGAGCTAGAACGAATGGTTCAGATGGGTACTGGTGCTATGGACACTGCTAACAGTAACTTTTCCAATCCTCGCAATGGAACTGCTAGTGGTATGTCAATGCTCCAAGCAGCATCTATCAAACGTCAGAAGAGAACACTAATGAATTTCCAAGATTCATTCTTGATTCCTATGGTTAATAAGGCTTTAAACAGGCGTATACAGTTTGATAACGAAAGATATCCAGCAGTAGACTTTAAGTTTAAACCTTATAGTAGTCTAGGAATTATGGCTAAGGAATTAGAAACAACACAGATGGTACAGTTGTTATCTATGACGCCACAAGGTTCTCCTGCATTCTTTGTTATACTAATGAGTATATTTGAAAACTCATCATTATCTAACAGAACACAGTTAGTAGCAGCAATTAATCAAATGATGCAACCTAACCCTGAGGAACAACAAATTAAACAAATAGAAATGCAGAAGTCTATGCTTGAGTTAGAAGAACTTAAAGCAGAAATTAATAAGATGTATGCAGAAGCACAGAAGCTACAAGTAGATGCAGGTGATAAAACATCTAATGAAGCTCTTGCTAAGAAACAATTAGAACTAGCTGAGAAGATGGTTAAGATAAAAGGTATACAGTCAGAAACTGCACGTAATGTACCTGAGGTAGAACATCTAAACTCAGAAACTGTCCTTAACTTAGCTAAGGCTATGAACGGATGACAGATAAAGAAGTATTAGAACAACGTCTTAATTTATTTCAACAAGATGGCTGGCGTGAACTTGTAGATGAGTACACAAAACTAGCAGAATCTCTTGAAAAAATTTATGACATTGAAGATGAAAAGACCCTACATATGCGTAGAGGTCAGGTATCTTTCCTAAACATGTTTATTAATTTAGAGGAAGCTACCAAACTAGCGTTAGAACAACTGGATTAGTACCAGCTCTAACATTTTTTATAACCCCCATAATCTTAAAAGACGGAGGTAAGAAGCATGAGTAGTAAAATTGTAGACCCTGAGGTCCAAGAAGAAGCAGTACAAGAGCAAGTAAACGAATCTTTAGAAGCATTAGCTGTAGAGGAGGAAGTTAACGAGGAAGTAACTCAAGAGCCAGAAGTAGAAGAGCCTGAGCTTCCTAAGAAATTTCAAGGTAAGTCCTCAGCAGAAATAGCTGAAGCCTACGAGAACCTAGAAAAAGAACTAGGTCGTAAAGGGCAAGAGATTGGTGAACTAAGAAAACTAACTGATTCTTATTTGCAATCCCAGATAAGTACACAAAGCCAACAGACTACCAAAACTGAAGAAGTAGATTTTTATGAAAATCCTGAACAAGCAGTCAGGCAAATTATAGATAATCATCCACGATTCAGAGAGTTTTCGGAACAGTCGAAACAGCAACAAGCTGCTTTAACTGCCCAACAACTCGAAAAGGCACATCCAGATTTCCAAGAAGTCATCACTGACGGAGGATTTCAGGAGTGGGTAAATGGAAGTAAGATAAGACAACGCTTGTATAAAGAAGCAGACTCTTATGACTTTGATGCAGCTAATGAACTGCTTACGACTTGGAAAGAAAGACAAATGATTTCTAAGACGCAAGAAGTAAATGAAAGCAAAAAGACTAAAAGAGATACTGCAATGAAAGCAGGTGAAGGAGTATCAAGAGCTTCCGGTGAGTCAACAGCTGGTAAAAAGATTTACAGGCGTGCTGATTTAATACGTTTAAAACAGACTGACCCAAAGCGTTATCAGAGTTTAGAAGATGAAATCTACGAAGCTTACGCAGAGGGGAGGGTAAAATAATAAGATATATAGGAGATATATAAAATGGCAACAGGTGTAATTGGTACTAATAACCAAACAGTCACTACAGCTGCAACTTTTATACCAGAGTTGTGGAGTGACGAAGTTATTGCCAGTTATCAAAAGAACTTAGTATTAGCTAATTTGGTAACTCGCATCAACCACAAAGGTAAGAAGGGTGATACAATCAATATCCCAACACCGGTACGTGGTTCAGCAACTTCAAAGGGAGAGAACTCGCTAGTTAAGATTCAAGGCGATACTCATGGAAATACAGCACTAAGCATTGATAAGCACTATGAATACTCAGTGCTAATTGAAGATATGGCAGAAGTTCAGGCATTGAGCTCTCTACGTAGATTCTACACAGAAGATGCTGGCTATGCTCTAAGTACACAGGTCGACCTAGACTTGTTTAACACAGCAGCAAAGCTAAACGGTGGTAACGGAACAGCAGGCGATTCAGGTTGGAACAAGGCACAAGTATTTGATAATGCTGGTGTACTTGCTGACTGGACTCGTACAGCTTCTTCTAACGCAGGTAACGCTGTTTCACTAGCAACTGGTGGTGACGCTGCAATTCGTGCAATGATTGAGAAGCTAGACCTAGCTGACGTACCTCAAGATGGACGTGCAATTGTTCTAACTCCACGTCAGTACACTGACATGTTAGGCATTCAGCGTTATACTGAGCAAGCGTTCATTGGCGATGGTAATGCAATCAAGACTGGTAAGGTTGGACAAATCTACGGTGTTGATGTATATGTTACTAACGCTATGGGTACTACTAAGTCTGCTGATAACACAGTACACGACATTGGTCTAGTTTTACATAAAGACGCAATGGCTCTAGTTGAGCAACTAGGAGTACGTTCACAGTCATCTTACATGCAAGAGTACCTAGGTGACTTGTATACTGCTGACACTATCTATGGTGTTGGTGAGATGCGTGACGCCTCAGGTTTCGCTTTTGTAACTGACAGATAATAGTTAGTTAAACCGTAACCCCTTCTATATGAGGGGGTTATATTTAGCTAATTAGGAGAACTATGAATATAGCTGATTTATTTGACGATAGTGCTTTAGACTTAGAACTAGAAAAAATAAAGCAAAAGATTGCAAAACTTTATAATGACATTCTTGAACAGGTGTTTAAAGTTGAAAATCCTACAGGTTCTCCGGAAGAACTAGCTTCTTTTTTAGAAGAGAATGGTCTACAGTTTAACAGTGAAAAGAATTCTTTTGAGGAAGAAACTAGCGAGATACACGATATACTGGACCAAATGCTAGGAAAGGAAGATAACCTAGACCAAGTAAAAGATAAAAGTTATTCTAAACCTACAGTAGAATCAGGTACAGAATTAAAAGCACATAAAGAAACAAAAGATTTACCTGAGATGTCAGCACTTCCTGACCCTACAGGACTTATGGCTACACCTAAAGATAGCCATACAAAAGCAAAAACAAGTTTTAAAGAGCCAGAAGCATATACAGGAAGGCTTCCTAAAAGAAAAAAAGTTGTACCGGTTGATGTTTCTTATGCTCCATTAGTAGAACAATTTACAGATACATTGGCAGATATAGAACAACGCAGAAATATTGGACGTGAAAAACTATTGGATAGATTAGCATAATGGCTTATAGGTTAACTAGAAAACAAAAGAAGTTTGTACCTGTTTATTTATTTAGAAGGAGAGGTTGGGACGGTACACCAGTAGGTCCTACTCCTGAAACAGAAATAGAAACAGAATCTACAGGATTACTTCTTATAACTGAGTCATCTAGTAGTTCTAATCCTAACTATATTGTAACGGAGTAAATATGTCAACAACTAAAGTATCAGCCTTAGCAGCAAAAGGTACACTCGGAGGAAGCGAGGAAATATTAATTAATGATGGTGGTACTTCTAAAAAAGCCACTATTACTGCAGTAAGAACAGGTGTAACAGACGCTACTAAGTTACCATTAGCAGGTGGACAAATGACAGGTAACATTACCATGTCAGGTTCACAGACTGTAGACGGTAGAGATATATCAGCAGATGGTGCACAGTTAGATACTAATACATCTGCTATTGCAACAAAAGCACCTATAGCTAATCCTACATTTACAGGAACAGTTGCAATACCAAACATAAGTAATTTAGAATCAGCTGTTACAGCCAATACAGCTAAAGTAACTAACGCTACTCATACAGGAGATGTAACAGGAGCTACAGCACTTACTATTGCTGCTGATGCAGTTACAACAGCAAAGATAGCAGATGATGCGGTAACAGCAGCTAAATTAGCTAATTCAATTAATTCTGAAATTGCTGCTAACACAGCTAAAGTTACTAATGCTACACATAGTGGTGAAGTAACAGGAGCTACAGCACTTACTATTGCAGACAATGTAGTAGACGAAGCAAATCTTAAAGTATCTAACTCACCTACTAATGGTTATGTACTAACAGCACAGTCTGGAAATACAGGTGGACTTACTTGGGCAGAAATATCGTCCGGTAATACTACATCAAATGGTTTATGGGAACACGCAAACACAATCAGTAGTAACTATAGCATTACAAGTGGCAATAATGCAATAACAGCAGGACCGATTACAATCAATTCAGGGGTATCAGTCACAGTACCTACTGGTTCAACTTGTGTGGTAGCATAATGGCAAAAGTTAAAATACAAGGACACGCATCAGGCACAGGGGTACTAACAGTAACTGCTCCTAATACGAGTACAGACAGAACAGTTACATTACCTGATGCAACAGGCACACTACTAACAAGTGCTGATGTACCGATAACAACTTCAGCAGATAACAATATTGGTTTAGGTAGCGGTGCTGTCGATAGTATTACGACAGGCGACCATAATACAGGTGTAGGTGTTAATGCTTTAACAGCAAATACTGAAGGAAGTAGCAATGTTGCTATGGGTAGAGAGTCATTGGATGCAAATACGACTGGAAGTGAAAACACAGGTATCGGATATCAAGCACTATCAGGAAATACTACTGCAAGTAAAAACACAGCTTTGGGTAATAAAGCACTACAGGCTACTACGACTGGTGCTACTAACACAGCAGTAGGTTGGGAGGCTGCAAAGACTTCAACTACAGCAGAAAATGTAGCAGCATTTGGCTATCAAGCAGCACAAGATAATACATCTTCTAATATAACAGCAATAGGTACAAATGCTTTAATGGAAAATACGAGTGGTGGTAATAACGCTGCTTTAGGACATAACGCATTAAAGACAAACACAACTGGAAGTGCTAATACGGCATTAGGTAGACAAGCATTAAAAGCAAATACGACTGCAAATCACAACACAGCAGCTGGATTTGAATCAATGCTGTCTAATACTACAGGTTATGAAAGTGCGGCATTTGGCTCAGAATCATTAAGAGCAAATACTACAGGACATAACCATACAGCTATTGGTTATAACGCTTTAAAGGTTCTTACTACAGGTACTCACAATACTTCACTTGGTTCAAATTCTATGTTATCTGCTACTACGGCTGGTGCTTCAGTAGCAGTTGGTTCAAGAGCATTAGAGGCTTGTACGACAGGTTCTAACAATGTAGCAGTTGGTTATAGAGCTATGTTAGATACTACTACTGGACAGCACAATGTTTCAGTTGGTAGAGATGCTTTAACAAATGTCACAGATGGTTCTTACAATGTGGCAGTTGGAAGTTTCTCTCAAGAAACTAATATTGGTGGCGATGGTAATACGGCTGTAGGTTGGGCATCTCAGATAAGTCAGCATGCTGTTGAAAATACAAGTGTTGGAGGCAAATCTTTATATGCCTTAACTTCAGGTAATTACAATACAGCTTTAGGATATAACGCTGGTAATCATCATACTGCTTTAACGACAGGTTCTCAAAATGTTCTTATAGGTTCATATACTGGATTAACTTCTGCGAGTGGAACTGCCTGTAATGGATTTGGACACGGAATACAAGCTGCTGGCGGTTACACTACTGTAGGTAATGGTTCAAGTGATTCTAGGATTGCACACGGTGGTACATCTTGGTCAGCAGTATCGGATGAGCGTTACAAAAAAGACATAGCTGATTCAACTGCTGGACTTAGTTTTGTTAATGCTCTTAGACCTAGAACATTTAAGTATAAAAATTTAGGTGAATTACCAAATACTTTTTATGCCTACGAAGAAGGTTCTACAGAAGTATTTAAAAATTCTCACACTAACCACGGATTTATAGCACAAGAAGTTAAAGCTGCTATTGATGCTGATTCTAGCATTAAAGATGGATTTAGGTTGTGGGATGACAGAGATGATGGCTCACAAGAAGTGGCAGAAGGGGCATTAATACCAGTATTAGTAAAAGCAATACAAGAATTATCAGCAAAAGTAACAGCATTGGAGAACGCATAATGGCATTAACGATTAACGGAACAAGTTCAGCAGTAGCTTTAAAAACTGATACCAGCAATATTGGACTAGGTGCTAACGCAGTAGACTCAATTACTACTGGTGATTACAATGTCGGTATAGGTGATAGTTCTTTAACAGCTAATACTACAGCATCTAACAACACAGCAGTTGGATACCACGCAATGGAACTTAACACTACTGGAACTAACAACACAGCACTAGGAGCAAATGCTTTAGACTCTAATACAACTGGTTCTGGACATACTGCTTTAGGAAAACAAGCTGGACATAATATTACGACTGCTGCAAACAACACAGCAGTTGGTTATTTAAGTTTAGCTGAAACTAATACTGGAAGTAACAATACAGCAA
>JAERSJ010000033.1 GCA_016845825.1 Methanobacteriota archaeon
CTTTTATATAGACTAAGAAAAGATATTGATTTCTTAATGGCTTTTATAGATGAAACATTTCACTATACAGAAGCACAGAGAAAAATATTAATTGACGACTTAAACAACGAGGAGAAATAAACAATGAATAAATTAACAACAGAACTAAATTTTCTAGCTAACAATGGACCCGATAGTTACGCTTTTAATCTTGAAGGTAATGATTATCTAGCTCAGTGGAACTCAGTCCGTAAAGATAAACCACAAGGCTGTGTAGATATTAAACTAGTTGGTGGGTTATCATCAATCAGATTTTCACAGCATGAAACGTCAACGGGTGAGGTTGTTACTACTCCAATGTTTAATTGGAAAGATGGCACTAATGATGATGAAATTCTTGAGGTGTTCCTTGAGAGTTCAAATATTTTCCAAGGTGTTAAGCATTTAAGACAAACTAGAGAGATTATGAGAAAGGCTCTAAAAGAGCTAAAATAAGGACTTTATCACCTACCCTTAACAACCCCCTTCATTGGGGGTTTTTAGGTGAAAGAACTATAATTTTATAACTATAACGAGGTAATAACATGCAAGTATCAAACATCATAAACAACAACAACAACGCAGTACCAAACCAATTTATTATTAGGGACAGGAAGAACAAAAAAACATGGTTCCAGTCTTATGACTCAATAATTGTAAAATGGGAAGATGACCAAGTTTACCTAGATGAATATTACTGGGACTACTCAGTCACTACGGGTAAGTATAGAAATCAAGTTTTGTGTGAGAACATCAACGAAACAAGAAAGAAAATTAAAAGCGGTGAATATATACTGACTAACTTAAATTAAAAACCACAATAAAACAATTACCCCCTTAACTGGGGGTTTTTGCTGTCTATTATTCACAATATGGCTTTGATATATTCGATTTAAGCGTACTTTATTGATTGAGTAATACCAAGGCAAGGGTAAAGAATAAAGATTAAAGGAAGGTACCTTCATGACTGCGAGAGCTAAATTTAAAAAAAAGTTAATAAAAAGCTTGACAAATGAAAAAAAATCATTAAACTTGTGTGCAGAGTATAAAGAGGGACAGACACCATTAGGGGGGACCTTCGGAAGTGACCCTAAGCTCAAGTAATTTTTTTTGTGGAAATTTTGGAAAAATAAATATGGATAATGAAGGACGTAACTGGACACCCATTAAAGAAGTAAACTTGATAGACTGTGCAGTGGAATATAAAAAGATGCACAATCTATACCTAGATGCTGACTTTGATGATAAAATTGATTTAGCTTTATTCTATAAAGGTAAGGCTAAATATTACAAGGACCTTGTTAACGCAGGGATTGAACACACAGTAAACTTTTAATAAGGAGAAACACATAATGAGTAAAGTATATTCAAAACCATTAGAAAATTTAGAGGAACTAACAGACGGTGAAGTATTGGATTTAATATATGATTGGTCAGAAGAGCTAACAGAGTACGAGATAATGACTAACCCTATATTGAATGGACTTTTAAATATATTAGAGGAGAGTAGAACATGTACAAAGTAGTTGACCACCACACAGACCAAGGGCATAGAGTGGCTCTAATATTCAAACAGGGCAGGAAGTGGACCCATCTTGTTTATTATGATTACCCTATCAGAGTAAGGAAGGTCCTTAATAACGAGGAGAGGTACTGGAAGCACTTAACAAAGTATGACACTCCTAAGGGCATGAAGTACGCAATTAAGAAGGTAAGAGAAATGGCACGGGCATACTATGGCTTAGAAAGAAACATTCCCAAGTCATTAAAGAAAGTATATAAATTTTAATAGAGGAGTAAACATAATGCCAAACTATGAATATGAAGTATTATTTGATGGTGATATACCAGTCAAAGTAAATAACCTTGAAGAAGCAGAGAAATTAAAAGCTTCAATGGAAAAAGCAGGGTATAATAATGTACGTATCAAAACATATTGGTACATGGATGAACTTATAACAGAGGATAAGTAATGGAAATGAATAGCTTTAAATTTATGAAGGAAGATTTTAACTGGGAACAGGAACAGGAAAAAGACATGGAAGAGATAGACATGGAAGAAGTCTATATGCAAGTTGATGACTTATGGGATGCGTATAGAGATACAGGTATGCGTCCTAGTGATTTTATAAGTGAGGTAGACTAATGGCTAACCCTAATAACAATATGAATGCTTATAACCAAGCATTGGAAATTAATAGGACTCTTAAAAAAGAGAATGATGCTCTAAGTGAGCTTGTAGATGAGTTTGAACACTATCTATTAAACTATAATGTAACTAGTTCTGCAGATGATAGAGAGATTGGCAGACTACAAGATATGATATATAAAGTAAGGAGTAAATATGGCTGATATAAATGGAGTAGAAAGAACTTATGCTAACAAAGATGAGTATGATTGGGAAGGTGGTGAAGTAGATGAGCCACAATTATACAATTATAAAGTAGATGTTAAATGGACAGGTACTATAGCTTCATTTAACATAGTGGCTGAGAGCCAACAGGAAGCTGTTCTAGTGGCTAATAAAAAGTTAGACATGGATAGCAATGGGTTAATACATTTTGATGAGGAGAAACAACAATGAGAAACGAAACTAAAGTAAAGTATTTAAAAAAAGATAAAGTACAAATAACTATGTCGCTACAAGGATATGCCAATATATGTAAATATTTCAATTCTTTTAATGATGCTATGAATGAAGTTGGTGAGTTAATGGACTTTAGAATGAGCGAAGTAAGAGATATGGACTATTTAAGGT
>JAERSJ010000034.1 GCA_016845825.1 Methanobacteriota archaeon
ATGTAATGCGTCCTCATCAGCTTTAAACATTGGATGGTGCACGCTATATGTTGCATCTATATCTGGATTATTCATTCCTAATACCACAAAGCAGCCTTTTACTTTTTCAGTGTAGTATGCAAAATCCTCTCCTCCCATTACAGCATCTAGGTCACTGACATTTTCATTACCTAGCAGTTCAATTCCAACATTTTTAGCAAATTTCCACATCTCTGAATCATTGACTGTTGGTGGATAATCATTTCCAACATATTCAACAATAGCCTCGCAACCATGAGTTTGAGCTATTCCTTCAGCAATTTCCTTAACTCTCTTTTGAAGTTCTTTTAGACCGTCCATAGTAAGAGATCTTAACGTCCCTTTTACTTTGACCTCCGAAGGGATTACGTTTGACGCATTGCCTCCGTTAATTACCGTGATGCTAACTACACCAGAATCCAATGGATCTAGCTCCCTTGAAATTATTGATTGTATATTTGTTATAATTCTGGCTGAAGTTAACACAGGATCTTTTGTTAATTGAGGAACGGCAGCATGTCCTCCAACGCCTTTAACTGTAAGACTGAGTGATGATGTAGCAGCTAAGAATGTTCCTTCCCTTGATCCAATCTGGCCACTAGGCAATTGAGGCCAAACATGTAATCCAAAGATTCTTTCGACCGCGGGATTTTTCAGAGCACCTTCCTCTCTCATCAGTTTACCACCAGCACCGCCTTCTTCTGCTGGTTGGAACAGAAGTTTTACAGTTCCGTTAATTTGGTCTTCTTTTCCTTTTAGTAGTCTGGCAGCCCCAAGAAGCATGGATACATGACAATCATGGCCGCATGCATGCATTTTCCCATCGATTTTACTTTTGAAAGATACATCCGTCTCTTCATGGATTGGTAGCGCATCCATGTCAGCCCTTAATGCAACACAAGGACCGTTTCCATTACCAATGGAAGCAAGGACTCCAGTTTCTGCAATAGGGTGTTTGTATGATATTTCTAATTTGTCAAGTTCTCGTCTAATAAGCTCACTTGTTTTAAACTCTTCATACATCAATTCAGGATGTTCATGTAATTCTCTTCTAATACTAATAATCCAATCAGATATTGACATTGATTCGTCTTTTATCTTATGATAGTCCATATTCTTCCAATCAAAGCTGTTTAATATTATTTATCAGGCATTTTCATGATTATTACATCACCATTGTCAAACCAAATAGGAAATTTGTTATTATCTGTGAACTTAGTCTTGGCCTCACCTGTCAGTTCCTCTGCGGGATCCCATTGCAAAAGAGCAACTCCTTTTTGCATTTCTTCGGATAAAAGAACATAGGTAACATCTTTTCTTCCAGCTTGAGGTGTTGGCAAATCTTTACCGGCTAGGATAGATTGCTCGGTATTGCCATTAATGACGGTAGCGCCATTTTCCCATGTTGCATTTGTTTTAGTTAATCCAAAAGTTAAACTGCTTAATCTGTGGTCGCTGGCGACAAGGCTGTTTTCTTCGGCAAAGTTAAACCACAATATACCATCAATTTCTTTTTGACTACTGCCTTCTTGGAATCCTCCCATTACGGAAGGTGGAGGATATGCACCCCATGCACATCCAAGCAAAAGAATTGTGAATACAGCAGTAACATATTTCCTTTTTTTGGCTTCGAATCCTATAATAAAATATTGAAAACTTATTCCAATCATTAGAGCAACTGGAGCTAGCAAATAAGGTGCATGTCTGTAAGCAATTAATAGATGAGATCCAGTTACAGCGCCTATTGTAGCTAACCCAAGTATTGGTAGCAACCAACCCCAAAGTAACCAACTATTCTTTTTTGACATTACAAAACTAGGAACACAGGCTAGTGACATGATTGCCAGATTGACGCCTAAGTATGGAGTTGCTTCAAAATCAACAGGAATGTCTGTTCCAGGTACTCCTTTCCATAGAACTAGCATGATTAGAATAAAGACTCCAACAAAGGAGGCCACGGTACGTTTCAAGTAGTTATTATGACTTATATTTTCACTAAAATTAGGTAAATTGAGCTTATCTTTGATTAACCATAAAATAGTAAGAGATACAAATGGAATTAGAGTTAACACAAGTGTCGTTGGAATGTTCTCGGGTAGAAAATCAAAAGCACTGTCGTCTAACATTTTTCTGAAAGACTTTGCATAAATTAACCAGTAAATTGAAATCGGTAGTGACATCAATCCCACAACCATGATCCCTTCAGTACCTATTTTTTTATTTCCTGCAGCAATTTCTACAATCAATATACCTAATATTGCAGCCATTAACAAAAGTAATGTGAAATGATGTGTAAGCAGTAGGGCAAAGAATGAGAATTTTGCCATATTTCCCCACGGATTTCTTTTCAGTGGATTAATAACCCATATTGTGTCATCTTTCAGTATTTTGATCCAATTTAATATCAGGACAAATCCTAAAGTTTCAGCTAGTCCACCAGGCATAGGGTGAGAGTTTGCATATACTACTCCAAATGTAACTCCGTAAAATGCCGAACCAAATAACGCAGGTGTAAATCCTGCAAGTTCTTTCCCAATAATAAATAGTATTGGAATGGCTAACCCAGAAATTAAAGGAATGAACCAAGTTAAAGAAGTGTAGTAAGACACATCAAAAACTAAAGCTATAGTTGCAGTTAATATTTGCATTCCTTGGAAATCAGGATATGCTCTTCCCCAGCCAATATAACCTTCATTTAGCATCATTCCATTTTCTACCAAGTATCTGGTTAAGTACAAATATTCTCCAGAATCGCTTCCCCATATTGGCCAGTCATACTTATGCACAAATCTGAGTAAAATAGTTAGCGAAAATACCGAATAAAGCATATGCTTTTGGTAATTTTTAATTCTCATTTTTAACCCCAGCAACTAGCATAGTTATTTCAGCAATTAAAACAAAAGATATGAGAAAAATCATGTTTAGAATCATGGATGGTTTCGGTGTTGCTACTATTGCTATAAACAAAATTAAAGTATATATGTATTTTCTTCCGTCTTTACGGCCTTCTACCATTCTATTAATGAGCAAAGTGAATACAGGCGTACTAATCAATAATCCTGTGAATAGTGTAGTTGAAATTATTATTTTAATTGTTTCATACAC
>JAERSJ010000035.1 GCA_016845825.1 Methanobacteriota archaeon
CCGTTCGTTAGTCCGTTACCGTTGGTTAGTCCGTTACCGTTGGTTAGTCCATTACCGTTGGTTAGTCCATTACCGTTAGTTAGTCCATTACCGTTAGTTAATCCGTTTCCGTTGGTTAATCCGTTTCCGTTGGTTAATCCATTTCCGTTGGTTAATCCGTTTCCGTTAGTTAATCCATTACCATCTTTAAGACCGATGTCGCCATCTTCGATTTTTTTCCCGGACATGCTCCCCTTTCGTAGAGGGGTCTTATATAAAATTAACTTTTTTTAAATTTGGCGGGCACGGAGGGATTTGAACCCCCGACCTGCTGCTTAGGAGGCAGCCGCCATTCCTGGCTAGGCCACGTGCCCTAAATTCACGTCTTATTAGGATATTTTTCTTTTTTCATAGTTTCATCAACCTTTTTTTCTTCGTAAAATTTTCCTAAGGATGGTGAATCTATCTGTTTCAATTTACCAACTAGCTTAGAGTTTTCTAACATGTCAGGCGTGGGTCTGTCCTTTAGTAATTCCAAGTGCTTTGGTTTTATTTCACTATCAATGTAATCTTTACTTTCAATTTCTGGAAGACTGACTTTCTCTACTAAATTGTCAGGGAATTTACCTAGTTCAAAAGCCTCAATATTACTTAATGTCTTTCCATCTTTAATTAATTTCTCATCATCTTTATTAGGTAAAGGGTCGCTATCTATGGCACTTTTCTTAACAAATTTATTTATTTTCTGTTTATTAAATTCCATGATTAAATCCTAATTATATATTGTTGCTATTCCTTTATTATATTATCTACTGCTGTAAACGGATCAATTTTGCGATTTAGTATGTCCTTAGATGTTTTGGTTATTTCCTTGTCGCCAATTTCAACAATCTTTTTAGTGAATAATTTTTGACTGATTTGATTCTCTAGTTCATATTTTAATTTTTCTAATCTATTGTCTTTGAACCTTCCTTTACCTAGATATTCTTGGTGTTTCTTAATTTCTTCCCATAATTCATCTATCCCCTCACCAGTGGTTGCAGTTGTAGGTACAATAGGAGATTCCAAGTCTTTTTTATCACCAAGTGATAGCATCATTTGCAATTCTCTTGCTAATCTATCAGAAACAGGTCTATCGCTTTTGTTGACCACAAGTATGTCTCCTATTTCCAAAATGCCCGCCTTTTGAGCTTGAACCTCATCACCTAATCCTGGAACTTCTACAACGATAGTAGTATCTGAAATTTTAACAATTTCGACGTCACCCTGACCAGCCCCCACAGTTTCAACAATAGTATAATCATTTCCGAGCAGTTCAACAGCGTTAATCAGTAATCTGGTTGTAGCAGCTAATCCGCCTAAATGGCCTCTGCTTGCGACAGATCTAATAAAAATTCCAGAAGACTGAGCTCCTGTCATTCTAAGTCTATCTCCAAGGACTGCACCACCTGAGAAAGGACTTGTTGGGTCAACGGCTAGAACTCCTACTTTTTTTCCTTTTTCAACTAAGAATTTAGCTAAGGAATCGACAATCGTAGACTTTCCAGCACCGGGTGGACCTGTTATCCCAATTATGTAAGATTTACCAGTTTCTTTCCATACTTTTTTTAAAATTTCCTCAGAAAGTGGATTTTCATTTTCAATTAGTGTAATTAATCTAGCTACAGCACGAACGTTTGCTTCACTTAGTTTTTCTATAAGTCGTTCTTTATTCAATATTTTTTCCGTCTATGTATTTGATAATGTCTTTAGTAGATGAACCAGGTCCAAATATAGCCTCAATTCCCATTTCATTCCATTTGGGAATTTCTTCATCAGGTATTATCCCGCCAGCAATAATTTTGATATCCTCAGCATCTTTTTCTTTTAATAAATCAATGACTCTGGGAAAAATATGAGTGTGTGCGCCAGACAGAATACTAAGTCCAATAAAGTGAACATCCTCTTGTATTGCAGCTTCTACTATATCTTCAGGAGTTTGTCTCAACCCAGTATAGATTACTTCCATACCCGAATCTCTTAGAGCACGTGCAATAACTTTAGCACCTCTATCATGTCCATCTAGGCCAGGTTTTGCAATTAAAACTCTGATTTTTCCTTTTGAGGCCATATATCATTCCAGAAATACGTCTATATAACTATTAACGTTTTTTACCTGGAACTCCTAATTCAGCACTTCGCTTCTTAGTTTTTTTAAATTCACTTTTTAGATCTGCTAATTTGTCCTTAACATCTTTGCTTACAGGCAGTTCATCTTTATTTCCGTTAATTTTGGTCTTAGGAGCTACATCATCTTTTTCAAATGTTTTACTTTCTTTAGGTATAGCTATTTCTTCCTTACTAATCTCTTCTTGTTCTTCTTTGTCCCATTCTTCTTCGTTAATTTGAACTTCATTTTTCAATTCCGTAGAATTTCTTACTCCAATAAAAAATGAGCCCCAAATTAAGGCTGCCACGACACCTAAAATTAAAGGTTCAGTAATTCCAATTTTTAGAGCAGGTCCTAGTGATAGGGATAGTATCAGATAGAGTGAAAAAACTAAACCAAGGCTGCAACTTCCTCCCACTGTTATTGTGAAGGTTGAATGCCAATCCTTAGGAAGCTCTTTAGCTCCAGATCTCCCAGCTAGGAAAGGAATGATAATTAGTGAAAGAGGGATACCGATAGGTAGAAAAAATAAAAAAATTAATCCGAACGCCATTGTTTTGACAGCAGAATTTCGGGCAGAGTAGTATTT
>JAERSJ010000036.1 GCA_016845825.1 Methanobacteriota archaeon
GTATAAGGATTTACCTATAGGAAAGTCTTTTTGTATTGATGGCTTAAGCAACTAAAATGATTAAGGTTGAATGTAACGGAGAGGTGCTTGAATTTTCCAATGAAATAAGTGCAAATGAAGTCATTAAAAAAACGTATGGAAAAAAATCTGGTGCTGTTGCAGCCTTGGTCAACAATGAACAAAAAGATTTATCCTATTTGTTAAACGAAAATTGTCGAGTTGAAATAATTCGAGAGGATTCTAATGAAGGTTTATACATAATGAGACATTCGTGTGCGCATCTTTTAGCACAAGCTGTTACAGAATTGTTTCCTAATGCAAAACCGACAATTGGACCTCCTATAGATGATGGTTTTTATTACGATTTTTTTATGGATCCCATAAATGAAGATGACTTAAGAAGAATCGAAAAGTTAATGAAAAAAATAGTCAAACAAAATTTACCAATCCAAAGACAAGAACATAGTAATGAGACTTTGAGAAAGATGTTTTCTGATAACTCATTTAAAATGGAAATAATGGATGACAAAATTGGACAAGAAGTGGGTTCTTCAACATATAAGCAAGGCAATTTTGTGGATCTATGTAGGGGGCCACACGTCGAAAGTACTTCTAAGTTAAGGTGGTTTAGGCTGACTAATACAAGTCAAGCATTTTGGAGAGCTGATTCATCAAGGGAAACACTTGTTAGAATTTATGGAATGTGCTATTCATCAAAGGAAGACCTTCAGAATCGTGAAAAATTACTTCGTGAGGCTGCAAAGAGAGACCATCGAAAATTAGGGAAAGATTTGCAACTATTTCACATTGATGAAATGGTAGGTCAAGGATTAGTTCTTTGGACACCACGTGGAACCATAATCCGAAATGAACTACAACATTTTATTTCAGAACATTTAATCCGTCAAGGTTACCAACAAATATACACTCCACATATTGGAAAACTTGATCTTTATCGGACATCCGGCCATTTCCCATACTATCAAGACAGCCAATATCCTCCAATCATAAAACGAGATACTTTACACAAATTATCCGATGAAAACTGTACCTGTGGAGACCTATCTAATCTGATGTCAGAAGGTGAAATTGATGGATATATGCTAAAACCTATGAATTGTCCACATCATATTCGTGTGTACGCAAGTCAACCAAGATCATATCGTGACTTACCTTTAAGATTAGCCGAATTTGGAACTGTGTATCGCTGGGAGCAGTCTGGAGAAATCTCAGGGATGACTAGAGTAAGGGGCTTTACTCAAGATGACGCTCACTTATTCGTTACAGAAAATCAAATTGAACAAGAGTTGCTTGGTTGTATTGAATTAGTCAAAGTTATTTTTGGGACATTAGGAATGAAAGATTATCGTGTTAGGATTGGACTCCGAGATTCTGATTCTGATAAATATGTTGGTAGTCCTGAAAAATGGAATACCGCTGAAGAAGCATGTCGAAATGCTGCAGCATCACTAGGCGTTGAATTCAGTGAAGAGCCTGGCGAGGCTGCATTTTACGGTCCAAAGATTGACTTTGTAGTAAAAGATGTATTGGGAAGAGAATGGCAATTGGGTACTGTACAAGTAGACTATAACTTACCAGAAAGATTTGACCTTACATATGTTGGTTCAGATGGTGAAAAACACCGCCCCGTTATGATTCATAGGGCGCCATTTGGTTCAATGGAAAGGTTTTGCGGAGTATTGATCGAACATTTCAATGGAATGTTTCCAACTTGGCTTTCTCCTACACAAGTTCATATTTTGACTATTTCTGAAAAGCATAAAGAATACGCAGAACGAATTGCTCAAACCCTACGCGATTTAGCACTACGAGTCGAAGTGGACTCTGGTGATGATACCATTGGAAAAAAGCTAAGAACTCATCGAAAAATGAGGCCTGCATACCTTATGATTCTTGGAGACGATGAACAAAATAATGAGACTGTATCATTTATGGGGCCCGACAGAGAACAAAATACAGGAATATTATTGGATAAATTTATTTCAGATATAACTGCAGAAATAAAATCAAAATCATAAAAAATTTTATTGGCGCCGAGGGAGGGATTTGAACCCCCGAGGGAAATTTCCCACCGGCTTTCAAGGCCGGCGCTATACCGGGCTAAGCGACCTCGGCTCATAAAAAAAGAGATTAGCCCAAACTAATTTGGGCTAACCATTTTTGACTCTAAGTAAATTTAAATTTACTTTCGACCGCGAGCCATCTCGGACCTAGCTACATCACCGTCTTTATCGATGTAGTATAGGAATTTGTCTTCTCTAGTGACACCTGCATCTGCAACTTTTTCTGGTCCGCCACCGGTCTTTTTACCGCCTCGAGCCATCTTAGTTCTCCATACGTGTCCGTCTTTTCCTAAGTAATATAGGTAGCCTGCTTCTTTTGTTACTCCTGTCTTTTCAACTTTTTCAGCCATGGTTTAACACCAATTGTTTAGAAAGTGTAGTGTATATATACTTATCCTGTGAACGTCGTCGAGAAAAAAAAGGATAGATATGTTTATAACTAAGGTTCTAAAATAACAACCTATGGACATGTCCACCGAAATCGGCGATGGAGTAATTATGGACTATTTCGTATCTATGTTATTGATCGGAATCGGAGTTGCTCTCTTAGCTACAGGCTTATTCACATCATACTTTGGTGCAGGTAAATCTCAAAAGATTGGTCTCGGCCTTCTTGTAACTGGAATTTTAGCAATAATCATAACGTACATCTTAACTTTTGAAGCCGGAACTGGAGTAACAACCCAATTTGATGATGGAGTATTCATGGATGCTCTAGTATCTGGAATTTCGGCTCTAGCTGGAATGATTATTGGAATGTTTGTAATCTTATTTGTACTTATGAAAGTAGATACTGTTGACGATTTAGAAGATTTAGACTTAGAAGATCTCGAAGATTTAGACTTAGATGAAGAACTTAAAAAATTAGAAAAAGAGTTAAATGCTGATTCATCTGGAGAGGAGGAATAAAATGGCCGAAACATCTGAAATTGCAATATCTATGCTTATTGTTGGCTCTGCCTTATCTATGCTTCTAATGGGATTACTCATATCATATTACGGCAGTAGTAAAACTAGAAATGTTGGAATTTTATTTTTAGCGCTAGGTATAGCTCTGATGTACTACGTAACTTCCATGGCATACGACAGTGTAGTATTCATGAATTCTATCCTCGCTTTCGTCGGTGGAATGCTAGGTGGAATTATTGGCATAGTTATTTTCTTAGTTGCAATAATTAAATCATAATTAATCAGCATTAGTCTAAAATAGAATAGCGATGCCTAAGCTTTGTGAAGTCGGAAGACGACCTTTGGGATACGGGAAAAGAAGACGATACATCTAGTTCAAATTCTGACGATGATAGTTCAACTCTAGACTTATCTGAAACTTCGCCTGAAAAAGATGAAAAAGAAATTAATCTAGCCATACCTGAAGAAAGTGAAGCTATTGAAAATGACGAGGATTGGGCAATCCCTTTAGCTGAAGATGTTGATGGCTTAAATCTAAGAACTATTGGAATAGTAGGCACCGTTGTTATTCTCCTCCTAACAGGAACTCTTTTTTTCTTATTAAATGAAACAAACGCTGAAATTGAAGTTCCCAATGAAAGATACGATGAACAAATTAATTATAACGTAAATGGCTTCTTAAATTTTGACAGTAATTTAGATGTTCCTATACCATTTGGATTCTTTGATAATGATATTGTAATAAATAATTTAGACGTTGTTTTCCAGGGTGAACTATCTCTTGGAATAGAAGGGCCTCGACACGTTGAAAAAAATGGATATGGAGAGACTAAGAATTCTCTTTTCAGGAAATATATTGATCAAGACCTCGATGATGTTGATGGTACTATCACTGAAGAAGGATCTGAGCCCGCTGAACTAAAAAATTCAAATATAAAGAGTAAACAAGATCAATATGTTGATAGTAGTTCTCTAAATATTATACGATCTGATATAGTTTCTAATGCATCTACTGCCAAAATCTCGGGAATAGGTCAAAGATGGGCATGGCAGAGCGCTACGGATTGGATACCTCGCCAACATAGTAGTGGCATATTGCCTCATGGTAATGCATACATTGGAAAGACTTTGACTGTAGGAGATAGCGGAACTCTTTACGAAAGTGGCATTCAATTTACTACTAAGGTTGATAAAGGGGAAAAAATAAAAGATTATGATACGGTAAAAATCCAAATAATGACATCATACGTCTCTGATTCATTACTCGGATATGAGTATGAATACAGTTATACATTTTCTTTTTACATGTCAGAAGCCAGTAGTCTCCCTTTAAAATTTGAAATGAGATTAACTTCTGAAGCAAAATCACCCGGAGCTCAACTATATTCAATTGATTTAAAATATACTGCCACTGCTAAAGATGTATTTGAGGGAAATGAATTTGTTCCTACCAAAAATTACGACTCGATTTCACCTAACAGTGAGGGTGAATTTTTAGCTTGGGATAATGGTGCGCCTGCCTTAGGGACATCTTGCGACGAAAATTCACAGCTAAATGGAAATTTTAACCTACAATCTGGAATTAATACAGCTAAAAATAATATCTCTTCCTTCGACAATTACATTAAAGACCAACAGGCCAAAAAAGAAGAAGCTTTTGTAATTGAAGCTAACTTTAGCTCTGCCAATGATAATAGGTGGAATTTTACGATGGCGCACAGTAATGAGCAATCTCAAAAAGTAGATGGCTGGGTTCTAGACTACCGTCAGGAAAAAATTAATGGCACTACTTATGTTAATGGAACTGAAAAAGAATTAGATAACCCTATTTTAAAAATGGAAGAAATAGAAACTCCATTGACTGTTTGCTCTGCTGAAAATCTTATGACCAATTTTGAAGAAATTGCTGACTGGGCTGTCGATAAGAATACTAACAATGTTAATTACGAAACTACTACTCTCATTTTAGGTCAGAATTTGATATCTGAACAAAGCCTTTCATCTCCAACGTCTATTCTTGACTTTGGAAATTTAGATTTAATCAGCGCAATTTCGGACTTAAA
Organism: Methanobacteriota archaeon; assembly: GCA_016845825.1. Classification (GTDB taxonomy): domain Archaea; phylum Thermoplasmatota; class Poseidoniia; order MGIII; family CG-Epi1; genus CG-Epi1. Next base: position 5,057 of record JAERSJ010000036.1, read on the forward strand.
TTCTGGGAACTTGAATTTCAATGATTATTCTAATAACATTGACGTAGATACTGCAGGAAGTTACGCGTATTTCCTCGATAGGAGTGGAGGTAGTGATTCTTTGGGATACGATTATCAGGAAGTAGCTGGAATTGATGCAAAAAACGGATTAGTAATGTTTAACTTACAATCTAGAAATGCTCTTTAGCCAATATAGTTAACATCTACCTTTTCTTCGACTTCAGATTCGCTCTCTTTCAATTGATTTGTTATGCTATCAACTTGCTTAGCTCTCTTTTCTAATTCCTCAAGATCTATTTCAATACCTAATAATTTCTGAAGAGATTTCAAAACAATACTTGCAGATTTAGGATCTACCATATATCCACTGGTTTCTCCCATTAAACAACCGCCTTCTATTCCTTGTAACTTACCCAAACCTAACAAAAGTCCTGAAGCTCCAACGATTCCAGCACCCGGTTCGCCATCTATGAATTCAACATCTGCTGATTTGAATAAATCTACCATGTCTTGAGAAGTAGCCGCACCGAGGACTCTAGGCTCAGGAACTAATTTACCCAAACCATAACCACCTAATGTATAAATGCTAGAAACTCCCATCTCTTTGACAAGCGTGATTAACTGACTACACAATTCATACTGACCTGAAGAATCCATACCTTGGTATTCTCCTACTAAAAATAACAAATCTTTGTTTTTCCCTTTAGTCTTATGATAATAAAGTTCATTATTAACTAATTTAACAACACCATCGTCGTCAATCAGAACTTGTGGAGGAAAATGGGATGAATATATTTCTGTACATTTTTTAGCTTTTAATTCTTCAATTAAATGCATAGCTGCTAATTTGCCAACATTTCCCACGCCTGGCAAACCTTCGAGAAGTATTGCATCTTTTAATTTAATATCTTCAATTTTAACAATCTCTGTAAAACTCAAAGTGATTTCTCCTTTAGCATTCTTCGATATTTTCCATATTTGTCTTCAGGAGAATATTTGGGAGGGAGGGGATTTGATGTGTTACTATTACAAGTACCACACATAGAACTTAAAGTAAACATGTTGCATTTCTTACAGTGCAAAATTGAAGAACGCATTATGCCCTCTCAAAGGAACCTACACCACCCTCTTTTTTGAGGAGACTTAAAACCAAATCTACTGCAGATTTTAGTTCTTCTTCAGCCTGTTTGTAATTTGGAGCCTTAACTAACACTCTATAGTTAGGAGCTCCGTCTGAAGTTATTGTCAATTTACTATCTTCATGGATTGCCTTAGGGCCCATCAATGAAGCTTTAATTCCTTCTACGCCATCTTCTTTTTCGGAGACCAAACTAAGCATGCCGCCTATGGTAACATATGGTGGAGTAACATTTTCAATTCCTATTTTGATAAATTCAGACACCCATTTTCCTTTCCAAGCTTTTTTGAAATCATCACTATTTATAACTGATTCTTCAAATGCTCGATATAAACTTTCGTAATTATTAACTAAATCTTCTCTAACTTCATTGCGTAATTTTTCATAATCTACCTTTATGTTCTTTGCAACAAGTTCAAGTAATTTGGAAGCGCGTTGTTCGTTTTTCCATTCTCTTATTTTCTCTTTCTTTCTATGTCCTGAAACTTGTCTTACTGACGCATCGATAATTTTACTACCTTTTTTAACTTTAGTAACCTTAGCAACAACCATCTGGCCTTCGCGAATAAAATCTCGAATGTATTTTACCCAACCTGAGGCTACTTCTGAAATGTGGACAAAAGCTTTCTGATCAGTATATTCCAGTAAGTTTAGAGTAGCGCCGAAATCTTTTACTTCAATAACACGCCCAATAATATAATCGCCATCTTCAGGTACGTCCAAAGGACTCACTCAAGCTCCTCTAGTATCTCCCCAAGAATCTTTGCCTTACCGCCTGTAGGAAGTGCAATTGTTGAACCTGTAACTGGATCCTTTACTACAGTGTCACACTTATCGAAAATTACTACAGTGTAATCGCTATCAGGACTTTTAACTTTTAGAAATTTACTTTTTGTCATTTTTACTCCGTTAACTCGAACTTTTTAGCTCTAAAGTTTTTCTTGTGGTGTGCTTTACCGGTCTCAGTACATCTATACCTAACATAAACTCTTTTTGTAGGCTTTTCACGACCTTCTGGTTTAGGCCTAGGAAAACCACCGTAGCCAGATGTTACACTTCTAAACTTTCTTTGCCCTCTTGCTAACTCAGAAGCTCGCTTTTTTTTAACTACTTCAATTTCATGAAGAGTATGCTTTTTTGCATAAGGGCTGTACATCTTAACTTTTCGTGGTATTTTCATGATACCTGAGTCCTCAGGAAACGCTCCGAGCCAAAGGGTTTAATAAAGCTAATCCGAGAAATCAATTTAACGCTTTAATTTCTTTGTGCTTGAAACCAAAAAGAGCTTGAATTAACGCTAAGGGTAGTTTAAACCAAAAATTTGTTGTGGCTTTTCCTTTATACTCTCCTCTTGTCAAATCAGCTAACATTCCAAAAAGAGCCGGTGTTCTGCCTAATGCGAAACCTACTTTCATAAAAAATGGCTTATAAATTTTATGTTTAGTATTTGCAGCGCGATACATATCTCTGCTATAATGAGAACGCCAATACTGTTCAAATAAAGTCGGATCTCCTTTGGAAATTGCCTTAGCTGCGAGCCTTCCACCTAATGCGCAGTGATTAAGGCCTTCTCCATGAATGGGATTTACATGACCTGCCGCATCACCACAAAGTACCCAATTTTTGCCAGAAACTGGCTCATCGAACAGCTTCGGATCATTAAATGAAGGAATTACTGAACCAAACTTCTTACAATCCACAATCTCACCCGTGTCTTTCAACTTCCATTTACCATTACGGACAAATTCACCAGGCCATCTTTCTGCAAGTAGTTTGTCTAAAGCTTCTCGCATACCTGGAGTTCCTGAATTATAACAATAACCAATATTGTAATGATCACTCTTAGGGAATACCCAAAGATATCCTTCTTCACCGGGTAAAGCTCCCACAATAAATTCCACATCATTTTCATCTGGTTTTATTGACAAATAATATCCTGCTGCAGCAAATAGATGCTCACGTGGTATTCGGTCCATAAAATGCTTACGAGTGAAACCATTGACACCATCCGCTCCAATAATATATTTTGATTTATATTTACCATTAATCAACCAGACATCATCAACTAATTCTAATGATTTGACTCTTTCAATAATATGACCTGCACCTGCTTCTTTTGCTCTGTTAAATAAATAAAAATCCCAATCATCTCTTCGAATTAATTTACCTTTATTTACTGGAATTTTTAATTTGGTTTCATTGTAAGTAAAGGAAATAGAAGTCATCTCGCATTCTATCGACTCATCAGGCGCATCCATCCATTCAATTCCTTTAACAGGTAAGCCTCCTCCACAGGCCTTTCTTCTAGGGTGAGCATGATCAAATAAAAGTACAGACAGGCCGCGTTCTGCCGCTTCGCGAGCTGCTGATGAACCTGCAGGTCCTCCTCCTACTACTGCAACATCTACGATTTCCACAATTAACTACCGCGAATGCTCTAAATTAAGGTTTACGACTCGGTCTGAATTTTAGAATAGGACAACTTACTTTCGCTTCCATTTATTGATTTAAAAATACAGCCTTGAAGAATCAAATCATTCTGACCTAATCTTGAAACTACATAAATTACCCTGGGTTCTTCAAAATCTAAAATTGTAAATAAAGGATCGTCTAAATTCATAAGATTTAAAGAAGCTGTACTGTTATTATAAATATCGAAAGATTCGAAATCGAAGCCTCTTCCTTCAATAAATATTCTGTGACTTTTGCCTGAAAAACTAAAACTAGGCATTTCCTCACTAACATTCACTGAATCCATGTTAACTCAGTTTAACTGCATTTATAGAACTTATTATTACAAATGAGAATTTAATTTGAGAAAAGCTGGACCCCATTTAAAAACCGACATGATTTTCTGAGCTTGTTCTAACTGTCCACAAATCAGTAGAGCTGATGCTATTGCTTCGGCAGTAGTCAATTTCCCTACTTTACCTGAATTTACAGGGTTAGCTGGAGTTACCAACGGTAAACTTCGAGGCTCTAGACCCATTAAGCGCAACTTGGAAAACGTTTCAGGAGCCTTATTCCATGAGCAATCTACACCAACAATTCCACCAACTTCCGCAAGAGGAATGTCATCATTGCTGAGAATTTTTTCTGAAAATGGGTCTAAAACTAAACCCATAGGCGGTAACGTCTTGAAATTTGAGTGATTATCTGAAAGATTAAATTTTTCTAATCTTTTGGCCGTGCATTTTTTAGGATCGTCTTGATCGAAGCAAAGAATTCTGATATTAAATGACATGTAATGAAAAATCAACCGGTAGTGATGACATTGTCAAGCTTCCTAAGCTTATAAAATCCGCATTTTTTGCGTAATCTGCCACATTTTCAATAGTGACTCCACCTGATATCTCAATTTCTATATTTGAGATTTGCCTCAATTTTTTAATAGTTTCTGCAGCTTCCAAAGGTGTAAAGTTATCAAGCATGACTCTGTCAGCTCCGCACTCAGCTATTTCGAGAGCCTGTTCTTCGTTATCGGCCTCAACTTCAAGCATTAAGTCTGGATACTTATTCCTAGACTGGGAAATCGATTCATTTATGCTCTTAGATAACTTGAGATGATTATCTTTAATCAATATCGCATCGTCTAAACGCATGCGGTGTGTTTGACCTCCTCCATGAACAACTGCTTCTTTTTCAAGATCTCTAAGTCCTGGAAGTGTTTTCCTTGTAGCTAATATTACTACATCGGGATTCGCATCTCTAGCTATTTTCACAATCTTATCTGTGTGTGTTGAAATTCCACTAAGATGGCTCAATATATTTAGTAAAAGACGCTCCGTTGCTAAAATATCATGAGATTTGCCTTTAAGTGAAAGAATTAAACTAGAATCTATGGTATCTCCATCGTTATAATCAGTAATAAATTCAATATTATGTTGCTTTAAAAGCATTCCACATAATTCCAACCCTGAGAGTACTCCGGGACCTCCTGTTACCTTAGCTTCACACAATTTATTGTCGACTACTGCTTTAGATGTAAAGTCACCTTTACCAAAATCTTCCGCAAACCACTCGCCTAATTTATCTTGCATTGCGACTAATGCTCAGATTGCTGCTTTAAGCTCTTCTACGTAAAACTACCAATGTAGTTAGTGCTAAAAGTGAAGCCATTAATCCAAAACCGGGTGTAGAACTATCGTCTTCAGACTCAATGTCTTCTACTTCAACTTCTCCTCCGCCGGTTGTCTCTTTAACTTCAATATTTGCTGAAAAATCTGGACTAGTATATTCACTACCGTCAGATGAAGTAACAACTACTTGGAAAGTATAATCTCTTCCGGACAATGCTGCTGCATCAGGTGAAAGTGTTATTGTTATGGCTTGTGTTTGTCCTCTGCCAATTTGCATAGTTTCAGCCCCTAAAGAAGCCCAACTTGGTGCATTAGTCATAGCTAAAGACAGCGTATCTATTCCATTACCATTATTTGTGACATTCAACTTCATAAGAATTTGAGTTTCTTGAGTGACAGAAACAGTTCCATCTGACCCACTAACATACCCTAATCCTATGTCATATACCTGAGAAGTAGTTGCTGAAACTGTGGAATTTGCTATTGATTCACCATCTGATGAAGTGACTGTTACTACCATATCTCCGCTACTTGCTCCTGCATCTCTATCTGAGGGAATTGTAACTGACAAAGTGAATTGAGAACCACTAACGGCTTCGACGGTTATATTATCCTGACTCAATACTGGATTCCAAACTGCTGGACCTTCTACATATATACTATAGGTATCTTGACCGTTACCTGTATTAGTTATATTGAAAATGAAATCTACTGCTTGTTCTGGCTTGTTCTCTTTGGATTCTGAATCAACTGATAAAGAAACCCCGTAATGTTGATTTACTGTTGCTGTAAAATCTTGTGTAGCTGTCTGTGCACTATCTCCGTTACTCGAAGCACTCATGGAAAATGATGCAGTCGAACCTGCCAATGCATCACTTGGTACACTTAAAACAACTCCGAATTGGTAAAAACCATTCCAACTAATAGAATCTGTAACCATAGGGCCTGAAGTATCTACATTAAGACTCCAATCTGATGGAACACCTTGGTCATCCCAAGTAATTGTGAAATCATCATCTGTATTTCCAAGATTATTGACTCTAACAGTCCAATCGGCTACTGATGCACCTGCACTAAGATCTACATCTCTACTGCCGGCCCCATCTAGTTTAATTCCGAACATTTCAGAAGCTGAAACTGGAATACTAATCATACCGAATGGTTGATAATATGGAAAACCAAAAGGATCGCTAGGATCGACACTAAAAGCTTGAAAATCTAAATCTGCACTTCCTGCCTTAACTTTACTGCTTAATTCAACAGTGATATTCCAGGTATAAATTTGACCTGCTTGAAGACCATTGAGAACTCCTCCTTGGAATGAATCCCAAGCCGGATCCTCGCTAGATATTGTCCATCCACCTAATCCTCCAAATTGTACAGTAATTGAATCCATGATATCTGACGCTTGTGTACTGCCACCAGGTAATCTATCTACTGCAATATTTTCTACCATAATTTGGTAATCAAAGCTATCGCCAATGTCGTAGGTATTAACGGCAGGTGAACCTGGAAACTCAGACTGATAAGCTTTCCAATTTGAAACTACAATAACTGTGTCTGCAACATCAAAATCTAATCCATCTGCAGACACTTCAAGATTCATGTAAACAAATTTAGACATATCTATCTTTGCACCATATCCCACTAATGCCTCTACTGTAACCTGAGCAAGCGCTCCTGAAGCTAACCCACCTAAGTCCATTCCACCTGTAGCATTATTGCCTGAATAGGTAAATGTTACATTATCTTTTAACCAAGTTTCTTCATCAAATGAAGAATCTATTGCCACATTTGTAAAATCATCATCACCATCATTAGTAATAGTAACAACAAAAGAAGCTGTTCCATTAACGGAAGCAAACGAATACTCATTGTGATCTGCATCGACTGTTATGCTTAACGACGAAGCTGCACTCGCTGGAATGAAGACCAAAGCTGAGGCTAATAGTAAAGAAATTGCGAAAAATGGCAGAAATTGCCGACTACCGAACATTCAATTTCTCCTTAAAGCCTGCGGCGTAGCAATAGTACTGCACCAATAGCTGCAATTGCTGGAAGGAATCCAAAGCCTGGTAATCCACCTTCATCATCGTCTACTTCTTCAGTTGTTGGACCTGAGCTATCTGTTGATTGCTCAACAACTGTTACTGTGAAATCTCCAGTAGTTGAAGTCGTTGTGCCATCTGATGAAGTTGCAATAATTTGGAATGTATTGGAACCTAGGCCTCCTGAGGCTGGAGCCATTACATCAATTGTAACTGTCGAAACTTGTCCTGGACCTACCAAAACAGTATTCTGAGATAGAGATACCCAAGATGGTGCGTTTGCTAATGCAACACCAACATTATCGTTTCCGTTACCATTATTTGTGACGTTAAATTTCAACTGTAAAGCCATTCCTTCTTGAACTGAAGCACTTGCCATTGATGCATTGTAATAATATCCTGCACCAATGTCGAAGACTTGGTTTGAAGAAAGTTCGACTGATATATGATCTTCATAATCACAGTCAGAGGTATCGTCTCCACATATCTCAGAATAAGCGTGGACCATAGCCATACCACTCTTAGCTGCTGCACTTGAATCTGCAGGTACTGTTAATGTGAAAACGACTTGACCAGTTTCTCCTGAAGCTATAGTTGAGCTCATTTCAGAAAGACTTGGTGCCCATGCTTGAGCTCCCATTGTCATGTATGAAACTGTATCTTCGCCGTTACCAAGATTAGTAACTGTAACTGTAAAATCAGAAGAAGCACTAGGATCTGCACTGTCTGTTGTTTTATCAACAGTCATTTCAATTCCATAACATTGTACTACGGTTGCACTGAACTCTTGTGTCTGAGTTTGTGATGAATCTCCAACGGAGGTAACGGTCATAGTGAAACCATGGTTGGTTCCTGCAGCTAACCCACTTGGAATTTCCATCTCTATGTTGAAATCATAAACTCCATCTTCTGCTTTAGGTAAAATATTACTAATTGTCATGTCATCGGCACCAGTAACACTCCAGGCTGCGGCAACTGCATCAGAGGTATCAAATGAAACTGTGAAATCGTCTGGCAAATTACCGAAATTCTTTACACTAACATCCCAATCGACCTTGAAGTCTTGATTTGAACATCCATTGTCTACATCTTGATTACCTGAACCTTGAGCACTTACAGCAAAATTATCTTCTACAACGGCTTCAAACTCTACGAAATCAATAATTTTATCATCTGAAACTTGGAAAGCTAAAACAGAGTTACCTACGTAAGATGAAGCTAAAGCATAACTTCCAGATAGAGATACTTCAATTTCGAAATCATAGCTGGAATCTGCATCTATGTATCCAATAGTTGCTTCCATTTCCATTTCATCCCAAGCAGAATCATCACTGTCTATTCTCCAGCCAGGTGTAGCTGAATTGTAACTAATTTTAACAGAATCGCTTAATGCAACGGGAGTGCCGTCTTCATCTAGCTTATTATTATGGATTGTAATTGTGTATGTGTGACAATTAATTGCAGTAGCACAGTCTTCACCGACTGCGTCAGATTCTGCGAATGTTTTTGCATCTGTATCTGCTGTACTAAATGTCCAGTCTGAAACAATTACTTGTGCATTGGTGTCCAATGCTGTTGAGCTTGATGAGCTTACAGATACTACCATTTCTGCAGAATCTCCGTTGCTTACATCTCCTTCAATCATAACCTGAATACAAAAATCTAAAGTTCCATCAAGAGTTCCGAAATCGTGACTTCCGGTACCTTCAACAGTACATGTGGAACCATCCCAGGAACCTATTGATGCTTGATCATCTGTCCAACCAGCTTCAGAAAATGATGTTGTTATTGTTACATTATCGTCTGCGTCAGCTGAAGTACTTGTTACGCTTCCTGTGAAGCTTGCATGCCCGTGCATTGCGCCGTATGAAGTTAGACCTTTATCTCCTACTAATGTTACAGATAAATCTCCGTCTCCGGCACTTACATTAGGCATTACTAAAACAGATGCAATCAAAGCTAAAGTAGCTACAAAAGCACCCAATTTGTTTATTTTTTGTTCCATTTTTTCACCTTTTTTTCGACCTATTACACCTTTAACTATCGGTACAAGGTAACTAAACTCATTGTAACGCGTATTTAAAAAGCTTCTGAAAAAAAATAATCTGCTTGGTAGTTTAGTTCTTTTACATTAATTGACTTAGTAAGTCTTTTATAGTTGGACCACTAGCGAATAATCTAATTTCTTAGTAACTAGGAAGGTCAAAAATGAGAGAACATTCAAGATTTGAAAAAGCTAGAGTTATAGGAGCAAGAGCATTGCAGATTTCAATGGGAGCTCCTGTAGACATTAAAGTACCTGAAGAAATCATCGATCCGGTCATCATTGCACAAATGGAATACGACACAGATGCTATCCCTATTGATATTGTTGATCGAGAAAAGAAGTGATTATCAAAGACATTAATCTTAGAAAAATCATAGATTCTCGAGGAAATCCTACTGTAGAAGCTGACATTGTAACTAATGAAGGATTTGGTAGAGCTGCAGCCCCAGCTGGAGCTTCGACTGGAACCTTTGAGGCTCAAGCTTGGCCTAAAAATAATGTTGATTTAGGCATAAGTAATGCAAAAGAAAACGTCATTCCATCCTTAATTGGAATTACTTCTAGCGATCAAGAAACTTTTGATAAGACAATCAAAGATATAGATGGAACTAAAAATCTACAAAATGTAGGCGGAAACATTGCTGTAGCATTATCTTTAGCATGTGCAAAAGCCGCAGCCGACTCAAAAAATATTCCACTATTCGAGCATGTTAGTAAAACCAAATCATATTCAATTCCAGCTCCAATGTCAAACGTACTTGGCGGAGGTGCTCATGCGATAGGTGGTACTGATATTCAAGAATATCTAGTTACTTCTTTTGATAATGATGTTAATACTGCAATTGAAACTAATGCTGCAGTTCATAAAGAGGTAGCTAAAATTTTAAAAGAAAAATTTCCTAATATTGCGCTAGGTAAAGGTGACGAAGGTGCTTGGGTTGCACCATTAGAAAATGTAGAAGCATTAGAACTTGTTACAAAAGCTGTTGATAACGTTCAGAAAGAAACTGGAGTTGAAGTAAGAACTGGTTTAGACGTAGCAGCTAGTGAATTTTATAAGAATGGAAAATATGTGTATAAGGAACAGACACTTACACCTGAAGAACAGGTTGATTTCATGTTGGGATTAATTGAAGAATATGATTTACACTCGGTAGAAGATCCACTCGACCAAAACGACTTTGAATCATGGGCATCTCTAACTGATCAAACGGACTCTCTAATTATTGGAGATGACCTGTACGTTACTAATTCTGAAAGACTAAAAGAAGGTATAGAAAAGAAATCAACTAACTCAATTTTGATTAAACCAAACCAAATAGGAACATTAACAGACACCATCAAAGCTGTGGAAATGGCAAAAGATGCCGAAATGGCTACAGTTATCTCACATCGTAGTGGTGAAACTACAGATACCTCCATTGCTCACCTAGGAGTTGCCTTTGAATCTCACGCAATAAAAACGGGAATTATGGGTGGAGAAAGGATTGCAAAGCTTAATGAACTGGTCCGAATCAGCGAGAAATTCCTATGACCGAAGTCGAAGCAAAAGAACTGCTCATCGATGAGGATACTTTCCTCACTTGTGGAGTCCACATTGGAACCAAACAGAAGAGTAAGGATATGGAGCCTTATGTCTACAAAGTTAGGGACGATGGATTGAGGATACTCAACGTCAATATGACCTCTGAAAAAGTAGTAGAAGCTGCTCAATTTCTAAAAGATTTTGACCCTAAAGATGTACTAGTAGTTTCAGCTAGACAATATGGATGGAAACCTGCAACCAAGTTTGCAGAAAGCTGTGGATTCGAATGTATTGCCGGACGTTTTACTCCAGGTAGATTAACAAATCCTGAAATGCGATTCTTTATTGAACCAAAAGTTATTGTTCTAACTGATCCTGCTGCAGATGCACAAGCTTTCAGAGAAGCTACAAACATTAAAATTCCTGTAATTGCAATGTGTGATTCTAACAATCTAACTACAAACGTAGATATTGTAATTCCTGGAAATAATAAAGGAAGAAGATCTCTAGCTTTAATTTACTGGTTATTATCAAGAGAAATCTTGAGAATAAGGGGTGAATTGGCTGCAGACGAAGACCTTGAAGAAACCATAGACGACTTCGAAGCTCCATTAATTTAGAGTAAAAGGTTTTCTTTTTAACAAGTAATCCATAGGACTACTGTGTGGATTATCGAAATTCTGTATTTCATTTACATTTTAATCAGGCTCAGATTAGAAATTCCCTTTTATTCACAAGAAAAATATCGCGAAAATGTTACAAATTGGTGCCGAAGGCTAATGAAGCGTTACAACACAAAAATTTATGTACATGGAAAACCTCAACCTGGCTTTCTAGTTCCAAATCATACTAGTTACTTAGATCCAATATTAGTCCTAGCTTTGAAGGCAGGCGGTGCTGTAGCGAAAAGAGAAATTAAGGATTATCTGCTATTTGGACCTATAGGCCAAAAACTGGGAGTTTTATGGGTAAAAAGGGAAAAGAAAAAGTCTAGAAGTACTGTAATTGACCAGTTGAATAAATGGGATGCTGTGAACAAACCCCTTTGGATATTCCCTGAGGGGACAACTTCTCCGTTTGGAGAACTCTATCCTTTCAAAATGGGTGTTTTCAAAGCTGCTGAAAACAGCGGAATGCCGATACAGCCTCTGGTATTTTGCTTTGATAATCCAAGTGTGGATTGGTCTAGTAATGGAAATGACAAAGATGTCTTAGGAAGTATGATAGATTTTTACAGAAATAAGATTAGAACAAATGTTTACTGTTTTTGGTTAGATCCAATTACAATTAAACCTGGAGAAGCTAAACAAAAATCTGATGAATTACATGCCAAAATGCTAAAATATATTAAACGCTTCGAGAGACCAAGAAATGAGTGATAAGGACAAACACTTTTCACAGGATTCAGAAGAATATAGAAGATGGAAAGCTGGAGGAGTAAATGATAACGTACACTTATGCCCAAGAGGGTGTAAAGAACAATTGGAGAAAGTAGAAGGATTGTTAGTTTGTAATGAATGTGATGGCTTCAAAGTTAGTGTTGATCTAATTGCTGAGGGCACGCAAGGAATGCTTGAGAAAATAAAGGGAAAACGTAAAACAAAAGAAATAATGCTAGATTTTATAGCCAAAGGTAAGGAAAAAAAACTAATTTGCCCAATGTGTAATAATAAAATGTATGAAATTGAGCTATCGTATGATCCAAACCAAGTTGCTCAATTTGAACGGCTGTTTGGCCCATTTAGGCATTTTTTTCTTGAGGCTGAACATCCTATTATTCATTTAATCGGCGTAGCTATGATTACTGCAGAAGTTGTCAATGCAGCAGGACACATAAGTAAAAAAATCGCAGCTAGTGTGAAAGAAAAAACTAGTAATATTTTAATACTTGACGGATGCAGGAGTTGTGAAAGTATGTGGTTTGACGGAGAAAAATATACTAGCTCAATTGAAACCTACAAAACTGAACTAGACATATTAGAACGATTCTGGCCATCAGCTGTATCTGAAACTATTAAAAAATTAGATGAGGAAGAAGAAAGACAAAAGAAGATTGAGTCTGCTAGCGAATTCCTAAAAAATGAAGGTAAAGAGATTAGGCTATCGCCAGCAAAAAAAGCAATTCTTGAATTAGAAAGGCAAAAGAAAAAAATAATAGAAGAAAAATCAAAGAGCATGCAACAGAAATGAACAAAAAACAATGGGAAGACGAGACGCTTAAGCCAACTCTCGAGAAGTACCCTGAAAGAAAAGAAACCTTGTTAGATAGTAGAGAAAGGCTAAATTTTCCAGATGACGTGAAAAATAAAGAATCTGAATTTCCCGGTTCTTTCCCATATACTCGAGGAATACATCCTACTGGATACCGAGGTAAAATGTGGACCATGAGGCAATACGCTGGTTTTGGTACTGCTGAAGAAACAAATAAACGCTTCAGATATTTGCTAGATGAAGGTCAAACGGGATTGTCAGTAGCATTTGATCTACCTACACAAATTGGATATGATAGTGATGATCCTATGTCACAAGGTGAAGTGGGAAAAGTGGGGGTCGCAATTGACACTATTGAAGATATGAAACAATTGTTTGATGGAGTTCCACTTGATACCGTTTCGACTAGTATGACAATCAATGCTCCAGCATCAATGTTGTTAGCAATGTACGTTGCTACCGGACAATCTCAAGGAGTGAAAGAATCTCAACTTAGAGGAACTATACAAAATGATATTTTGAAAGAGTATATTGCTAGAGGAACGTACATTTTTCCACCTGAGCAATCTATGAGATTGACTACAGATGTGTTCGAGTATTGCAGTAAAAACATACCTAAATGGAATACCATATCTGTTTCTGGTTATCACATAAGAGAAGCTGGATGTAGTACTGAACAAGAATTAGCATTTACCATAGCAAATGGAGTAACATATGCAAGAGCTGCCGTCGAAAAAGGCTTGGATGTCGATGACTTTGCACCAAGAATGGCTTTCTTCTTTAACGGACACAATGATTTCCTTCATGAAATTGCAAAGTTTAGAGCTGCAAGACAAATTTGGGCTAGAATAATGAAAAAAGAATTTAATGCTAAAAATGAAAAATCAATGATGCTAAGATTCCATACTCAGACTGGAGGCTCAACACTAACTGCACAACAACCACACAATAATGTAGTTAGAACTGCTATTCAGGCCTTATCTGCAGTCTTGGGAGGTACTCAGAGCCTTCATACTAATTCAATGGATGAAGCTTTAGGATTGCCCTCTGAAAAGGCTGCTAAAGTAGCCCTTAGAACTCAACAAATTATTGCAGAAGAATCTGGAATTCCATTTACCATTGATCCCCTTGCTGGATCTTATACTATTGAAAGTATGACTGAAGAACTAGTTGCAAACACTATGGAAATTATAGAAAGAATTGACACGAATGGAGGTATGCTACAATGTATAGAAGAGGGATGGGTTCAGTCCCAAATCATGGATTCGGCTTACAAATACCAAAGAGAAATTGAGGAAAATGAACGGATTATTGTGGGTGTAAACAAATACAAAGATGATGAAGAGGGTAAGAGTGAAGTTACGAAGATAGATGAAGAATTAATTAAAGAAAAAATCGGAAAATTATTAATTTTAAAAGAAAAGAGAGGAAATGTAGAAGAATATATTGATAAGATATCTCAATACGCTACTACTGATGAAAATTTACTTCCCCACATAATAGAAGCTGTGAATGCTAAAGTTAGTCTAGGTGAGATTTGTAATTCACTTCGTAAGGTCTGGGGTGAATATAGGCCTAAGGATATTATCTAATTCTCAAGTAATTTTATGTAATGCCTTGCCAGTCATGAAATAGTGGCGAAGCTAGGCTAGTTTGGTTAAACTGGGGGATTGTGGTTCCCTCGTCCCGGGTTCGATTCCCGGGCTTCGCCCCATTTTTTATAGTACTAAATTATAGAGACTTTAGCATGAAAACTACATTGTACCAATTACACTTGACTGGGAGGCTAAAACATATGATTATTGAAGTCAAAGATAATGTAATTATTACAGAATGGTGGACATCAAAAGAGGAAGAAGACGGAAAGAAACAAATTACTGAAGAGACTGTTCACGGTAAAAACAAAGGTAGAAGTAACGAAACTACAGATAACGAACAAGCTATTCTTGAATACGAAAGAAAAATCAAGAAGAAAAAAGAAGAAGGGTATGTAGAAAACCGTGAAGATGCGATTTTAGGTGAAGAAATTGTTGTCAGCTCAACATTAACTCAATCCTTTGCACCCTGTAAACCAATTAGTAAACTGAAAAAAGATGATGATCCTTACGATGGAGACTGGCTAGCTGAAAGAAAATTTGATGGCTCTTGTATACTTTTACACAATACTGGAACTGAAAAAATAGGTTATACAAGAAGAATTAAGCCAATTACAGAAATCCTAAGTGTTGTTAATGAAATAAGGAATGCTTTAGAAAAATTACCAGAAGAATCGTTAATCATAGGAGAATTAATTGCATTCGATAAAGATGGAAAAGAAGATCCAAAAGTTCTGAAGGCTGTAACTACTGAGACTACTACTGAGGCTAAGGCAAAAAATAAATATAATTCATTGATTACAGAAGGATATACATTCACTTACAATGTTTTTGATGTCATTTTTTGGTATGGAGAAGATGTTACCGACCGAACTTTCCTTGAAAGATTGGAATTGACTAATCATTTTGGTGAGAGAAAAATTGAAACTTTTACTGAGAAACTAGCTAATCAAGCAAAAGAAAACGATTGGGAAGGATTTATTCTCAGAAAAGCTGATGATCAGATTACCTATACGATGAATGGTAAACCAAAACGAAAAGGTTCGTATAAATTTAAGTTCATAGAGACAACCGATTGTATTGTTACAAAAGTATCAAATGGTTCTGGAAAGCATGAAGTTCGTTTTGCAAGATTTAGACTGGCGCAGTATGAAAACAGCCCCTTTTTCGACGAACCCGTCCTTGTAGACTGTGGATGGGCAGGAGGTGGAAGACTAGGTGAAGAAAACATGGACCTTGTCACTTCTGAATTATTAGAAAAAGGATACAAGTTAGAGAAAACTGACCTCAAAGAAGAAGATTGGTTCGTTGTTGAACTGGAATATCAGCGTAGACAAGAGAGAAATAATAAGGGACAATTATGTTTTGAATTCCCCATAATTGTTAGAACTAGAAATGATAAACCGTTGAGAGAATGTGAAGTCTAGATTTCCTCTAGGGTAGTTTCGAACTCTTCACCGCTCTGTAAGTCTTTAACCTTAATTTTTTGACGTTTCCATTCTTCTGGAGCAACAATAATTATTCTATTGGCACCAATACGTTCTGCATGCTTAAACGCCCATTTCATCTTCTTATCCTCTAAAACTAAATCTACTAATCTATCTGAATCTCTGAGAACTGAAGCTACTTTTACAGCCACATTTTTTAGTTCTGGATCTAAAGCAATGACCACATCTTCAACTCCACTTAGTAATTGCGGAAGTAAATTTTTATCCTTTAAAAGTTCCATAATTACCATATCCCCAAATCCAAATCCTGTGGCTGGTAAATCTTTCCCACCTAATGTAGACAAAAGCTTGTCATATCTTCCTCCACCACAAATTGCCCTAAACTTCCCCTTTCGATCATTAACTTCGAAAACGGAACCTGTGTAATATGCAAGACCTCTAACAATAGAACCATCAAATTCAACCCAGTCTGAAATTCCATAAGACTCAATCGCCTCGAATAATGTTGTCAATTCTTTTAGCGCCTCACTATCAGGCTTTAGAACTTTCTTTAATGAATTAATATGTTTTAGTCCTAAAGTCGATTGGATTTTTGAAATAACCTCTGAACTATGACCTAATTCTGTTAGCTGTTCATTAATTACATCTGGAGACAGTTTATCCATTTTGTCAACAATAATACATGTTTGAGCAAACGCATCTCCCTCTATGCCCAAAGAACCTAAAACCTCCTCCAAAACTTTTCTACTGCTAACTCGAATAACTACATCTTCTTCAGTTAACCCAACGCCTTCGAGGAATGTTGTAATGACAGAAAATAACTCTGCATCTGCTGAAATTTCACTAGTCCCCCAAATATCTACATTCCACTGGAAATGCTCACGGCCTCTTCCTTTTTGCATTCTTTCGTAACGCCAGCATTGAGGAATAGAGAACCATTTGATAGGCATAGGAAGAACACCTGCACGAGACATTACCATTCTGGCTAATGAAGGAGTCATTTCAGGACGTAAGCTAACCTTTCTATCTCCCTTATCTTTGAAATTATACAACTGCTTTACTATGTCTTCACCTTGTTTTCTAGTGTAAAGATCTTCATTTTCTAAAACCGGCGCATCATACTCTTCAAAACCATGTAAAAGTGAAGCATATGTGAAATTATCGAATAACCAATTCCGAAGTCTCATCTCCTCGGGATAAAAATCACGTGTACCTTTGACGCCTTTTGCCACATTAGCTTATCGAGGGTGTATGTTAAGTATTTTGGGGAGGCACAAAGTTATAGAATAGGGCTGATAGGAGACTAATGGGTACATCTGATAAAATCAAAGAACTTGAGAAAAAACTCAAGAAAGTTTCAGAGGGAGACCAAGTTAGAATTGATAAACAGCATAAAGCTGGAAAGATGACCGCAAGAGAAAGAATTAACGCATTATTAGATGCAGATTCATTTGTAGAATTGGATGCTATGGTAAAGCATCGTAGCAATAATTTTGGATTAGAGAAAAAGAGGCCCGATGGAGACGGAGTCGTAACTGGCCACGGTACAATTAATGGAAGAACAGTCTATCTTTTTGCACAAGATTTTACAGTATTCGGGGGCGCATTAGGAGAAGCTCATGCCCAAAAAATATGCAAAGTAATGGACTTAGCCGCGAAAACAGGTTGTCCAATGATTGGACTTAATGACTCTGGAGGTGCTAGAATCCAAGAGGGTGTGGTAAGTCTTGGGGGATACGCCGAAATATTCTATAGAAACGTTTCTTCATCAGGAGTTATTCCACAGTTTTCACTAATCTTGGGACCATGTGCTGGTGGAGCTGTTTACAGTCCTGCAATGACCGATTTTACACTAATGGTAAAAGACACGAGTCACATGTTTATCACAGGACCTGATGTTATCAAAACTGTAACTCATGAAGAAGTAACTTTCGAAGATCTTGGAGGTGCAATAACTCATAACTCAGTTTCCGGTGTTGCGCATTTAGCTTGCGAATCTGAAGAGGATATGTTCGAATCTCTAAGAGAACTAATCAGTTATGTACCTCAAAATAATATGGAAAGCTTGCCTATTCTTCCTTACACAAAAGAAGAATCCGATGGAATCTCTGAATTAGATGAGATTATCCCAGACAATTCAACTGTGCCTTATGATATGTTAAGTTTGATTAACTTAATTTGCGACGAGGACCTTTTCGAAGTACAGCCTCACTGGGCTAAAAATATAATCACTGGTTTTGGAAGATTGCGCGGACACCCCATTGGTGTTGTAGCTAATCAGCCTTCTGTTTTAGCTGGATGTTTAGATATTGATGCCTCATCAAAAGCCGCAAGATTTGTTAGATTCTGTGATGCTTTTAACATTCCTTTAGTTACTTTTGTCGATGTGCCTGGATTCCTTCCAGGAACTGAACAAGAACACGGAGGAATTATTAGACATGGCGCTAAACTACTGTATGCCTTCTCAGAAGCATCAGTTCCTAAACTAACTGTAATAACAAGAAAAGCATATGGCGGAGCATATGATGTAATGGCTTCCAAACACATACGTGCAGATTTGAATCTAGCATGGCCTACTGCTGAAATTGCAGTTATGGGAGCCGATGGTGCTGTAAATATTATATTTAGAAAGGATATTGGAGAAGCTGACGATCCTGTTAAGGCTCACAAAGAACTAAGTGATAATTACAAAGAAAAATTTGCCTCTCCGTATGTTGCTGCTGAAATGGGATATATTGACAGAGTAATATTCCCAAGAGAAACTAGAAAAGAGTTGATTTTAGGATTAGAAAGATATGGTAACAAAAGAGAAAATAGACCTAAAAGAAAGCACGGAAACATCCCACTGTAACGTATATCTATCGTAGTCTACTGAAATGTATGACTATATTAGAAGTTGGAAAAAAAGCTCCACAATTTGAATTACCAAATCAAGATGAAGAAAACAAAACTTTAGATGATTACAATGGCAAGTGGTTAGTTGCTTATTTTTATCCTCGAGATGACACTCCTGGATGTACTGTAGAGGCTCAAGAATTTACGGAAGAATTAGATAATTTTACAAGTGAGGATGCAGTTATAGTAGGAATAAGCCCTGATACTGCTGCAAAGCACTGTAAGTTCATAGACAAACATGGACTAGGTATGGAATTACTAGCTGACACTGAAAAACAAATGCTTGCCGACTACGGAGTATGGCAAGAAAAGTCAATGTATGGTAAAACCTACATGGGAGTAGTTCGAACTACTTACCTAATTGATCCAAATGGTTTGGTAGCCGAAGCCTGGACAAAAGTCAAGGCTCGTGGCCACGCAAAAGCGGTTTTCGAAAGATTGAAAGAGATTAAAGGATAAAATCCTTACATCATACCGCCCATTCCACCCATGCCGCCCATTCCGCCCATATCAGGCATGGCTGGCATAGCACCTCCATTCTCATCTGGTATATCTGAGACTAAGGTTTCTGTGGTTAGGACTAAACCGGCAATTGAACCGGCTGCCTGGATTGCATTTCTTGTAACTTTAACAGGATCTACAACTCCAGCTTTCATTAAATCTTCGTAAGTATTCGTTCTGGCATTGAATCCAAAATTACCTTTTTCTTCTCTAATTTTAGATACGACAACAGATCCATCTTCTCCAGCATTTTCAGCAATTTGTCTTGCTGGAATAGCTAAAGCATCACGGACAATTCGAACTCCTACAGCTTCTTCGTCTGACAATTTACTTGCCATTTTATCTAGTGATTGTGAAGCTCTTAGAAGTGCGACACCTCCGCCTGCAACTACACCTTCAGCCATTGCTGCTCTTGTAGCATTAAGTGCGTCGTCAACACGAGCTTTCTTTTCTTTCATTTCAGTTTCAGTTGCTGCACCGATTTCTAATACTGCAACACCGCCACTTAGACGGCCAATGCGTTTGTCTAGCTTTTCTTTATCCCATTTGCTAGACGCAACATTTGCTTGACTACGTAGGATTCCTACTCTATCATCAATTGCTTTCTTTGAACCTGCGCCTGAAATTATTGTTGTTTTGTTCTTTCCAATAATTACTTTCTCTGCAGTTCCTAGGTGAGCTTCTGTAATTTCTTTTAACTCAGCTCCCTGATCTTTAACAAGAACAGTTCCACCAGTTAGTATTGCTAAATCTTCTAATTGTTCACCTTGCTCATCTCCAAAACCTGGAGCTTTAACTGCACAAGCTTTAACAACTTTTGAAGCTACATTTAGTACAAGTGTAGCTAGTGCCTCCCCTTCTAAATCCTTTGAAACAATCAAGAGTGGTGATTTGCTTTGTTTAACTGCTACTTCCAATGCAGGAATTAAATCCTGAGCTGCTGAAACTGTATGGTCTGTGAATAAAATTTTAGGATTTTCTAAAACTGCTTCTCTCTTTTCACGATCTGTAATCATGTAAGGTGAAACGTATCCTTTATCGAATTCCATACCTTCTACAACTTTCAAACTAGTTTCCATTGATTTTGCTTCTTCTACAGTTATAATTCCATCATGTCCTACTTTTTCGACTGCATCTGCAATCAAAGTACCGATTTCTGAATCATTATTTGCTGAAATTGATGCCACCTGCTTGATAACTTCACCAGACTCTACTGGCTTAGATGCTTTCTTCAAATCTGCAACTACAGCTTCGATAGCTTTATCGAAACCACTTTTTAGATTAACAGGAGACATTCCTGCTGAAACATTTCTTAATCCATATGATGAAAGTGCTTGAGCTAAAACTGCAGCTGTAGATGTACCATCTCCAGCATTATCTTGTGCTTTACTTGCAACTTCCTTGACCAATTGAGCTCCCATCTTTTCATAGGCATCTGGTAATTCAATGTCTTTTGCAATTGTAACTCCATCGTTAATGATGGTTGGACTTCCGAAAGATTTGTCTAATACGACTGTTCTTGCTTTAGGTCCTAAAGTTACCTTAATTGCATCAGCTGCTGCACTTATTCCTTCCAACAACTTCTTTCTTGCTTCTTCCCCGTATATCATTTGTTTAGCCATATTTAACCTCACTTAACCTTAGCTTGGAGATCTTCAGATTTTATCAAAAGATAATCTACGTCTCCCCAGCTTAATTCTGTTCCGGCGTACTTCTTGTACACTATTTTATCTCCAGCTTTGACATTTTCTGACTCTGGTCCTGCTGCCACTACTGTTCCAACATTCATTTTTTCTCTTGCAGCTTCAGGCAACATTAATCCACTTGCAGTCTTTTCTGCAGCCTGTTCAAGCTCTATGAGAACCATCTCTCCTAAAGGTTCAATTCCTATCGACATTTTCTTTTCTCCGTTATTAAGGATAGGCTGGCCTGACTGTTGTAAAAATTACAAGTAGTAGGCAACCTGAGGTTGTCTACTCCGGCCGGTATATAAAATTGATTATAATCCTTTGATTAAATCGAGTAAAACCTTTCTTGGCTCTGGAGATTTGACAACACCTGACGCAAGAAGAATTCCTTCTGAGCCTAAAGATATTGCTTTTGATATGTCCTCTTGATTTTTGACACCTGCCCCACAAAGCACTGAAATCTCTGTATTAATCTTCTTTACAACTTCAACTGTATTCGAAATTATTTCAGGCTTAGCTGTTGAGACTGAAATATCTCCGCCAATTAATTCTGGAGGTTCTACTGCAATCATATCTGGATTTAACTTAGCACCTTTTTCTGAAGCTTCAATATCTGCCGTACATAGTACTGTGGACAACCCAAGTTCTTTACAACGGTTAATGGTTTTTTCAATTTCCTCCCAAGTCATCTGGCATTCTGCATGATTAACTAAGGTTCCTACTGCACCAGAATATCGAACTGCCTCAGGCAATATAGCTCCTGTATGAGAACCATAAGTTACTCCATCTACATGCTGTGCGAATATAGGAATGTCCAGATTATCACTAAAATCTACTAAGTCGATTGCAGATACTGCTGCAGCCAAATTGACGTTGTGTTCAAGGGCTATTTCTTCCATTATTTTACACAGATCATATCCGTCCGCACCATAGCCTTCCTCGTAGGCTTTCAAGTTAACAATTATGATTGGAGAATCATCATTC
The DNA here is from genome assembly GCA_016845825.1 of Methanobacteriota archaeon. Taxonomy (GTDB): domain Archaea; phylum Thermoplasmatota; class Poseidoniia; order MGIII; family CG-Epi1; genus CG-Epi1. The sequence goes on from JAERSJ010000036.1 coordinate 27,216, forward strand.
ATAAATTGTCATGAAAAACGCATTTAATGACTCTTTGGGAATCAATATAAAGCAATACATCTGTTGTATAATTATGATTCTTGTAACCGGAGCTCTAGGACAAATTGGAACTGAATTAGTCCTTGCGTTACAAGAAAAATACGGGAATGACAAAATCATTGCTTCTGATCTAAAAGAACCTGAGAACTATCACTGTAAGTTTGAAAAATGTGATATTCGAAATATTGAAACTTATGAGAGAATTAATAATGAAAATAAAATTGAAATTGTCTACCATTTAGCTGCAATACTATCTGCAGCAGGTGAGAAGAATCCTGAATTATGTCATGATGTCAATTATAATGGTTTAGAAAATGTCCTTAAAACCGCCAAAAAATATAACCAGAAACTATTCTGTCCTAGCTCTATTGCAGTTTTCGGACCTGATGTACCTAAAGAAATGACGCCTCAAAATGTTGAATTAAACCCAAAAACAGTTTATGGAATAACTAAAGTCAAAGGCGAAGAATTATGTGATACATATTTCAAAGAACATGGAATAGATGTAAGAGGAATTAGATATCCTGGATTGATCAGTTGGAAGCACAAGCCAAGTGGAGGAACAACGGATTATGCTGTCGAAATGTATTTTGATGCTGTTGAAAGTGGAAAATATGAATGCTTTGTGAATAGGAATACTCGATTGCCTATGATGTTTATGGATGATGCTATCAGAGCCACACTCGAACTAATGGATGCACCTCTAGAGTCTTTGAATTACCATTCAAATTATAATTTATCAAGTATGAGCTTTTCTGCTGAAGAATTGGAAAATGAAATTAAATATCACTTAGATTTTGATTGTTCATACCATCCGGATTACAGGCAAGATATAGCCGATACGTGGCCAATCTCAATCAATGATGAGGATGCCAGAAATGATTGGGGATGGGAACCAAAATTTGATATAACAAAAATGACTGAAGAAATGATAACAAACTTAAGGAGATTAAATGAGTAGCCCAACAAACTGGATGAAAAAAGAATATGATGACTTAGTCAAAAAAGGATTTGATTGGAAACCACCTGTGATTGGCGGACCATCAACGGGTAGGGCAATTATCGACGATAAAGAGAGAATAATGCTCTGTGCAAATAATTACCTCAGTATGAGTAATCATCCTAAAGTGAAACAGGCTGCAATTGATGCTGTTAAATCACACGGAGCTGGAAGTGGAAGTGTTAGGCCTATTGCTGGGAACATGGACATTCACAATGAACTCGAAGATACGATTGCTAGATTCAAGAACAGAGAAGCTGCATTGTATTACCAAACTGGGTTTGCTGTAAATTCAGGGCTCATTCCTCAGTTAGCTGGTAAAAATGATTCTATCATTTCTGATCAACTGAATCATGGTTCAATAATTGATGGAGTAAGATTATCTGGTGTCAAGAAGGAAAATCGTACAATTTATGCCCACAATGATATGGGTGAATTAGAAGACCGATTGAAAGAAGCTACAAAGAAGAGCGAGAAAACTTTGGTTATTAGCGACGGTGTGTTCTCTATGGATGGAGATATCGCACCACTAGATGAAATAACAAAATTGGCTAGAGAATATGGCGCTATGACGTACATTGACGATTGCCATGGAGAAGGAGTTTTAGCTGGCGGAAGAGGGATTGGAGCTCACTTTGGTGTTGAAAATGAAGTTGATATGGAATCAGGTTCTTTCTCCAAAGCATTCGGAGTTGTAGGTGGCCTTGTTGCTGGTGAAAAGCACATGGTAGACTACGCTTTCAATAAATCAAGAACAATGTTGCTCTCTGGTTCAGCCCCTCCTGCTACTATTGCAGCTTGTAAAGCTTCAATTGAAGTCTTGGAAAGTGAACCTGAGCATGTTGAAAAATTGTGGTCAAATACGGAATATTTCAGAAAAGAAGTTCAATCTATGGGATTCGACACAGGAGTGTCTGAAACTCCAATTATTCCTGTAATGTGTGGAGAATCTCACAAAGCAAAAGAATTGAGTACAAATTTATTGGAAATGGATGTGTTTGCTTTGCCTATTGTTTTTCCAATGGTTGCTCCTGATAAAGCAAGAATTAGAGTTATGATGAGTGCAGGATTAGAAAAAGAAGATTTAGATCATGCACTGAATGCCTTTGAAAAAGGCGGAAAATCTGCTGGAATAATATGAGCGAAGAAGAATGGAAAGAAAAGTTAACGCCGGAACAATACCAAGTTTGTAGGTGTAGCGCTACAGAACCTCCATTTGATAATGAATATTGGGATTGCAAAGACAGCGGAAAATATCATTGTGTTTGCTGCGATGAAATATTATTTGATTCTGAACACAAATTTGATTCTGGAACTGGCTGGCCGAGCTTTTACAAACCTGCAACCGAAGAAATAATCAGCGAAAAAGAGGATGTGTCATTTGGAATGAGGCGCATAGAGGTAATTTGCTCAAATTGTGATTCTCATTTAGGACACTTGTTCGATGATGGACCACAACCAACTGGATTAAGATACTGCATTAATTCAGCTTCTCTTAAATTGAAATGAGTGGGACTGCTTTTCAAAAGAAAGTCTGGGATGAAATAGACAAAATACCTCGTGGAGAAATTGCCACCTACAGTCAAATTGCTAAAAATATAGGCAAACCTAAAGCTGCAAGAGCCGTTGCAAATGCTTGTGGAGCAAATCCAAATCCAATTACAACACCTTGCCACAGAGTAATATGTTCTAATGGAGATATTGGTGGTTATAGTGGACCAGGTGGCATTGAAAAGAAGATAAAATTATTGAGAGAAGAAGGTGTGGATTTATTCTGAAATCTCGCTTAACCAAGCTCCACCTGTTACAAAAACCATATTGTAAAGGAAAAGTAAGGTCAAAGCTATTTGAAAATCTGATGAGTCTGTAATGAGTGAGTCTGTACATTTGATTCCTGCCTCAATTACTGTAAAAAGTAAAATTGGTATTGCAAATAAGGAGGTCAGCATCCAGCCTCCATACATTGGAGTCATGGAACTTGCTGCAAGATTACCAACTGCTGCAATTCCTATGCAGCCTACTAGAACAACTACGTAGGCTAACATCCATTCATCCCCAAAAACGTTTTCAAATAGGACCAAAAAAAGTATGAAAATAATTGTGCTCAAAATCCAGAGCAAGATCATAGAACCAAATGCCCTTCCGAGGAATAACTGATATCTCGTTATTGGAGCTAATTTTAATGTTTCAATGGTCCTTCTTTCAATTTCCCTAGTAGCAGTGTGAGTGATTAGTCCTAAACCAGTCAAAAGAACTGAGACCCATAAAATTCCCGATTTCTCAATTACTACTGAATCCATAATAGAAAATTTTAGTGACATTAGAATCATAAATGACATCAGCGCTGCTGGAACAATTCCTTGTAAAGTCCGAAATTCGACCTTCAATTCTTTTTTGAGTAGGACTAAAATTGGGTTCATTTCAACGCTCCTTGATCTAGCTCAAGTGTTCGGTCCGCGAATGATATATCATCGTGTGAGGATAGCAGAATACTACAACCGTCCTCTTTCAATCGGAGTAAATGTTGTTCGATAATCTCACTGCCTTCATCATCTAAGCCAGTGAAAGGTTCATCAAGTAAAAGTGTAGTAGGTGAATGAGCGATTGCAATCGCAAAACCTAGCCTTTGTATCATCCCTCTAGAATAATTGCCAGCCATATCGTCTTTGAACATAATCAGACCCACCTTGGCAAGCATTTCACTAGCATAATCTAAGTCATATTCTGCAGGATTTAAATCAAGCCAAAAATCTAAATTTTCAAGGCCAGATAATTCTGGATAGAATGGAGGATTATGTGATAGAAAACCCACTCTTGATCTTATTTCTTCTGAATTTGAAACTAAATCAAACTCATCTATCTCTGCTAGGTCGTAATCATCAGGTTTTTCTAAAGTAGATAATGCTTTCAGCAATGTAGTTTTACCACTGCCATTCTTTCCTTTGATTACAACAATTTCACCAGAATCAATATCTAAATCTAAACTTCTAAGAACATTCTTAGGGCCAAATGATTTGAAAAAATTCCGTAACTTAATCATCTATGTTCATATCAGACATATATTTTTCTGCTGCTAATGCAGGATTATCTGCCTGATAAATTCCCCTTCCAACAATAATAAAATCTGCTCCAGCCTTTATTGTTTCTTTAGGATCTCCGCCTTGCGCCCCTACTCCAGGAGATATAATTTCTAAATCTCCAATCAAATTCTTAACTTTGGCAACATCTTCTGGCCTAGTTGCAGGAGCCACAACTCCTGTTGCTCCAACTTCTAATGCCAACGAACAAAATTCTTCTATTTTGAAAAAATCTCCACCTTTAGGGTGTGACATTGTAATCACAACATACATTTCTTTACTTGGGTCTACAGCTCTAATTGCTTTCAATGACTCAGGTCCAGGGAAAGCATGAGCAATAATTCCTGTTGCCCCTGCTGAAAATACAGCTTCAGTAATCAAGCGATTTGTATTTGGAATATCTGCTACTTTGAAATCGCAAATCACTTTACTAAATTTGGATATTTCAGTTACAATATCTAGACCTGCAGATAGTACAAGAGGATAATTTATCTTAATTTTTGATACAAAAGGAGATACTTCTTTTGCAATATCTAGAGCTCGGGCTGGATCTGTTTCGTCCAGGGCGAGCACGAGCCGTGATGCCATTAAATCTCTAATTTCCCAGTTAAGATTGAAATTGCGTATTTTAATTCAGCAACGGATGCCACAGCTTCCCTTTTTACTTGAAAAAGATCCTGAGGTTCCATCTCTTTACCAAGGTTAGATTCTACGAACATCATTTTTTCTAAACTGCGTTCAATAGTATCTACAATAATTTGGCTTCTTGCGGAGCGTCGTAAACCTTCTTCGTCTATCATTTCATCTGCCATGCTATTGTCCACTAATATAGTGGGATATAACCATTTGGCTTGAGTTACCTGATTATGCTAAATCTTCTCTGGTAAACATAGTGATGCCTACTGGGTCTCTTGGAAGAGGTCCTTTCTTTTCAGCAACTATTACCTTAATTCCTGCTTTAGGAACTAATTCGATTAATCTCTGAGTTATGATACCGTCCATAACTAAAGTGTTAACTCCGTTTTTCTTGTAAGTACCGCCAGAGCTTTCTAATTGATCTTGAAGACCACTTATAGAAACTTCATCTGCTAGCTCTTCTGTAGCTAGAAAACGTGCATTTTTTGAACCTTGAAGAGCATCTAACTGTTCTAAGAAAATTGGACTTGCTTCCACAGGTTCTGCAGCCTCTACAGGCTCAGCTTCTTTCTTAGGTTTGTCATTAGATTTTCCTTTTTTTGAACCTGACCGACGAGTCTTCTTACTAGATCCACCACTTCCTGGGCGTGCCCATTTGTTTTGTTCCATGAACAACTCTGCTGAAGTTTTATCTCTCAAACACTTCATTATTTGCTTGTGAGTAATGTGTTCTACCTCTGTATTGCTAGGTGCTCTTGCTATGAAATCAACTTCTGCTACTTGCAATAATTCTTGGATAATCATTTCACCGCCACGGTCTCCATCAACGAAGGCTGTGACTGTTTTTTCTTTAGTTAATGCAACAACTTCCTTAGGAATATTTGTTCCTTCAACTGCAACTGCATTTTTGATTCCGTGCTTTAATAAATTCAAAACATCGCCTCTACCTTCGACGATAATAATTGCATCACTTGTCTCTACGTTAGGTCCTGCAGGCAATTTACCTTTGAATCTAACTACTTCTTCAGTTTGAAGAGCTTTTCTTACAGTATCTGTAATTGTTGAACCTGCAGTCCTTGAATCTGAAAGTAAATCAATCAATAGTGCTCTAGCACGCTCAATGATAACTTCACGTTTTGAGGTTCTGCTATCTTCTAAGGCTGTAACTTTTACAGTTGCCTTACAAGGACCGACCCTCTCTACGGTTTCTAAAGCTGCAGCAAAAACCGAAGTTTCTACTTGGTCCATACTTGATGAAATTTCTATTTCACCTTTGGATTTGCCTTTATCGCTCTTAATGTCGACTTCAACACGACCCATTCTTCCGCTCTTTTGAAGATCTCTTAGGTCTAGCTCGTCCCCTAATAACCCTTCAGTTTGACCGAAGACTGCGCCTACGACATCTGACTTGTTTACTACTCCGTTTGCTCTTATTGAAGCTCGGATAACATACTTACTACTTGTTGGATCAATATTCATTTTTAATCATCTCTTTATTATCCTCTTAACCAAGGGCAGACAAAGTTCTAATATCTCTTAAATCTCCAAAGGGAGTTGAAAGGTCATGTTCGTGAATTGAGTACTGTCAATAGCCAAGAGGCCTAATTTCACGCCGGTAACGCCGTATTAATAGCTAGCGGTGATATTTTATGCACGCCTATTGGTGTCAACTAGTGCATTCAGTAACTCTTATTGCTCAGCCTAGAAGCAAAACACCTTTCGCTAAAGTCGGTGCTATGAAATCTGGAAAATATGAACCAAAGAATAGTGGGACATTTGGTGTTATGTGGTTTACAGATTTCGGAGATAAATTCTGGGAAGCATGTAGAGGGGTGGATGATACTCCTAAATTACGATTAAGAGATAGCGGTTTCGACGAAATGGATTGGAGCGTTTCATTCCGTTTTGCCGGATTTAAGGCTAGAATTACTTCCGTAAAATACAAAGGATTCTTTGGAAAACCAGGGAATTCTTACATGGAATTAAAAATTGGAACTCAGAATCCTAATGATCTGAGTATTTTCTTACAAGCTTTCGCAGAAAAATTCGAAACACCTCCATGGATAATGAACAACTGGAAAAAAGCTGAAGCAAAATGTGGATTCACTAAAGAAGAAATTATATCTGAATGGTCTAAAGGAATGGGAAGAGAAATAACTGAAGAGGAAACTGTAGTGAAAGGCTGGGGTGCATCCTTATTCGGTTCTAAGGATAAAGATAGTAAAAAAGAAGAATACGAAGTCTTTGAAGATGCAGAAGGTAATGATGTTAAAATGGTGATTCACGGAGCACTTGAAGTTGAAGGTGATGAATATGCAATTATGTCATATGCCGATGACGTGATTACAACTGAATATGAAATAATGAAAATTAATAGGGACAAAAAGGGAAATGTTACCTATTCAGGTGTTGAAGATGAAGAGTTGTATAATGATTTAAGTGAAGCTGCAACAGAACATTTAGAAACCAAATTTATTTTTTAAATTAATAGATTTTAATTTAGTCACTACAACCAATCTTATATTTGCCACGCTGGTGGCTTTAGCTCTGATAAGTTGGGTTACTATCCAAATAATCAGGAAAGGAAAGAAAAATGTCAATGGAACTTGATATAGAATCGCTAAAACACGGTAAAGAACTTGTAAAGAGAGGCTTTGCTAGAATGCAGAAAGGCGGCGTGATTATGGATGTCGTTAATGCAGAACAAGCTGATATTGCTGAAAAAGCAGGAGCTGTTGCAGTAATGGCCCTTGAAAGAGTACCTTCTGATATTAGAGCAGATGGTGGAGTAGCTAGAATGTCAAACCCAACAATGATTAATGAAATTATTGAATGTACAAGTATTCCTATCATGGCCAAATGTAGAATTGGGCACACTGCTGAGGCCCGGGTTTTGGAGGCTTTAGGTGTAGATATGATTGATGAGTCTGAAGTATTGACTCCTGCAGATCCATACTATCATGTTGTAAAAGACGATTTCACAGTACCATTCGTATGTGGTGCTACTTCTCTAGGTGAAGCTGTCAGAAGGATTTGGGAAGGTGCAGCTATGATAAGAACTAAAGGAGAAGCTGGAACCGGTAATGTAGTTGCTGCAATGAGACATGCAAGATTATTGCAAGCTGAAATTGAAGTTGTAAAGAAATCTGAAAATCTTGGAGTTATAGCTGCCAAAATAGCCGAAAAATTCTTTGTATTAGATAACGAAGCTGAAGGAAATTTGGGAGAATCAACAGACTTTAACCCATTTGGAAAAGATAAAGCTACAATTGAATCTGAAATAGTTGAAATCTTAGAAGATATTAAGAGATTAGGAAGATTGCCAGTTGTTACATTTACAGCTGGAGGAATCGCTACTCCTGCAGATGCTGCATTGATGATGCAGTTTGGAATGGATGGGGTATTCGTTGGCTCAGGAATTTTCAAGTCAGAAGATCCAATTACAATGGCCAAAGCAGTTGTAGAAGCTACAGCTCATTTCAATGATGCTAAATTAGTTGGAGATGTTTCAAAAAATCTTGGAGAATCAATGCCAGGATTAGAAGAATCAAGCCTTGAAACTAAGATGGCAAAACGCGGACATTAGAAATCCTTTAGATTCGCATAAGCAAAAAAGATTATTTGACTTAGCCCAATTAGAATAATCAAAATCATATTAAAAATGTGAGTTTTAGGAGCTTCTTCCTTAGTAACCCATCCTCTTCCTTTGTGATGAGATCCTCCATTTTGATAACAATAAAGAGCGTATATCAGAAAGCATAATCCAAGAAACAAATTGCCTAGAAATTTCATTAGTATACTATAACTTGTTGTATTTATTATTTAGAGGCCATTTTGCCATAGATCATAAGCTTTGAAAAGAAAACTTCCTGCAAAAATAAACATTGCAAATCCACAGATTTTTAAAGTTAGTAAATATCTATCAGATGAAAGGTTAACTTGTGCCTTGCTGAAAAAATAAGCTATTGTGATTTTTACTAATACAATACTGACCAAAAAAGAAATCGCATATGCAAAAGGTGCTATGGGTTCAGAATCAGCAGCTGTAGCCATCAAAGGACCACCGATTAAAAACCAAAAAATGTATGCATTTGGATTCAATAAATTTGTCAAAATTCCCTTTTTTAATGATTGAGTTAAATCTACATCTGTTGCATCAATATCTGGAATTTCAGGATTAAAACATTCCATTCCCATTCTAGTTAAAAAAATAGCACCAAGAACTGCAATTCCGCAGAATAGCAGTGGTTGATCTGCTATGTAACCTGCCATGAAAATACTGAATAATATTAGGGGACCATCTGTAAAAAATGGAGCTGAAGCGGCTCTAATTCCACCCTTAAAACCGTTCGTTAAAGTTTCTTTGATTACAGTTGTAAGCAGTGGGCCTGGTTTGACTCCTTCTACAATTCCTAAAGTAATACCAGCTAAGGCTAACCCAATGACTAAGTCAGCCTCCATGGCTACCTAGCTATCTTAGTTCCCGAATAAGGAATCTTTGTAGATATATCCGACAGCGCCGATTGAAATTACTACTACTAATACCAATAAGATAATCGAAGTATCATTTGAAGTCTCCTTAGATGTAACTGAAATGTCTTTGGCTAATTGGTTTTTCTCACCATCGTCGCTTCCTTCATTCACCATATCAGTTGAATCTGCAACTACAAATATTGTGTGAGTTCCTGCAACTGCTTTCCAAGATACAGAAACATTCATTCCGCCTTCAATTCCTTTTGTTAAATTAGAACCATCAACCAAAACTGAACCGATTTGAGTTTCTAAATCGTCGAGGAAGAAACCAACTTGAACCTCTCCAGTTACATTCATCTTAGCTAATTTTAGAACTGCATTTAATTCAATTGTATCTCCTTCGTCAGGAGTATCATCACTGAAAGACAATTGTGAAATGTAGAGATCAGGTCTGTCCATTTCTTCAACTGCTACTACAAGCATCTTCTGATTAGTATTATTTGATGAATCTGTTACTACTAAAATTACTTCATAACCTGTTGATGAAACATTTTCAAAGGTGTGAGTGACTTCTTTTCCTTGCATGTTAGTACCATCTGAGAAATCCCATTCATAGCTCAAAGAAGCTCCTGAATTATCACCAGATAATCCTGCGTTGAAGTTTACAGGTACGCCTTCAATTGCAGCGAAGTTGACTGTGTCTCCATCACTGTTGACATATGACCAATTGAAATTTACACTTGGTGGAGTAATGTCATGAACTTTCACTGATGATGAAGTAGATGCCGTATTTCCTGCACCGTCTGCTACTGTTAATACAACATTAAAATCACCTGGTGTTTCGAATGAGTGACTTACTACTTTACCAGTATCTGTGTTACCATCTCCAAAATCCCATGAATATGATGAAACTGAAGAGGTTACATCGCTGGACTCAGACGCATTGAAAACAACTGTACTGAAATCTTCAATAACATTTGTTGCGTTAACTGCTGAACCCGGATCTTCAACATTTTCTTTAACCAATGATGTAAATGAAGCAACTGGATTATCTGCGTCTGCGGTTACGCTAACTGTAACAGTATCTGTTGCTCCAAAATTATCTGTAACTGTTAAAGAAACTACATTCGAAGTTCCTGTAAAAGTAGAATTATAGGATACGTCTGTATTGTCTGCACCCCAGTCATATGATGAGATACCTACAACAGAGATAGAACCTGAAGCTGAGAAATTAATTGCTCCGCCTTCTGTAACAACATAATCATCACTGTTACCAGATATCTTGGCTGTTGGTCCCATATTTAGGTGTATAATTCTATCATGAAGCATTGGTAAATTTGATTGACTGCCAAGAGTTGGTAAACTTGGAACGTAGATAACATCATCATTTCCTAAGTTATTTTCTCCTAGAACCATTTCAAATGAGTTCGTACCACTTACATCTGATAGTTTAGTTACAGTAGGCTTGTGATCTTCATGGTAAGCATAAACATAGACTGAGTTTCCAGTATCTGGACTCAAAATGTAAGTTGCTCCACCAAATTTAGTTGCCTCTGTCCATGATGAGTTTGACTCTTCATACATGAAAACTGTTGCATCATTAATTATGTTGTCTGAACTGTCTTTAACATTGATACTTTGGTCGTTATCTTGTGTAACTGCACTCAATGCAAACTCATGAGGTCCTGAAAAATCTACAGATGCTGCATTGTGTGTATAGTGATCATCTGAATCTACACGTGCATCAAAAGTAGTTCCTGGCATGTTAGTAAATTCATAATTTCCAGTTTCGTCGGAAGTTGTAGACCAGGAATAACCTGCGTCATCATATCCCCACCATGAATCTTCAAAAACTGTGGTGGAAAAAAGTGTTACTGTAGCTCCAGAAACTGCAATTCCATTACCTGTTACTGTTCCAGAAACTGTAGTAGCTCCAGCTGGTGCTGCAACCATAGATACTGTATCCAAAGGACCATCTGCTGAAACTGACAAATTGTTTCTAATTGAAAGATATCCTTCTTTCATGTACATTATATCATAGTCTCCAGATTCTACATTCGTGAAGGAATAATATCCATCTTCAAGAGTTGATGTTGTTTTCTTGTATCCGGAATCCCTGTCCAAAATTGTTATTGAAACATTGGAATTGTTGTCAGAAACAAAACCATTGAGATCGTATCTTGCTGCAGATGCATTATCAGATACTAATAGCCCTAAGAAAGCTCCAGAAAGAAGCATTACTACGGCTAACAAAGCTATACGCGAGTTTCGCTGTTCAGTCATTTTTGTTACTCCCGTTAGATATTCTCTAACGCGGGGTCCGCCGGACAAGAACCGCATTTATAAAGGATTGTTAAAGCAAAAATAAGGCCATTTATCGTCGACAAAAGACTAACTATGAAACGAAAATTGCGGGTCTTAGAGGTGCACTTTGCTTAGATTTCGGTTCTAGACGAGAAACTGCATTTTCAGCGTTAATTACTGAAACTGGGCATTCAAATATTTTGCTAAAGAAGTCAATTGAAGACTCCAAAATTGCCTTTTCATCAATTAGAACTTTGTACCTTTCTTGCCATTCTGGACCAAGTGAAGGAATGTCTTTCAGAACCCATTTTTTCAAAAATTCAGCGCCAACTTTCTTTGAATCATTAGGTATCTGCGGCATAAAACTTCCAATTAATTGATTTAATTTAACTTGACCTCTTCCGTCTGCTAAATCTCCTGCAGCTTGAACTGCTTCCCACTTCCATTTTGGAGAAGTAATAAGTACAATTTCACTAGGTTTCTCAATTTTTGCAATATTCAAAATAGCTTTAGTATCTTCTAAAGTTTGTTTAATCAAATCCTCACCTATTAGGAAGCCGATATCTGATTCCTTGCCTTTAGGAAATTGTTGATTTATGACAAAGCCTTCCTCATCAAGTAGAGACCATGCTTCTTCTGCAATGTGAGGAACTACTGGAGCTATTCCTCTAGTAATCATCGAAAGATACTCGTGTAAAATTTCTGCATTTGGCTCTCCCACTCTCTGCAAGTACCATTTGTAATACTGCGGTAACTCGAAAAACAATAATCGCGTAGATGTTCTGAATTTTAAGCGATCTGAAGCTTTGGTAGCTTTGTAAGCTGTGTCAGACATTATTGCCCTAAACCAATCATCAACAGGATGTGAATCTCTACGTCCTTTGCCTCTATTTTCTTTTACAAAGTTCAACCAATTCTCTAGCTTTTTTCCTGCAGTTTCAGCAAAAGATAATTCCCAATTAGGATCATCCAATCCTTCCCCTGCATTACAAAGCGTAAACCTGACTACATCTGCACTGTAATTTGTAACTAATTCTTTTAATGTGAAAAAATTACCTTTAGATTTAGACATTTTTTCACCATCAACTAAAACCCATCCATTAACTGCAAAACCTTTCGGCCACATTTCTTTCTCAAACATGGCTGTATGATTATACAAACTAAACGAAAGGTGATTTTGTATCAAATCTTTACCGCTAACTCTCAAATCATATGGGTACCAATAATTGAATTCATTGCGCCAATCAAGGATATCTGCCTGTGGAATTCCCAGCTCCTCTGATGCTTCTTTCGTGTTTCCACTGCCAAATATGGCTTCGAACAAAGTATCTGTTAGCTTGTCTTCATCCAAATCTTTCAGATGATGGGCTACGGTGTAGAAAGCCATGTAAATTGTAGAATCGCTCAATGATTCAATAACCCAGTTATCGTCCCAAGGTAACCTAGTTCCAAGACCTTTTTCACGGACACAAGCCCAATTATTCAACCATTGAAGAACATATTCGAATTGATTTCGAGCTTTCGAAGGATATAATTCCATTGATTTCAAAGCAAGTTCTGTAGTTTCAGTCCACTTTTCATCACCATAAGCCAAAAACCATTGATTGTCTACAATTTTTACTTTACAATCAGCCATCCACCTTGATTTGACTGGTCCAGTTAATTCATAGTAAACAATTGCTTCACTATTTTCAACTAGTTTTGTTTTAACCATTTCCCGAGCTTCAGCAACTGGCTTTCCAGAAATGAAACCTGAGGACTCAAGCATTACGCCATTGTTGAAGCTGTGTAAGTACAACTCTTGTTTGGCCTTTTCGAGCTTGCTACGATCGGTTTGATCTTTGATTCCTAATTTCTTACACAAATCAGGAGCCGGTAAGGTTCCCATTTCTCCTGAATCTAAAATGGCAATTGGTTCTAATTTACTTACTTCTGCAAAGTCAATTCCCCATGATTTACATTCTTTTTCAGAATTTTGAAGATCTATAAGTCCTTGATAATCATCAGGTGAATCACTTGGAACTGATGTAACAATTCCTGAACCTATTGAAGCATCACAGAATTTAGAAGGTAAAACCATCAATTCTTTATGAATTTCAGGAGCTTGGTACTTCTTACCAATTATATCTCTGCCTTCTACTGAACCAAGAACTTCCACCTCATGCCCTTGTAACTCCAGTTTAGATGGCATCTCTTCGGACATAATCCAAGTTTCATTACCAACTTTTGCTTTAGCATATGTCCCTTCTCCATCTATCCATATATTTGTTTGACCAAACACAGTTTCAGGACGAAGTGTTGCAGCAACTAAGTAATCATCATCACCTTTGAATTTCAATAATGTATATTCTTGGGGTGTTTCTCCTTCACCAGATAATCTGTCATGATCTCCAACTACTGTTCCTCTCTTAGGACACCAAACAACTGGAAAACTTCCTTTGATTAGATATTCACCAGCTAATAGTTTATTGAATTGCCAACGAATGAATGCATCGTATGGTGGATTCAAACTGGTTGTAATGAAACTTCTACGCCAATCTATAGAGGCACCAAATTTTTTAAGGTCAGTAATCGCTTTATCGGGAAAATGCTTAGTCCATTCTTCCGGTTTAGAAAATTTCTTGATTAATGTATCACTCAAACCCATCTGTTTCAGTGCTTTGATTTGAGTTTTTTCACCTTCTTCTACGCGTTGAGCTGCAGCCACAATTGGGGTGCCTGTACAGTGAAAAGCAAAAGGAAATAATACATTCTTATTTTGCATTCTTTGATATCGTGAAACCATATCGGCTCTCAAATAAGTAAAAGCATGTCCTAAGTGCAAATACCCATTCATGTAAGGATATGGACAATTAACAAAATACTTCTCTTTATCTCCACCTGGCTCAGACTCATAGGCTTTGGCTTCGGTCCATTTTTTTTGCCATTTAGACTCTATTGCCTTGGGATTCACAATGTGCGAGAAGAGGGACCCTTAAAAAAATAGACAAAAATAGAAAAAAAACAAAAAAATGTGTTAAAAAAGGCCAAAAGTAAGCAATAGTAATTATAGGACCTCTCAATGCGCAGTGACCGATGTTACGTTATGGACCTGCGGGAATCCCACTATCTTGTAAAGGAAGAAATATTCGAGATGGAATTGAAGACATACACGCACTAGGATTACATTGTATGGAAATACAATTAGTCAGAGGTAAATATGTTGACGAATTAGATGACTTTGAAGAATTGGGAGCTATCGCTCAATCACTTGATATCCACATGGGAATACATGCTCCATATTACATGGATTTCCTTGGAAATGGATACATGCGTAACAAATCAATTAAGTTCCTAGAATTTGCGGGAGAAGTCGGCAATATGATTGGTGCAAGAAGAATTGTAACTCATATTGGACCATACAATGGAATCTCATCAAAGGATGCGATTGACAGACTAGTCCCAATTTTCCAACAAATGAGAAATCATTACTTAGAAAAAGGATACACTTCACAAATTTGCTTTGAATTAGCTGGTAAACACGATTTATTTGGAAGCATTAGGGAAATAACCGAATTGTGTCGCCGTGTCAAAGGAACTGCACCATGTATCAACTGGCCTCACTTGCATGCAAGAGGAAACCGATGGTTGAATGATCGCGAAAGTTTCAAACGTGTATTTGATTATTTACAAGCTTCATTAGGATTAACAAAATTCTATACTCATTTTTCTGGTGTTGAATTTGATATTGAAGGAAACGAAAGGCACTATTCACCAATCAAAAAAGGAGAAATTAAATTTGAATATTTAGCTGAAGTTATCTTAGAAAATGGTTACAATGTGCTAACTATTTCAGATTCTCCATTGATGGAACACGATGCAATGTACATGAAGTTAATCACTGAAAGAGTACAATCCAGAAGAATGGAAAGAATTGCAAGGCGTGAAGCTGCAGATAAAATTAAGGAATCAAGAAAAGCAGCCGCTGAAGCTAAGTAATTTTTCTAAACATAGCCTTTTTTGAAGGACTGTTGTTGGCAACTATGAACAAATACGCATCATTTGCGTTAGCTTTCCTACTGGTTTTCAGTGGATGTCTCGGTGGATCTGACAACGATTTAACCACAGAAGAAAATACTGTAGAACCTGTTGGTGAAACTGATTTTACAAGTCTTGAGAAAGATTTAGAAAATCTTACAACTATGATAAATTCAGAAATTGCAAGACTGGATAACTTGGAAACTCTAGTCGAAGGAATCGATGACTCTGAAGATACCTTGGAAGCTTTAGGTTGTGGGGAAAATGAAATTGCTGCGTACGATGGAATGGAATGGAGATGTGCTCATGTTCAACAATTCCTTCCACCACTGGATGAAGCTGTTTGGGACATTATTTCATCAGATTTTGAAGAAGTAAGAGATGATTTAGAATATGCAAGAAATATGACCGATTCTATGTGGGCAGATATTGATTATATGTTAGATATCATGAACAATAACTCACAAGAAATTTATCTTGATATGGAAAACATGAGTGATCGTTTTGCAACAGATATTGATGAAATTTATGAAGATATGGACAATATGGGTTACACAATCTATGATCATATGGACAATATGTCTTGGATGATTTACAGTATGAATGACACTTTATGGGAAATTTCTGATGACATCGATTACCTGTATGCTGACGTAGATAATCTTTGGGAAGTTGTATACAGAATGCAGAAAGAAATGGATAATATGACCGAAGAGATTGATGAAATGACCTCCGAAATGGAAGAAATGCAAGAGCGAATTAATGAACTGGAAAATATGACCTCTTGCCGACTAGTCCCATACAGTAATTGTGCCGGTACAGATTTCAATAATACCAACTTGTCTGGAATGGATTTGACTGGAATTAATCTAGAAGGCGCAGATTTCTCTTATGTTAATTTGTCTAATGCTAAGCTTGACTATGCCAGACTAAATAACGTCGATTTTATAGGTTCAAATTTAACTGGAACTACGTTTAGTTTTGCTGAGATAAATTTTGGAACAATGCAGAACACAATACTTGAAGATGCGGACTTTGCCCATGCCGATTTGGAAAATATCTTTTTGAGGTATTCTGACCTAACTAATGCAAACCTCTTTGGTGCTGACCTAACAGATGCAAAGCTCAACTATGCTAACCTAACGAATGCATACCTCAACTATGCTGACCTAACGAATGCAGACCTCAACTATGCTGACCTAACA
Organism: Methanobacteriota archaeon; assembly: GCA_016845825.1. Lineage (GTDB taxonomy): Archaea > Thermoplasmatota > Poseidoniia > MGIII > CG-Epi1 > CG-Epi1. The sequence goes on from JAERSJ010000036.1 coordinate 43,967, forward strand.
GATGCAAGCCTCTACCGTGCTGACCTAATTGATGCAAACCTAAGAAGGGCTGACCTAACGAATGCAGACCTTTACGGTGCTGACCTAACAGATGCATACCTCTACGATGCTGACCTAACGAATGCAGACCTCAACTATGCTGACCTAGCGAATGCACACCTCCAATATGCTGACCTAACAAGTGCAAACCTCAACTATGCTGACCTAACGAATGCTGACTTCCAAGATGCTGACCTAACGAATGCAGACCTCAACTATGCTGACCTAACGAATGCAGACTTCCAAGATGCCGACCTAGTATATGCAACACTATCTGAAGCTGACTTAAAATTTGCAAAGTTCTCTGGAGCCACAGTAACAAACACTAATTTCGATGACACATATTGGCATGAAACAATGTGGACCGATGGCGTAAGGTACGATACTAACCAGGCTTGAAGTCAAGTAATATATACAGCCTCTAAATCAAGAGCTGTCTGACGGCCATAGCGGCGGTGATCACCCGTTCCCATTCCGAACACGGAAGTTAAGCCCGCCAGCGTATTCAATGGTACTGTGGTGCGCGAGCCCACG
>JAERSJ010000037.1 GCA_016845825.1 Methanobacteriota archaeon
TTTAGAAAGTGAAAAAACTGCAATATTAATCGGAGAAAAAATTTGCAATGAGAATAAGACTAATCTAGAAACCCCACAAGTAACAGTTTTATTCTATCAAAACAGAGAATTCTTCATTTCATTAAAGTATGCAGAAGTAGATACGGCTTACAAGAGATGTCTTAAACACCACATAAGCCATAGACCCTATTTTTCTCCAATAGGCATTCACCCAAGAATTGCAAGAGCTATGATAAATTTGTCAAATTGTGCAGATAACAAATCGCTAATTGATCCGTTTTGTGGAACTGGAGGAATCCTAATTGAAGGTGCTGATATGGGACTAAAGGTCACTGGAATCGATTTGAAAGAAAAAATGATTGAATTCTCAAAAGGCAATCTCAAACATTATGGTTTCGAAGGAAATTTGATAAATTCCGATTTTAAAGAAATAAGCAATCTGAAATTTGGATCGATTGTTTGTGATCCACCATATGGAATTGCTTCAACAAGTGGTGGGGAAAACATAAAGGAATTAATGAGAAGGGGGCTGGATGTTTTTCAAAACTGTATGGAAAAGAAGCAAAGATTAGTTGTCGCAGTATCAGATTATAGAACAATAAAACATAAAAATCTTACACAAATTTACAAATTTGAGTGGTACATTCATAAATCTTTGACAAGAAATATCATTGTGCTTGAAAAAAATTAGTATGTAACATCGATTACAAGATCGGAGTCCATACTTCCAGATTCACTTTCAATAGTAAAAATATAATCGCCAGTTGAGCTCAAATCATCCGTGGAATAGGACCAAGTGCCGCTACTTTCGGACACTCCATTTTCCTCCTGAACAACTGCTCCATCAGCATCTGTCAATCTAAGAGTAACTTGCGATTCTTCCAATGGATTGAAATTCGCAGATTCTAATGAGTAATCTATTTCAAAATTTAGAAAACCTTTCTCAACAGGAATTTCAATATTTGCTGTATTATCGTTACCATTAACATTCCCACTTTGCTCGTCATGGTAGTTCTCTACAACCAAAACTGTAGTTTGAGAATTATCCGAGAGACCTGTTGAATCTGTAACTGTAAGTGTTACAAGATATTCACCTTTATCTGGGAAATTACGATCTATATCCCTGCCTTCATATTCTTTGGAATCTCCTTCAAAATTCCAAAAGAAAGATAAGTCATCACCATCCTCGTCAGATGAACCTGATGCTGAAAAAGAAATAGTCTCATTTATTTGAATCTTAGGATTAGAAGGTGTTATCTTTGCTATAGGTGCATTACCGCTTGAGACTACAGGTTCATTTGTGTCTTCATCATCATCCTCGTTCAAAACAAATGTGTAATATCCATATCCTCCTGAGGCTGCAACTGCAAAGAGCAAAATGATTAGTAGTAAAGAAATCTTCTTCATTATTGCATACTTATTTTTAGCCTTATTAATAATTAACCTCAGGGATAAAATCCGGTTTCTGAGGAAAAGAATATAAATAGACCGCCCGGCTGGCGCAGCCTTGAGAATTTATTCCAAGAGGTAAACGTGTCCGAAGACCCAAATTTCAAATATATAATTCGCATAGCAAACTCAGACGTTTCAGGAGAGCAAAGACTAGGTTACGCTCTAACCTCAATTCGAGGTATTGGTTCCAGAATTAGTAACGCTATTATCCAAAAGTTAAAGCTAGATAGTGAAAAATTGGCTGGAGAACTCTCCGACAAAAATATTGAAGATATTGAAAAAGCTATAGCAAACGTTAATGACTTCGTTCCAAAGTGGCTTCTAAATCGTCAAAAAGATTACGACACTGGTGAGGATATGCATCCCGTAAGCATTGACTTAAAAATGCTCCACGAAGATGATATAAACAGAATGAAAAAAATTAAATCTTACAAAGGTATTAGACATGCGTCTGGACATAAAGTACGTGGTCAAAGAACTTATTCAAACGGTCGCCGCGGACTAGCCTTAGGTGTAAGTAAGAGGAAAGGTGCATAGATAAATGGGCGATCCAAAATTTCCTAGTAAGCATTACAATACCCCTTCACATCCTTGGCAGAAGACTCGTATTGACCAAGAAAGAACTCTAACACACCAATATGGTCTTAAATCTAAAAAAGAAATATGGAAAGCAGATACAAAAGTTCGTGAAATGCGTAGGCAGGCAAGGAAATTGACTGCTAAAGCTAACGATGAACAGGCTCAAAAAGAAAAAGCTCTTCTTCTTAACAAACTAAGTAGACTTGGCATGTTGGATCAGGGTGCTGCCTTAGAAGACGTTTTGAGGATGTCACCTGAAAATATTTTAGATAGAAGATTACAGACTCAAGTCTACCTGCAAGGATTGGCTTCAACAGTAAAGCAATCCCGTCAACTCATAATACATGGACATATCTCAGTAGAAGGAGCTGTAAACAGAGTACCTGGAATGCTAGTAACTAAAACTCAAGAGAAAAACATAACCTATTCCCCTTCATCTGCACTGAACAGTGACTTACATCCTGTTAGACCAGGCGTTAAAGAAACATACGAAGATGAAGAGCCTGATGCTGAAAAACCTGCAGAGGAAGTGGCCGATGCTGAAAAACCTGCAGAGGAATTAACTGAAGATGTCAAAGAAAAAGAGGAGGCTAAATAATGGAGAAATGGGCTGTTGCGCACATATTCGCATCACACAATAATATAATAATAACTGCTACTGATTCAACTGGAGCTGAGACTATTGCAAAATGCTCTGGAGGGATGGTAGTTAGGTCTCAGAGAGAAGAATCTCGACCTCATGCAGCTATGCTTGCTGCAGGACAAGTTGCAGAAGCTTTACAAGAAAGAGGAATAAAAGAAGTTCACGTAAAGCTAAGAGGAGCTGGAGGAAAGAGAGGAGGCACTCCTGGACCTGGAGCTCAAGCTGCAATTAGGACGCTGGCTAGAGCTGGTATGACTATTTCACGTATTGATGATGTTACACCTATCCCACACGATGGCGGTAAAGCTAAAGGCGGAAGAAGAGGTAGGAGAGTTTAATGAAAGTCAAGTTAAGAAAGAATGAAAAATTCTTTACCCAAGTTGAATTTAAAGACGTTAACTACTCGTTTGTCAATTCCATTCGCAGGTCTTTAGTTTCTATGGTACCTTGCCTTGCTATTCATGAAGTTGATTTCCACATGGGTTCATTAGGTGCCTATGTAGATGAAGAAACTGGTGAAGAGAAAGAGTATGAGTCAATAAGTGCAATGTTTAATGAAATTGTAGCACACCGTATAGGTATGTTACCAATACCTACTGATGAAAAGACTGTAGAAGCATTTGCTGACAGCATAGGGGATGATTCAAAACAACCTGACATAATGTACTCTCTGCACAAGCAAGGTCCTTGTACTGTATATTCAGGCGATTTGGAACCTGTAAATGGTGATGCATCTCTGGTTATACCTGAAACAAGTGTTCCGATTGTAAAGCTTGCTGAAGGTCAAGCAATTCTTGTCTATGCAAAAGCAAAAATGGGTACTGCAAAGCAGCACGCAAAATGGCAAACTGTTGTAGCACCTAGATTTTACCAGGCTCCAACTTTAACGGTTTCATCTGGAAAAGGTAGTAAAACTGTAATTGATACTGTAGGAAAAGAGCATTTTAAAAAGAAAGGAAAAAACCATGTTATTGAAGATCCTGTGACAGCCCACGAGGCAATAAAGAAAGCAGAATCTTTGTGGAACGATGAGGATGCAAAAAATGCTATGACTGTTACACGTAACAAAACTCATTTCATTTTAGAATTTGAAACAACTGGCGCAATGGAAGCTAAACTAGCTCTTGAACAAGCATTGAAATCTTTAGATTCCCACTGTAAAGACTTCATGACAAGTCTTGAATCTGCAGCTTAATTAGGTAGGCTTTAATCAATACAATTAGCTAGACTAATCAATGTAAATGTTATCAATATACACCTTTATGATTAATTTCATGCGGGGGTCGCATAGCCAGGCCAATTGCGCTAGGTTGAGGGCCTAGTCCTTAGTGGTGCGTGGGTTCAAATCCCACCCCCCGCACCAGTCTTACAATTTTAATTCAATCCCTTTAGAACTTACTAAGTCAAAACCACCGCTCGGCAAAAGTTTTTCAATATCTGTAGATTCTGCACTAAATGCCTCTGAAAGCTTACGGATAACTATCTTTCTTTCAGTAAAACCTGGCCTAAATATTACATATTTTTCACAATGTTTTTCAATTGAACTTATTGGGCCACCCATGAATTTTGGATTTCCATCATATGTAGTAAGACCAATTGCAACATTCAATTCAAGATTTCTATTCCAATTCCTCTTACCGCGGATAACAAAAGATCCCTTTGCAAGAAATTCTCCTGTATTTGGCGTCTTAGAAACTTTATCATTATCAACCCAGAAAGAATGCCCCCCTGAAACACGAGCACCCCATGCTTTACTATAGGATAAACTGAAGTTACATGCCTCTAGCATAGAAGACTCAGAAGGTTGAACGCCATTTACATTCTTAACTACTACACTAGGCGCTCCATGAATATCTGCATGGGCGTATCTGTCATTTGCCTTTAGATATTTCTTAACAACTTGCTCATTTGTTCTTGCATCTTTTCCTGCAACAGCAATTTCTCCCTCAGTAGTAATAAACCACCTGAAACGCTCAAACCATTCAATATTTTTATTTTTGATTATTTTCTTCTTTGGCTTTGAAACTGGTTTAGAATCTATTACTTCTTTTGTCCGCTCAGCCTTCCTATCCATTTCTTTAGATTTATCAAAGTATGAGGAAGCATTGGCTTCCAGTGACTTTGTTTTATCTATCCAGATATTTGTATTATCTATATTAATTACTATTTCATCTTCATCATTTTCATAGTCAATCATGCTTCGAATTTCATTTAATTTGGAGAAAATAATGTTGCCTTTTTCTCTAAATTCTCCGGACTTCAAATTGTACTTCTCAATAGCTTTATTCTGATGATCTACACGAACTTCATCTGAGCTCTTGATCTCTTTCTTAACTACCACAATACTTGAGATGTATTTTTCTACAGCTTCATCAAGAGATTGAAAGCTTTCACTTGCTTCCATTCCTAAACCAAACGGGGAAACTGTAAAATTATTACCTTCGTCATCAAGGAATATTGTAGGCTCAATGGTCTGAGCTAATATTTTTTTCAACTCATCATACACTTGTTGGGTGGAAACATCAGACACTTGTGAATTCCTATCTAGCTTCAAACTATTACATATCAGTGTAGAAATATCTCCCCCAACATTACAATCAATTGTCAATGCAGCTCCCAGGGCTCTTTGCGAATTTAATAGCTTATCTTTGAAAATATTATATTCAACGGAAAAGGGATCTATACTAGGTGGCGATTGGTATGCTAAACCAGATTCTAAAGATCTATGACGGAATTTCTGCTTTCTCATTACAGATAGAATTTTATTGTCTGAACACAAAACAATATTTCCTTTGTGAAACATTTCAAAGATTAATGTTACATTTTCTTCTTTTCTGGTAAAGGAAATAGATAATATTCTATCACCGTTTATTTGCTCTATAGATTCTATCCTTGACTTTTTAATAAGTTTTCGAACTTTCTGAACAAAAACTCCCTGATTTGATTCTGTACTGACTGAATCCTTTGTTAGGTAGGCCCAGCCCGACAAATCTATCAATAAACGTAATGTACCTTTCTCTCTTGAACGAAGTTTGATTACTATCTTGTTTAAGTCAGGCCTACCAAACTGGTCTACCCTAGATCCGATAATTGACTGCCAACCCTTAACAAGTTGACCAATATCTGGACCAGTCAGGGCTTTTTTCATTTACAATAAGACTAGAATTATTCTTCTGAGTCTTTATTTCTATAGTAAGCTGACATCAAAACAGCTGCACCGACTGCACCAACTAAAGACAGGAAACTCATATAGAATGAAGGATTACTTGCCTTAGTCTTCACTACTTTGAAATGTTCAGTAGCTATGTTATTATCTGCATCACTTTCTTGAATATCGACACTAGGATCTACGGAAACCTTGATTGGAATACCTACTTCATCACTGTCATGTGCCCTTCCTGGATTCCAAAATGCTTGTAGTGTTACTTCTTCTCCATAACCTAATGAAGATATTGTCTGTACTGAACCTAACTGTGAACCATCAACAAGGAAAATAACATCTATATCTTTAACTTCCGTACCTTCTGAATCTACAACTCCACCGTTGTTTCTTACTGTTGCATAAATTGTAACTCTCTGAGAATCGCCTCTGGAGTTAATCCATGCACTAGAATGACTAAAGGAAATGTCAGTATCTTTAACTTCCAAATCCGGTTCAGAGATAACAACATTAAACTCACATCCTTCTACATTACCTGAGTTAGTACCTGTAGCTTGTAAACCAATTTTATAAACTCCAGGTCTGGCTAAATTTGAAGGTTTAATGGACATACTTGCTTCAGCTGAGTGTACTGCGGTTGAGCTTGTATCACTCTGTCCGGTCAAAGCTTTATTGCTAAGTCCTGCACTGATTGTCCAATCATCTACCACTCCATCATTTACTAAAGTTGTAAATGTGTAAGTATCGTCATTCCAACCCGTATTTGTTAGGTCATATCCCCACTGGTAAGTAGTTCCATGAAACATTTCATTACTGCCTGAATCTGAAGCTGCATCACAAGCTAATGTGTGTGACCCGCCTGTTCTTGCTGTTAGAGAAATAGAAATGGTGTTGGTAACATTAGATGATGAGGATGCTGGAGTTGTATCTGTTTCACAATCAGAACTTCCACAATTGTCCCCATCTGCACCCGAAGCGTAAAATCTTGGATCTGTTTGGCCATAAACCTGAACTGTGTTTGTATCTCCTGCAGAGCAAACACCATCACAGAAAATTGCTAATTGAACTGTAGTAGAATCTTGTTTGCCTAGTGATACAAGATCGTTACTTATAGGATTACCATCAGCATCTAAAAATATGGTACTCCAAGAAGTTCCACCTGGGAAGTTTGCAGTAAGTTTAACTTCCATCTTTCTGTAAGTGTTATCACTGCTAGTAACTGTTAATGTTGCAACAACGAAGTCACCTTCCATAATATCTGCTGAAGATATATCTGAAGTAAGACTGACTGGAGATGCTGCCGCATCTACGTTGCTGACTCCAAACGATACTACTAGCATAGCTACAACTGAAAATGCTACAATTGCACTTCGCATATCCATTTTTGACATACTTTTATTTGACATTTTTTACCTCTAGGCTCTGTAAAGAACATATTTCCTATAATAGTGGGTAATAAAAGGCTTCTGATGCAAAATATGTGTGATTTACTCTTTAATAGAGTTTGTTATCACCTTTCAATGGGAATAAGTGTTGATGAAGATATAAGAAGCTTTCTTGATATGCTCAAAGCGAAAGTTAATGTTAATAGTCGTTCATATCCAAATAAATTATTAATTTCTGGAATGGGAGGTTCAGGAATTGGAGGAAGAATTATGGAAACCTTAGCAAACTTTGAGGATATGGGAGACATTAGTTCTTGGAATAATTATGGATTGCCGGCATGGTTGTCATCTAGTGATAACGTAATTTGTATTTCTTATTC
>JAERSJ010000038.1 GCA_016845825.1 Methanobacteriota archaeon
AAGAGACAGGGATATAGTGATGAGCTTCAGAAGCTTGCTCCTTTGGGAACACTCTGTCAACATGAGGATTAATTTTACCTTCTTCAATCCATTCCAATAAATCATCTTTTGCTCTCTCTAAATGAGTTAGATTTTTCCAACGCCCCAAATGAATTCCAAATACACCTCTGTTACTTGCCATCATTTTCAGAGGATCAAATTTAGGAAAAGTCATCCATGATTTAAATCTAGCCCATTGACTTTTACGCTTAGATGGAGCCATATCTGATATGCCAAATGAACAGACTCGGCCGCCTGAACCTAAGCATCGGTATGATTGCATTAGATGCTCTCCACCGATTGGATCTAACACTAAGTCTACACCTTTTCCTTCAGTCCAATCCATTATTTCAGCCAAAAAATTATCTCTGTCTATTGGAAGAACGCCATTGTCTGAAATGAAATCATGTTTACTTGGCGAACAAGTTCCAAAAATATTTTTAGCTCCAGCTATTTTCGCTAATTCGGTTGCTGCAAGACCAACACCTCCGGCTGCACCATGTATCAAAATAGACTCTCCGGGTTGCAAATCTCCAGGATGAATAACCATCAAGTATGATGTAAAATATACTGCTGGAAACGCTGCTGCAATCTCAAACGTAACTTCATCTGGAATTTTGAAAACTGTGGCTGCTTTCGAAATAGTATGGGTTGAATAGCCACCACTACCGCCTGAACCCACTACTCTATCTCCTACTTTAAAATCATCAACATCAGGACCTACTTCATGAACTGTCCCTGAGACTTCCATACCTGGCGTAAATGGAGGTTTAGGCGCTCCAGGATAGAGCCCCATACGAGAAAGAATATCCGCAAAATTTATACCTGCTTTAGAGACTCTAATACAAATCTCACCTGCACCTGGTGAAGGTGTAGGAAAATCCTGAAGCTCCATACAATCTGGATCTCCATGTTTTGTAACTATTATTGACTTCATTAATCCTCATCGTAATAATAATCCAAGCCAAGGTGAGTAATGATTGTTTCACCCATCAAGTGTCTAAGCGTATTTTCTAACTTTACTTTTTGAGAAAACAAGTCATGTATTGGATACAAATCAGGTTTACACATTGGTGACTTAAAATAAAACGAGAGCCACTCTTGGATTCCATGTAAGCCTGATCTTTTTGCAAAGTCTAGGAATAACGCTAAATCTAGAACAATTGGTGCTGCCAAAATTGAATCTCTGCAGAGAAAATCAACCTTAATCTGCATAGGGTATCCAAGCCATCCCTTGATGTCTATGTTATCCCAACCTTCTTTGTTATCACCTCTCGGTGGATAATAATTAATTCTAACTTTGTGATATAAATCTCCGTACAATTCAGGATTCTTTTCGGGCTCTAATATTTGCTCAAGAACTCCTAACTTAGATACCTCTTTTGTTTTGAAAGATTCAGGATCATCTAATACTTCTCCATCTCTATTGCCTAAAATATTTGTTGAGAACCATCCATCAATACCTATTTCTCTTGCCTTAAATCCCGGTGCAAGAATCGTTTTCATTAATGTCTGACCTGTCTTAAAGTCTTTACCTGCAATAGGCACTCCTTCCTTAGCAGACAATTCAAACATTGCTGGAAAATCTACGGATAAATTAGGTGCACCATTTGCATATGGAACACCTTCCTTAATAGCTGCATAGGCATACAATATTGAAGGTGCTATGGATTTATCATTTGAATCTAATGCTTTTTCAAATTCAAAAAGATTATTATAAATTTTATCTGAAGGATCTTGATAAGTTTCCGTACTTCCACACCAAACCATCACTACACGTTCCAAATTATTCTCTTTTCTAAAATTTTGGATATCTGCTCTTAAGGCTTGAATTCTATCACGATGTGTACTTTCTGATTTTACGTATTCTCCATCTAATTTTTTGACAAAATTCTTGTCGAAAACTGCTTTCATTGGCTTAATCCCTTCGAGTTCTTCTTTTATGCTATCTAACAATTCTTTCTCAAGAACTCCTGCATTTACTGCAGCTTCGTAACAATTATCCTCAAAAATATCCCAACCTCCAAATACTAAATCATCCAAGGTACTTAACGGAACGAAATTTTTGATTGGTACCTCTCGCTTTTCATTTCTTTTACCCAAGCGAATTGAGCCCATCTGCGTCAAAGAACCTATAGGTGTAGATAACCCTGAACGAACTGCTAAGGTGCCAGCAATAAATGTAGTGCTAACTGCTCCAAGGCCTGGCATTAACACTCCTAGTTTTCCTTCAGCTTTCTCTATTGATGTTGGGCTTTCTATGGACATAATGACACCTTAAACGTGATTATATTAGAAGTTAAGTTAATCATATAAAACTGATAAACAAGTCAATGAGCCATCTGCCTCTTTAAACTGTGACATCTCCATTTCATGCACATCCAAATTTAAATTCTGTAGTATTTTTAATGTTGATTGATAACCTTTAGCCATCATTACTTTATCTCCAAAAGGAAGAACATTTGCAGCATATGCTTCTTCTTTAGGAATCCAAATAATTTCAGCTTCCGAGGGGAAATCTGATTCACTAAACCAACCTTTCGGTGCCAATAACTTCCCTGGAACTGGTGATGTACAAACTGAAATCAAATGGAGAGATTCTGGAGGAACTTCAACCACATGTAATCCGTAATTTCTGGAATTAAGAAATCTTTCTAAATCTTCAATCCCCTTACGATTAGTCCTCTTACTATGTCCTACCAAGAAAGTATCTCCAAATTTCAAAACATCCCCTCCATCCATCCTAGCTCCTTGACTCATGTATTCAAGATTTAAATCTATGTTAAGAACATCTTCAATCTCCTTCCGTTCACCCAATCGGCTATCATGCCCTGCGTTTGTTAACAATGCAGAGTCTCCTGCAACTATTGCATGATCTTCTACAAAGCAACAATCAGGGTAATCTGGATGAGAGGGAATCTCTTTAACCGAAACTCCAAACTCAATCAACTTACTAACATATGCGTCGTGTTGAACTAAGGCTTCCCTCAAATTAGTTGGACCTGAACCAAAAAATTTAGCTAATGCATTTTCAAAAGATGAGGATACTTTACGTACTATTGCTCTCATAATAAGGGACCAAAGATTAAAGGCAATAGAACTGTAGCATCACCTTCAACTGTAATTCTCCTTGCTTTAGAGCGTACTTTTCCCCAGGAAACTGCTTCTCTAACACGCGCACCGCTCAGTGACCCATCCCATTCAGGAGCAGTAGTAACTTGGACTGCATAATCTAAACCGTCTCTGAATTGATTCCACCATATTGTATGATGCTTAGAAATTCCTCCACCAATCATGACTGCACCAGTAGATTTAGCCTCATGTACTATATCAGATAACTGATGTTCCTCTCCGAAAATGTCTAAAGTAAAATCTTTGTGGGATTGCCAAAAAAGCCATAACTGTGAACCAACGGATCCATCGGTTGGACCTGGAACAAAAACTTTGATTTTTTTCTTTGCACATATGCCGAGAAACGATTCTGAACCACGTTCTTCTTCTAAAATCTTAAGTCCAAGCTCATGCCAAATTTCCCAAGGTGCCCAATGCTTTTTCTTATTATATAATTCTTCTAAAATCGGCTGCAGCCATCTCTCAATTGGAATTCCATAGGAATCATCTGGAACTAAAACATTTCCTAAACGATTAACTCCCTCCTTTCGCAAAAGTGTATCATCCATTGCAAAATCACCGTGGTAATAATCTGCTAAAACGCGAGCAATATCGTGATCTAAAGTGCCACAAGTAGTTACAACTACGTCCGCCATGTTATTCTCAACTATCTGATTCATCAATCCCCTTGTTCCAGTAGCCATTATGTCTGCTGGGAAAGAGACAAATTTCGTGCAGTCTTCTAAGACCATATCATTGATTATTGAAGTTGCTGTCGAAACCTTAGAAGCCACAAAGCCTCCGGCTTCTCCAAATTGATCAATTAAATCACCTAATTTAGTTTCTGAACTAATATGGATGTCTTTTACAGGGTCTCTATTCATTGTTCTCTTCACTAGAATTTAAATCCGAATTTACTTCTTCTTCATCTTCACTGGAATTTAAATCTGAATTTCTTTCTTCATCATCTTCGTTATGTAAAGCGACCGCCACTACTTTTTCTTTTTCGTCGACAGACATTACTTTCACGCCCCTTCCAACTCGAGCTATCTCTCTTATTGAATCAATATGCGTGCGTATTACTTTACCTGATGATGTTGTAGCTAATATTTGGTTTGCCTCTCCTGGAGTCAAAGCGACAACAACTTTACCACTTTTATTATCAACTTTAATATTTTTAACTCCTTTAGCTCCTCGTTTAGTTAATCTGTAATTTCCTGCGTTAGCTCTCTTACCGTATCCTTTTTCTGTAATTGTTAGAAGAAGATCATCTTCAGTTACTAAACACATACTAATTACTTCATCTTTATCTTTCAGACGCATGCCGATTACTCCTTGACCATTACGGCCAACAATTCTTACTTCCCCTTCAGAGAATCTATTGGCCATACCTAGCTTTGAAGCGAGCATAACTTGACTATCGCCTTCAGAAATTGCAACTCCAATTAATTCGTCCTTTTCTTTAAGAGTTATAGCTCTAAATCCTTGATCTCTAGCCCATGCTCTTTCTATTCTGGAAGAATATTCTTCTAATCTTGTTTTCTTGATAATACCTTTCTTAGTTGAAAACAAGAAATAATGGCCATCGCCACTAATATTTGCTACAGGTAACATACAAAGAACTTGCTCGTCCTTTTCTTTACGGCCTTCATCTAATTTTTGAAGTAACTGAACCAAAGGTGTGCCTTTTGAATACCTAGATACATCAGGTATTTGCCACGCCTTAAGGAAATACATACTGCCTGCAGTAGTAAAGAATAGCAAGTGATCGTGCGAACCCATTGAATACAACTCTACCGGGAAATCTCCTTCTTTAGCTTTAATTCCAATTCTTCCCTTACCTCCCCTATTTTGAGCTTGATATTCATCAAGGTCAACTCGTTTTATGTATCCCTCTTGAGTTCTCATTACTACGACCTGTGATCTTGGAATCAAATCTTCAGTATTCAAATCTCCATCAAAATCTGAAATTAATGTTCTTCTCTCATCCCCATATTTTTCATTGAGAGCTTCTAATTCTTCTTTTATTATTGACATTATTTTAGAAGAGTCTGCTAAAATTTCAGATAACTCAGCCATTGTAGCTTTCAACTCTTCTAACTCATTCTTTCGTTCTTCTGCGTCTTGGCGCGATAATTGGTAAAGCCTCATATCGGCTATAGATTTAGCTTGGATTTTACTTAATTTGAACTTAGCTTGTAAGCCTTCGATAACGGCATCCCTTCCTGCAGCATCTCTGATAAATGCTATTACTTTATCCATTTGGGAAATTGCAAGTAATAATCCTTCAACAATATGAGCTCTCTCTTGAGCTTTTTTCAATCTGAATTCAGTTCGACGAGTTATTATCTCCTTTCGATGATCAAGATATACGTTCAATAAATCTATCAAATTCATTCGTCGAGGCTGGCCTTTGACTAAAGCTACATTATTTATTGAAAAACTATTTTCGAGAGCTGAATGCTTATACAGCTGATTTTCAACTATCATTGGAGAAGCGTCTCGCTTTAATTCGAATACTACCCTCATACCTTTTTGATCAGATTCGTCCCGTATGTCTCTTATACCTTCTACTTTCTTATCACGAACCAATTTAGAAACTTCTTCTAATAATCTATTTTTCTGAACCATAAAAGGAATTTCTGTTACAACCAAAAATTCATCTTTCGGAGTTGATTCATGCTCAATTTTAGCTCTAATTTTTATAGAACCTTGTCCTTTGGAAAATGCATCAAAAATTCCTTTACGCCCCATTATAGTCCCTCCTGTTGGGAAGTCAGGACCTGGCATGACGCTCATTATCTCCGATAGATCTGTTGATGGATTATCTATAAGCATGACAAGAGAACTTATCACTTCGGACAAGTTGTGAGGTGCCATATTCGTAGCCATTCCAACAGCAATACCTGATGAACCGTTAACCAATAAACCCGGAAGGAGACCTGGAAGAACTGAAGGTTCCTGTAAAGAACCATCGTAATTATCTATGTAATCAACAGTCTCTTCATCAATGCCTGATAAAACTGTATCTGAAATTGTAGCCAAACGCGACTCTGTGTAACGCATGGCTGCAGCTCTATCTCCATCTATCGAACCAAAATTACCTTGACCATCTACCAAAGGATAGCGTAAAGAAAAACTTTGAGCCATACGAACTAAAGTGTCGTAAATCGCTTGATCACCATGTGGATGATATTTACCCATGGTGTCACCTACAATACGGGCAGATTTTTTGTAAGGCGAACGAGGGCCTGAACCCATCTCTTTCATTGCATAAAGAACTCTACGGTGAACTGGTTTTAATCCATCTCTAGCGTCTGGAAGTGCTCTGCCTACAATAACTGACATTGCATAATCCAGATAGGATTTACGCATCTCTTTCTCTAAACTAATTGGCAGTACTGTGTCTGTATTTTCTTCCGTCAAATTTTTCACCAAATTATTACTAAAGCTCATGAATGTACCCCCTTAAAAGGGAGCCCCCTAGCCACATAGTGACACCTCCAGTAAACCTAGTCCTCATTAATCCAAAAAAAAATAGTGAGGTAGATGAATCTAATAGACGATTAATCGCAAGGGTTGCCCCTGTTTGCTTAGCTTATAATTTACACTTGTGGCTGGTTGATTTTGGAATAAAAGAGACGCCTCTTGATTTCGCCAGAGAAATTGCCCCTTCCACTTCAATTGGGAAAGGCGGTGAAAATTTAATTAAATTGTGTGAAAAAGGAAAGGTAAAAATATCTGATTTACAATTGCCGCAAAATATTGGATTGAAAATAATATGCACAAGCCAGCCTAAGAATTCTAGTGAGAAGGAGTTAGACGATATCATTCAGATATCTAGAGAAAAAACCATTTCTTTCATTTTTGGAACGAATAAAAGAACAAATAAAGTATTAAAAAAAATTAGAGATGAATCTTATGCACAATTAGATATTACCAAAAAAAGAATTGAATTAAGTTTGGATTCTGAAATTGGAGCAGTGTGTCACTCTTTCTTTAATTCTAGAAAAGCTTGAGAGCTTCTTCCATTCGGCCTAATTCAACACCTGTACTCTGACGGCCACATACTGCACCATTAGAATTAGCAATTATGCCAGCTCCAACTAATGGAAGACCAAAATTGACGGTCCCTTCCATCAATTCAATTTGAAATACTTCTTCCATTTTTTCTTTCTCTGATGAAGAAATGTCAGGATGGTACAATCCTCCCTTGTTAGTAATGCACCCAATCATGCCTAAAGTGTCCATATCATTAATAGATTGTGAAACCAAATTTACTTTCAATATACTTTCAGCCTTATCTTTAGCTCTTTTACCAAGCCTCTCATTCGAAAAACCTCCTGAATCGTTGACTAAAAAATTATTTCCAATCGCATTTGATCTATCAGGAAGAACTCCAAAATCAATATTGTACGATTTAGAAATTTTATCAAATTTTTCCAGTTCTAAATCTGTTACAATGTTAGAAACTAAAATACCACTGTTATTCATTGCAATTAAAGTTCCTAAAACTCTACTACCGCCCAAAGTCATAATTTCTAATTTAGTACCAAGAGCCTCTGAAAGCCCTTCCATGTCATCTTTAGGTATTCCAGGTGGCACTAATGTCAAATTATCATTAGTAGCACAAAAAACACCAGCATAAGGACTGTTGAAAAGATCCTTCTGAACTAAAGCCATTACTTATTCTGCTAAATGGACTATAACACTACCATCTTCGAACTTTAAAGCCCTTACACGTACTTTAGAAGGAGGCTTTTCAATTCCTCTTGACCATATGTATTGATTGACTGGAGGATCTATGAACAATTGTTTTTCTTCACCACTTCCAGTTCGAGCCTCTTTTGAAGTCTTAAGAACTTCACCTTCTCTCTCAGGCTTCATATGTCTTACAATAAAATCTTCTACAATTCGCATTGCTACTGGTGCCCTACGTGTTCTTGTTACCTTGTGTAACTTACGTAGCGGAATAGTATACAATCTCTCTTGAATTAATTCATCGTCAGCCATCTAAATCACCTATGTAACTTTCCTCTTCTCCAAAAATGACGTTTTGGATGATTGGTGAAACGTCTGTTTGTCCTTTGGATTACCCAAGCCGGAACTCTTCTGTTACGTTTAACTAACTTATTCAATCTTAACTTTTTACCAAAAACTTTTCTGCTGGACATTTGATTAATACTTACTTAACGAAGTAATCTCCTTTTGTAAAACTTTTTTTACCTTAAATGCGGTGTTATCTAGCATTGATTGGCCTTTAGGAGTTAAACTTCTGCCGCCTTTCTTTGCCTTTTCAAGAAAACCAGCAACTTCAAGTTGCTGCATAATTAATCTAAGCACTTTACGACTACCATTTTCACTTCGGTTAGGTTTGCCACCGCGGTCTCTTGCTCCTGAATAATGCCTTGACAAGCGCTCAGTGCCAATTGGACCGTTGACGCCTACTTTTCTCATAACTGAAGCTGTACGGAAATACCACCAATCTGCCTGTGAAGGTGATTTTTCTTTGTGAACTGCTGTTTTTGCAAATTCTGACCACTCCGGAGGTTGTATAGCGTCCTCGCTCTTAAGCGACTTTGCGAGGGCATTTACCAAGTGTTCGCCTGGAACGTCGTAGTGTGTTGTCATGTACGTAAACCTCTTACGGGAATGAGGCGCCACACGGAGTGTATTATAAACTTAAGCCTAAATCATGCAAATAATGAAAGAGATTAGTGAATTTATAGAAAAACACAATACTTTAACTTTGGCCACGGAAAAAAATCATGAAGTTTTTGCAGCGGCTCTATTCTATGTCTCAATAGATAATGGGACCTCGCTTCTATTTGTAAGTAACCCAAAATCAGACCACATTGTAAACTTAGAACATAATCAAAAATGCGCTGCAACTATTCAAGAGAATAACCTAGACTGGGAAAATATAAAAGGAGTTCAAATTAAAGGTGAAATTGAAGTTGCTGATGAAAGTCATTGGGACAATTATCTAGGTGAATTTGATTATATAGCTAAAAGTGAAACTCTTACTAAGGCTATGAAAAAAGTAAAATTATATAGGCTAAAAATTAACTGGGCAAGATTCATTGACAATGCAAAAGGCTTTGGAAATAAACTGGAACAAAACTATACTTAATCTGCAAAAAGGTCGTTATTGTGAAAATACCAGACTTGATAAACAAATAAGAAAATTAAAACCGCTATGATAACAAAACCTACCGTCTTACCTAGTAGGGGAAATAAAAATAAAACAAAAAGTCCGACTACTAAAGTCCACAAAAGCAAATACATCAAATATGCATGAGGTGCAAGCTCAGGATC
>JAERSJ010000039.1 GCA_016845825.1 Methanobacteriota archaeon
GCATTGAAGGGTATTTTGTAGATAAAATGCAATCAATGGCTTCACAAAAACCTACAAACGAAGATGTATTAACTGCACTTGCTGAATTGTTAGGTATTGAAAATCAAACGAAATAATATTATTTCTATTATACTTAACAAAGAATTAATTAATTAATATCTAAAATAGTTATGGACTTAAAAAAACAAATATTAGTAGCACTTGGTATTGAAGATAATGAGATAAAACTTGAATTTCAAGCAAAACTGACTGACGGAACTATTATTGTTTCTGAAGCAGATGAATTAGCAGCAGGTGTATCAGTTATGGTACTTGCTGAAGACGGAACGACTATGCCACTTCCTGTTGGTCAATATGAAACCGAAGACGGCATAGGTTTTTCAGTTGAAGAAGAAGGTATCGTAGCAGAAATTTACGAAGAAGAAGTTGAAGAAGAAGTTGAAGTTGAAGAAGAAACAGAAGCAGAAAAAGAAGAAATGGAAGAAGCAACTGAAGAAGTAGAAGAAACTGAAGAAGTTGAGTTTGACAAAGAAGGTTTAATTACAGAAATTGGTTCAGTAATAAAAGAACTTTTAGAAGAAGTTAAAACCGACATTGCAAGATTAGACGCTGAACTTAACGAAATGAAAGGATTAAATGAAGAACTTGAAACAGAAAAAGCAGAATTAAGCAAAGAACTTGAAAAACTTTCAAAAGAACCTGCTACTGCACCTATTAAAACTTCTAAATTTAACGAAGTTAAAAAAGAAACTCTTTCAAAAGACGAATACAGAAAAATGACTAAGAAAGAGAAATATTGGTATAATATAAAAAATAAATAATAAACACTTAAAACTAAAAAAAAAGGGATTTAACAATCACTTCAAGCACTTATGCAGGGAAACACGCAGGTGCTTACATCAATGCGGCTTTAAGAGGTGCTGATAGTTTGGAGTATGCTACTGTAAGAGACGCAGTAAACTACAAAGAAGTTATCAATACTTTAGCCAACACAAATTTAGTTAAAGACGCAACTTGCGGATTTGACGAGCAATCATCTGCTTTAACTCTTACAGAAAATGTATTAGAAGTAGAGCAGTTTCAAATTAATCAAGACATTTGTAGAAAAACACTTTTAAGCGATTGGTCTTACGCACAAGAGGACGACTTTGTAGCATTTGCTATGAGTTACTCAGCAGGTGTAATTGCTGACGCTATTGAGGGTTCTTTTTGGGCAGGTAACACTTCTACAAGCGGACAATTTAATGGTATCACTACTTCACATTCAGGTAGTATGACTACTTCAAGTGCTTCTGCTGCTTATAGTGCTTCAAACATTATCTCTAACTTAGGTACATTAGTTGCTGATATTCCTGCTGCTGTCTATATGAAAGACGACTTGTATATTTATATGAACAAAAAGACATACAGATTTTACATTTCTGCTATTTCTGCTTTATCTGCTTTTCCTTTTAACCATATGGGTCAATACACTCCTGAGTTTGAAGGTATCAAGATTGCAGTTGTAAGTGGTCTTGCTGACAATGTAATGTATGCAGGTTCAAAATCTAATATCTTCTTCGGTACTTCTACTGCATTAGATATGGATTACAACGAAGTAAAAGTTCTTGATATGGCTGACTTAGACGGAAGTCAAAATGTAAGAATGGTATCAAGATGGACGGCAGGTGTTGCTGTTGGTGTTGATAGCGACTTTACTTACCAATCATAATACTAACTCTAAAAACTAAAAGAAATGGCTTGTAATTTAACAAAAGGAAGAAACATAACTTGCCGAGACGGTATAGGCGGAATTAAGGCTATTTATTTAGTTCAACACGACGAATTAACTTCATATGTAGCAGCAAGTGGTGAATTGACGGATTTGGATTTAGGAAGTGGTGATGACATATACAAATACTTGTTAAAGCGAGGTACAGGTTCTATTACGGAAACTGTAAACGCTTCAAGTGAGAACGGAACTGTATTCTATACACATTCTGTAAATGTTGTTTTACACGACTTAACTAAAGAAGACCAAAACGAAATCAAGTTACTTGCTCAACAAAGAATGGTTATTTTCGCAGAACTTAACCAATTGTCGTCAGGCGGTAAAAATAAGATTATCGCGATGGGGTTAGATAACGGAATGGAATTATCAGCAGGTACTAATCAATCAGGTGCAGCATTAGGAGATTTATCAGGTTATACTTGGACTTTCGAAGGACAAGAGCCAAACCCTATGCAAGTTGTAGCAGATTACACAACTACACCGTTTGATAACGCTGCATTCACATTCAACGCAGTTGTAACGAGTTAAATAAATAAACTTCTCAAAGTTTTTAACTTTGTTTTCATAAACATTAAGGGGTTCGCAAGAACCCTTTTTTGTTTTCTAACAAAATACAAATATTTGCAAAGTTTTTCTATTATACTATATGTTACACATAACTTACGGTTCAACAGGCACTTTTTATGTTACAACAGAAGAAAAGCGAATTGACACTTCAGTTGTTTCAAGTAGAATAAGATTG
>JAERSJ010000040.1 GCA_016845825.1 Methanobacteriota archaeon
ACCTATGGAAATAAAAGGAGAAATATATAGAGTGTCAGGGCCGGTTGTAACGGCCAGAGGTGTTTCACCTCGTATGTACGACGTGGTACTAGTAGGCCACGAAAAATTGATGGGTGAGGTCATTGGTCTGGAAGATGATGACGTTACAATTCAGGTGTATGAAGATACATCTGGAGTCAAACCTGGTGAACCTGTAGAAAATACAGGAGAACCCCTATCTGTAGAGTTAGGTCCCGGTCTTCTCACATCGATTTATGATGGTATCCAAAGACCATTACCTGTATTGCAGGAGAAAATGGGAGACTACATTGAAAGAGGGGTGACAGCTCCAGGGTTAGACCATTCTAAGAAATGGGACTTTGTTCCTACAGTAGATGTCGGCGCTTCCGTTGATGGTGGTCAAATGATTGGTACTGTTCAAGAAACTCCAACAATTTCTCACAAGATTTTAGTCCCTCCTTTTTCCTCAGGTAAAGTAACAGAACTAAAGAAAGGAACCTATACAGTCGATGATATTATCGGTAAACTTGATGATGGTACAGAGTTGAAATTAATGCAACTTTGGCCAGTTCGAGTTCCTAGACCATACAACAAAAAGTTTAGGCCAGATATCCCTCTAGTCACGGGAACCAGAACACTTGATGGACTTTTCCCTATAGCTAAGGGAGGAACTGCAGCAATCCCAGGAGGTTTCGGAACTGGTAAAACAGTTACTCAGCAAACCCTTGCAAAATGGTCTGATGCTCAAATTGTTGTATATGTTGGATGTGGTGAAAGAGGTAACGAGATGACCGAAGTTTTGACTGAATTTCCGCATTTAAAAGATCCTAAAACAGGAGGTCCTTTAATGGATCGAACTGTTTTGATAGCTAATACTTCTAATATGCCTGTTGCAGCACGTGAAGCATCGGTATACACAGGAATAACATTAGCTGAGTATTACAGAGATCAAGGTTATGATGTAGCTATGATGGCAGATTCTACATCACGTTGGGCCGAGGCAATGCGTGAAATTTCATCAAGGCTTGAAGAGATGCCCGGTGAAGAAGGATATCCTGCATATTTGGCAGCACGTCTTTCTGAATTCTATGAAAGAGCTGGCCGTGTTCAAACTAAGAATGATGAAAGTGGTTCTGTTACTGTAATTGGAGCGGTATCGCCACCCGGTGGAGATTTCTCTGAGCCTGTAACACAGAATACTTTAAGGATTGTAAAAGTTTTCTGGGCTCTTGATTCAAAATTGGCTCAGAAAAGGCATTTCCCGGCAATTAATTGGTTAACTAGTTATTCTCTTTATAATCGTAGTTTGGAGGGCTGGTATACTGAAAATGCAGGCGATGAATGGAATGATAGTATTGCCACAGCAATGTCTGTACTTACTGAAGAATCTAAATTACAAGAAATTGTTCAGCTAGTAGGGTCAGATGCACTGCCAGAAGATCAGCAGTTAACGTTAGAAGTTGCAAGAATGTTGAGAGAATTTTACTTACAGCAAAATGCGTTCCACGATGTTGATACATATTGTACTACGCAAAACCAATCAAAGTTTTTGTCAGTTATTTTACATTACAAAGATTTAGCAGAAAAGGCTATGAGTGGTGGAGTAGAACTTGAAAAAGTTATAGGTTTACCTATATTGGAAGATATAGGTAGAGCAAAGTTCGAAGAGAATATGGTTGAACTTTTAGATAAGTACGACAAGTCAATGGCAAATGATTTTGCTAAATTAATGGAGGAAGCATAATGCAAAAAGAATATAAAACAATCAAGGAAATTTCCGGACCTTTGGTTTTTGTCGAGAAGACAGAGCCAGTATCTTATGGTGAATTAGTACAAGTTTCACTTCCTGACGGTTCTACAAAGAGAGGTCAGGTTTTGGATACATCCCACGATATTGTAGTTGTCCAAATTTTCGAGGGAACTTCAGGTATTAACAAAGAATCTGGAGTAAAATTCCTAGGTGAAACAATTAAAATTAATCTATCAAAAGATATGCTAGGACGAATTATGAGTGGAGCAGGTGAGCCTATTGATGGTGGAGCACCTATAATCCCAGAACAAAGGCAAGAAATCATTGGAGCAGCTATTAATCCTTATTCAAGAGATTCTCCGCTGGAATTTATCCAAACTGGTATTTCAACAATTGATGGTTTGAATACCTTGGTTATGGGTCAAAAATTGCCTATATTCTCAGGAGCAGGTTTACCTCACAATGACATATCACTTCAGATTGCTCGTCAGGCTCAAACTTTGGGTGCAGATAGAGACTTTGCTGTTGTATTTTGTGCTATGGGTATTACTGATGAAGAGGCTCAATACTTTATGGCTGACTTTGAAAGAACAGGAGCTCTAAGCAGGGCTGCAGTTTTCATGAATCTAGCCAGTGATCCTGCCGTTGAAAGGTTAATTACACCGAGAATGGCATTAACAACAGCTGAATATCTTGCTTTTGAGAAAGGATACGATGTTCTTGTTATCTTAACAGATATGACTAACTATTGTGAAGCATTGAGACAAATTGGTGCAGCACGTGAGGAGGTTCCAGGACGCCGTGGTTATCCTGGTTACATGTATACTGACTTAGCTCAGATATATGAGAGAGCAGGATTAATCAAAGGAAAATCAGGTTCAGTCACTCAAATTCCAATTTTAACTATGCCTGGCGATGATATTACCCATCCAATTCCAGATTTGACAGGATATATTACAGAAGGACAGATTGTCGTTGCTAGAGATTTACACAGAAAAGGAATTTATCCTCCTAATTTCGTATTACCTTCTCTTTCACGTTTGATGAATGCAGGTATAGGGGACAAGAAAACTCGTGAAGATCACAAACAAGTTAGTGACCAGCTCTATGCAGGTTATGCAGAAGGAAATGATTTGAGAGGTCTTGTGGCGATTGTAGGTAAGGAAGCACTTTCTGACAGAGATCAAAAGCTTCTCGAATTTGCTGACGAGTTTGAAGAAAGATTTGTTACTCAAGACAGAGAAGAAAACCGGTCAATCGAAGATACGTTAGAGATTGGTTGGGATATGCTAAGTAAATTGCCAGAATCTGCGTTAACAAGAATAGATCGTAAAACTCTTGAAAAGTATCATCCCGCTTATAGGAAGAAATAATTAAATGAGTACATCAGACGTTAAGCCAACACGAATGGAGCTTATTGAGACTAAACGCAAGATTAAACTCTCAAAAAGCGGTTACAAGTTGCTGAAGATGAAGCGCGACGGTCTGATTATGGAATTTTTTGAATTATTGCCTAAAGTAAAAGATTTGCGCAGCCAATTATCTGAATTGTACTCAGATGCAATGGAAAAGTTGGCTATTGCTGTTGCAGCAGATGGTAAGACTGCATTAGAGTCTGCGGCAAATTGTTTGAACAAAGCACCTGAAGTTGAATTATCTTCTAAGAATATAATGGGTGTAGTGGTACCTTCTGTAGAAGTAACTGCGGTTGAAAAATCATTAGAAGATAGAGGCTACGGTTTGATTGGAACTTCAATTAGAGTTGATGAGGCAGTTCATGCCTTTGAGAAGTTGTCTGAAATGATTATCTTAGCTGCAGAAGGTGAAACAACCATGAAAAAGTTATTAGATGAGATAGAATCTACTAAGCGTAGAGTTAATGCTTTAGAGTTCAAGGTAATTCCTAACTTAGAAGAGATTGCAAAATATATTTCATTTAGATTAGAAGAGTTAGAAAGGGAAAGTATTTTCGGTTTAAAACGTATAAAAGGATAATGGACTGGTTAATTGAACATATGGAAGATCCCGATAAACGGGTTCGATTGTTCAAAATGTTGGTTGTTATTTCCCAAGGTATGGTTATTTTAGGGATAGCAATATTTCTCTGGATTTTCAGAGATAAGCTTTCGGAATTAATTAGTTAAACTTAGTATATCCGCATTTTCCACAAGATACTCTATCCTTGTGCACAGCTAAAAAAACCCCAGGACCACATCCCTCTTCAGGACAGAACTGTTTTTTACGTATTAACTTTCCGTCAGTAACTTCGTATTGCTTGATTTTACTCATCGGTATTTTCTTCCTTGCTTTCAGATGCCTCTTCAGAAGGAGCTTCCTTTTCAGCTACTTCCTCGGCAGGTGCTTCTTTAGTTTCTTTTTCACTAGAATGAGAATCAATATCTTTATGCCTATCCATTGAAGGCTTAGTTTCAATCTTTGTTAAAGATTCTTTGTCTGAATAAATTTTAGCATACCCATGAGTTTCAGTTTTTCCATAAGCATTCTTCAGATGATCAATGATAACTAATTCCCTATTGGCCTTTAGTTGTTCAGATATATTCTTTATAACTTGATTTCTCCTTGGTGTAGAGCTTTCATTATGTTTAATGACTACTTTAATTTCCTGTCTATTCAACAGCGGATTGTCGTTTTGTTCGGTTATTTCTAATTCCATTTATTTCACCAACATCCTTTCAAGAAGTTCGTTGGCCCTCTCTTTTGCTCGTTGATTTACATCAACTACTACCATACCTCTGTCGGGCATCCCATAAATTACCTTCGCTCCTATCTTAGAAAGTTTAATCACTGGTAAAGTAGCCAAATCTTCCTCACCATTTACAACAATTTTAGTCACAACATCTGATTTTATTGCATTTTCGATTTCAAAATATAATTCCTGCGATATTGTCCCAGGCTTATTATTTACTTCTACATTTCTACACTTTACACTCTCAATGATACTCATTTGCATTTCTGTTAATTTCACGTTTCTCTTCGTCTTATAATCGACGATTATTAAACTAGGAATTACTTCTTCTTGTATCAATTTAATAGTACAAATATCACCAATAGTAGCTATAAATTTGGTTTTGTATAAAATATCAGGTATGTCTGTATAAATTTTTGAAGTGGTTTGCTTTAGTTCCTGAGCCATTTCAGGCTTTAGAATATACATTTAGCGAACACGTAGAGCATATCTGCCCGGTGTTTTAATTCCCATTTCTTTTGCTAATGATGATTTTTCAGGATTTAAAATTTCAACAAAGCCTTGCCATTCTCTGGAAATTTCAGCCTCTGGGCACCTTGGACAGTTGCTTTCTTCTAGAATCATGTGGCACTCTTTGCAAGCAAAATCAGCCATTATTCGCCACCTGCAGCAGCTCTATTCTGATCTTCAGCTATCCATTCATGTTTACCAAGTCCAGGTTGTCTCATGGTAAGTCCAATTTTTGATTCACGTGGGGATATTTCATTAATTGAAATTGTAACAATTCTAGCTCTTACTTTATCTCCGACACGTAATTCACGTTTTGTTTCTTTTCCAACAAGCCTTTGGTTTCCAACATCTGTGTTGATATGGTCATCTTGTACTTGTGATACATGCAAAAGCCCATCTAGAGGTCCAAAGCGAACAAAAGCCCCGTATTCAGTTATCTGATCAACAACACCCTCTACAACTTCCTGAACTTTAATATCAAATAATAACATATCCATTCTGACGGGTTGGTAAACCGCGCCGTCTCCATGTACTACACGACTATCTCCAGTCAATTCTAACTTAGTAATGAGAACAACTAATTTTTGGTCAGGTCCCATTCTTCCTTCGAACGCTTGATGGGCTAATTCCATCGTTACTTTTTCTATGTCTTCGTTCAAGCGATCAGGTGGAATTCTCACCATGTCGTCTCTTGTATGTAAGTAATACATTATTTTTCTCAGTAGGCCCCTCTATAAACGGACTTCTCAGAGTCCTGCTAGAACTAAACTAACTACAGACATTAGCTTAATCAAGATATTGAGACTTGGTCCTGCAGTGTCTTTGAATGGATCTCCTACAGTGTCACCTACGACTGCAGCTTTGTGAGAATC
>JAERSJ010000041.1 GCA_016845825.1 Methanobacteriota archaeon
CATTGGAAACTCTTGGTGAAACAAACCATCCTAAAAATGGTCATCCACTGCCTGGTCAACCTCCTTATACAAGAGGCATACATAGCAATATGTACAAAGATCGTTTATGGACAA
This sequence comes from Methanobacteriota archaeon, assembly GCA_016845825.1. Classification (GTDB taxonomy): domain Archaea; phylum Thermoplasmatota; class Poseidoniia; order MGIII; family CG-Epi1; genus CG-Epi1. The sequence continues at coordinate 115 of JAERSJ010000041.1, forward strand.
TGAGACAGTATGCAGGATTTTCTACAGCAAATGAAACTAATAAAAGGTTCAAACTACTGCTAAATTCTGGCCAAACAGGACTTTCTGTGGCATTTGATTTACCAACTCAATTAGGACTAGATTCAGATCATGAAGATTCTTTAGCATCTGTTGCGGTTTTTCTTTCGCCTTTAGCCCAAATTGTGCCTAGAAGATTTGATCTATGTTCTTCAGGGACGTTTATGTCTTGAAGTAACTTCCTCATTTCGTACTTATATTCCATGTGTCTGCTACGATTTAGCCTCTTTGCCCGAGCAGCTGGTTGATAACTTGATTTTGGACTCTTACGTTTTTTAACAACTACCTTCTGAGGTATTTTCTTCTCCTTTATTTTTTCATTAACTTCTGGTTGCATTGCTCTTTGTCGACTTTGCTCTATCAAAGCGGCGGCTCTATCACTCTGAACATTTACATTTTTTTCCTTCTCTTCGGTTTTATTTATCTGTTTCAAGCCCCTAGTTCTCTTGGGCTTATTGCCAAAGATTTGCTCGGAAATAATTTCTTTAGTGGAGCTTTTTTCTACCTCAACTTCAACTTTTTTCGGCTCTAAGACTTTTTCTTCCTTAGGGGCTTCAGGTACCTCAGTTTTGATAGGCTTATCTGCGATTTTCTCCTTCTTATCGCTTCCAGCAATTTTTGGCGGGGCAACAGCCTTTGGAGGCGAAACAGGATATTTTTTTGGTGGCATTGAGGGGCTTTTTGTTTGCTCCTTTTTAGCACCCGGACTGAAGATATTCTTTGGTGCCCTTTTGGGCGGCCCTCTACGTCTCTGTCCTCTCAAGATACTCAATCCTAATACATGGCCACCAAGTGCCTTAGATAAGCCTTCTTAATACATGAATTAGTCCCATACTACTTCAGCATGATCGGTTCTCATGGATGGATCGATAGCACTATCCTCTAATTTAGTATACAAATTATGCTTTATCATCTTCCTACCTAGTTCTGCAATCATAGTACCATTGTCTATACAATACTGCTTTTCAGGCCAAAATGCTTTTGCCCCTCTATCAATACACATTAGTTCAGACATTTCCCTTATTCTTTCATTACAGGCTACCCCACCGCCTAATAATAATTCATTTTTACCAGTATGTGCGAGTGCCCTTTCAGCTACTTCGATACATGTTGAAAAGGAATGTTCTTGCAGTGACCAGCATACTTCTTGAAGTGAATGACCATCTGCAACCTTTTGTACGGCAGCTGTAAGAATTCCTGAAAATGACAGATCCATACCCTGTACCCCATATGGTAAGATGATTTCGTCTAGAGATGCATTTGGATTATTATTTAACCACTCTAAAGCCAATTTTTCAATTTTAGGTCCACCAGGGAATGGAATACCTTGAGTCCTTGCAAATTTATCTAGCATATTTCCGATACCAATGTCTAAGGTTTCACCAATTACTCTGTATCGACCACCATTTCTTGCTATAACTTGAGTATTGCCACCGCTGACATATAACAAAACTGGATCATCACATCCTGTCTGTAGCCGACCTATTTCTATATGAGCCACACAGTGATTTACACCAATCAAAGGTTTACTGATTTTTTCTGATAAAGATCTAGCCACAGATGCTCCAACTCTCAAACAAGGACCTAAACCTGGCCCCTGACTGAAAGCAATCGCATCTATTTCACTCACCGGAATATCATTCTTTGTAATGAATTCCTTGAATAAATTTCCTGAAAGTAAAGAATGATGATCTGCGGCTTCCCTAGGGTGTATTCCACCCTCTTCAGGCCTGAATAATGCTGAGGTAGAGGAAATTGTTTTCCCATTGCTGTAAACACCTCCGAAAGAGAAAGTGTGGGCTGTACTTTCTATACCTAAAATGACCCCCATAGACCTCGGAAGAAGGGAGGGCTTTCAAGTATCACTCCTGTCCGGTGTCATGGACATGCTCCTTTACAACATAGGGGAACTCGCAAGTCTGTCGTCAGGAGACGTCTCTAAACCACTCTCAGGAGCAGACATGTCTGACTATGATAATTTAGTTTTTGAACCAGGGCAAGGGATACTAATTTCAAACGGTTTAATAGAAAAAATTTCTCCTGAAGAAGAATTGTTAGAAGAATTCGCTCCAGATACGGAAAACAATAGATCTTCACATGTAGAGTTAATGAATGTAGAAGGCAGAGCAATCATTCCAGGTCTTGTAGATTGTCACACACATTTACTCTGGTCTGGCGATAGGTCAAATGAAATTAGAATGAGGCAAAATGGTCTTTCCTATCAAGAAATTTCCGAACAAGGGGGAGGGATAGCAAAAACTGTGGAATTTACAAGAAAATCTTCACAAGATGATTTGGAAAGAATAGGTCGAAAAAATCTTTCAAAGTCCTCTACCTATGGTACTACAACGTTAGAAGCTAAAAGTGGCTATGGATTATCTGTTGATTCTGAAATAAAGTTACTTGAGGTGACAAATTTATTACATGGAGAAAATCAGAATGTTATGCCAACATGGCTCGGCGCACATGATTTCCCTAAAGACAAGACACATAGTGAATATATGGATGAATTAATTCACGAACAGTTACCATTAATCGCTGAGAATAAATTATCGAATTGGATAGATGTATTTTGTGAACCAGGCTGGTTTAATTTAGAACAAACTGAATTATTAGTCAAGAGTGCTAATGAATATGGAATGAAGAGCCGCCTACATGTAGATGAGTTTGTAGATTCCGGAGGATTATCTTTGGCTGCAGAACTTAAAAGTTGTAGTGCAGATCATGTTGGATACAGTAACACAGACTCCAGAGACAAAGCACATAATTCTGGCACAATGCAAGTTTTCCTCCCAGGGACTCCTTATGTTCTAGGGAAAGAATTGGGGAATGGAATTAATGAATGTTTAGAGAACAATTGGAATTTTTCTCTTGCAACAGACTTTAACCCTAATTGCCAAACACTTTCGCTACCATTCGTAGCAAGCTTAGCGACTCATAGAATAGGTATCGATCCATTAACAGCATTAGTTGCCTGTACCAGAAACCCCGCATCTTCATTAAATTCCGAACTACCAAAAAGTGTGGGATCGTTATTCGAAGGAGGCCCAGCTGATTTCAATATACTAAATAGCCAATATGTTGACTATTGGTGCCAGACTCCTGGAGACAACCCAATATACAAAACATATTTTTCCGGCTCCA
>JAERSJ010000042.1 GCA_016845825.1 Methanobacteriota archaeon
TCTTGGTTTACCGGCTAAATCTTTACGAATTTTTTCTAAACAGAGTGCTTGAGAAGTTGATAATTTGAATGGAACCTCCATATTGATCCACTCCCGAAGAGTTACTATATTTCTAGGGTCTAAGTTTGCAGCATCTATCCAATCTTTCGAATTGAAGACTTCACTCTCTTCTTCAATAATATCGAATCTTTCGAATTCAGCAAAAATAGGAGCCTCTCTTGCTAATCGACCCCAAACCGGATGAATACCTTGGCTACATTCTAACCTCAGTAACTCCATTTGGTCATCTAAAGATTTCTCCCATGTTGACATTTTATGTTTTTGCGCTATTAAAATTGATAATTTGAATGCTGCAGAATTATTGGAATCGATAGCTTGTTTTGGTGTTGGTAAATGGTCTTCCAGCCCCATTCTGCCCTTTCTACCTCCTCTTCTTCCGATTCGATTTCTATGACTACGATTAACGTTATTTTCTCTGTTATTAATTTCATTTTCATTGGCGATTTTAGGAGCCGTCTTTTCTGCAGCCAGTACTGCTAAAGCTTTCCAATTTTTGTTCAATAAATCCCATGTTTCTGATTTATTTATCGCTCTTTTTCTACGACCTTCATCATCCCCTGCCCTTTGCAAGTCCGCAAGACAATCCAATAGATACTGCTCCAAATGAAGACACTCCGATAATTCGCCCCACAGCCCATCCTACATGAACGCACCGCCTTCTTATGCAAGACAGAAAAAGCGAGAACTCAAGATATGTTACGATTCAGCGCTCTTCATGGAGGCTCTGGCCACGATAGTAATTCTACTCCACCCTCTTGCAGCTTTAGTGATTATTCGGGAGTTTCTTAATCAAAGAAAATGGCGCCAAGGGAAGATAAATCTGCAAAATGAGACTCTAGATGAAGCAATTTCTAGACATGAAAAAACAGGTAATAGGATATTTTTATATGTCATTTTTGTAATTCTTCTAGCCTTTATCTCAAAAATTATTTAGTTTCAAATTAATAATGGAACAGTATCTCTTTCAGACATAATCCCGAACCATTTTCATGGCTGGGCAGGGATATTAGGGCTATTATTGATGGTGTATCTTAGACAATTAGGTATGAAAGCCAGTAAGAATAGAAAAGACAAGAAACCATTTGCAAAATTTAGTAATACCCATGGCAGATTAAGTGACATAATGGTCTACTTGATTATGATACATGCATTTTTGGGATTCTTGTATCTATTCACTTATCTTTGAGACCAAATTTTCAACCATTCATCAATATTGGTTTGAATATCATCGCTCACGACATCTCTATCAGTGACTGCATTATTATCAATGGGTTTAATTCTGCAACCACAAGCATTTGCATGCCCTCCTCCTTCAGTGTCGAAATTAGTGGCTAATTTTGTCAAATCAAAGACCCCTCCTGATTTATGAAGGAAGGAATTTGTATAGAAAGAAGCAGAGACTGGGTATTTATTATCATCTTCAAATCTTGCCCCAGTATCTCCATGTATTACCATACATGCATCACATTTTTTTCCTATGACAGAAGTCACTAAATAACCATTAGATCTAATGTTTAGGTTCTCTAATCTCGCAATAGCTAATCTATCTACCACATATGTGTTATTTCTGATAATTTCCTTCAAGGCCTCTTGTTTAGATACTCTTTCTTCAAATTCCAATTTTATTTCTGGCAACATCAAAATATCTTCAATTGACATCCTATGCTGTATTTTTTCAAGTATTTGCATAGTAATTTCTTCATTTACACCAATCACCCTTCCAATCCAGAGGATCGGGTTATCTCCATTAAATTCTTCAATTGTAATTGAACCTCCATCCAATTTATCTACCCAATTCATTGCTTCAGTTAAATCACTTAAATCAACATTATTTTTTAGAAGATTATAGGCAATTCTAGCCGCACTTGGAGTGGGTTCCCATAAAATTATACAATCATCTATATTTTCTCCAAAGGGTTCATTTGATTTATGATGATCAATACTTAATCCACAATTAGGGTGTCTTGGTAAATCACAAATCGCTGTTTTCCTATCAATGACATTATCCATCATACCAGCACGTAAACTACCAGGGTGACCAAAAATCACCTCTGCATTTGGCCACCATCTCTTTAGTATAGCCGCTGTGAAAACTCCATCTAAATCACTATCGGTAATTATCTTGTCAATGTCTAGGGCTAATGCATCCGTATATCCTTTCATTGACCAACCCCCCAGTATCATTTGTTCCTGCCGCCCCTTTGGTATAATTCAATATCGTCAACGCTTCCCCTTAAGTTATGGAAACGTCATGCGGCTTCATTCTGATGAATTATGACAGCATACTTTTGTTACAATATCCTCAAGGCCATTGGAGTTTTCCAAAAGGGCATATTGAGGAGAGCGATAAAGATCACTTTTCAACAGCTAAGAGAGAGTTACTGGAGGAGACAGGTATTTCTGAAGTTTCCATAATTGATGGATGGAAGTCTAGGACAGAATATACATTTTTTTCTAAGGGAACCCCTACAACAAAACAAGTATTTTGGTATTTAGCAAATACTGATGAATTAAGTGTAAAGTTATCCCATGAACACACTAACTATCTGTGGGTCAATTTTGAAGAAGCCTTCGATCAACTGACTTTTGAGCAGGAAATCAATCTGTTACGTTCTGCTAAGGATTTTATTGACAATAATTAGGAGGTGTAAATACTCCATGCAATCCATAACATAATTATCCCGATTATAAAATCGATTCTTCTCCATACTTTTTCAGTTTTCAATAAAGGCGCTAGACGGCGGGCTCCAAATCCAAGGCTATAGAAAAACAAAAACGATGATGCCATTGCACCGATAGCAAATGCTATTTTTTCATCTCCTTGAAACTGTAGAGAGGCGGTTCCTAATAGAACGGTTGTATCCAAATATACGTGTGGATTTAACCAAGTAAAACCCAGAGTAATTATAGCAGTTTTTTTAGCACTAATATTATTTTTTTCTAAGCTTACGTCAAGAGCATTCCCTTCATATGAAGCCTTGAATCTCAAGATAGAATAAACTATTAAAAAACAGATTGCGAACCATCTAATTAATTCTGAAATTGTACTAGAATTTGATATAATTTCCCCGAATCCAAAGACGCCCAAACTAATCAATGCAGCATCTGAAAATGCACAAATTGTACAGACAAGAAAGACATGTTTGTTGGATAATCCTTGTCGTATGACGAATGCATTTTGTGCACCAATAGCTACAATCAGTGACAGACTAATTAATGCCCCTTCGAATCCTGCTGATTCGATGCTCAAATATTCCACCCTATCTTTTTCCAAGAGGAGTCCAAAGTACTTCTACTTCATTATTTTTCAACGACACCCATCTTCCTAACACGAATAACCAATCTGAAAGACGATTCAGATAGCAAATAATTTCAGTTCTGATTGCATTTTCCCCTTCTATTGCGATAATTTCACAGACTTTTCTTTCTGCTCTTCGAGTAATTGTTCTAGCAACATGCATTGTGGCAACAGGCGCTGAGCCTGTAGGCATTATGAAAGATGTCAACGGCTCTAAATCTACAAGCCATTTATCCATTTCTTCCACTAATCGATTGCATTGTTCAATACCTATTAGCGCCATTTGTGGAGGTAAAAGTCCAGGAGTACAGGAACATTCCCCTCCAATATCAAATAATTCTTGCTGTATTAAACTTAATTTTTGATCTAATTCTGTAGAGAATTGAAAGTCATTCATTCTCAATAGTTCCATTCTTACGACACCAATTTGTGAATTTACCTCGTCGATAGTCCCATAAACGCCGACTCTCATATTCTCTTTTCCGACTCTTTTACCATCTAGTAGAGAAGTTTTACCAGTATCTCCTGCGCCTGTATGAACCTTTGTAATTCGAACCATTATGTACCTCCGGATAGGTCTATCAATATGAACAATCGTCTTAAACATTAATTCAATTCTAAGTGCTTTTTTATCGTCTCAACCCAAGATTCGTCGACAGCACCCCATCCACCAATTTTCTCTAATTCCATAATATGTTCTGCCTTTGCCTCATCATTATTTTCTTTTTCATATATCAGGGCTAATGCAGCATGACTCATTGCATTAATCCATTGTTTATCCATATCCCAAGATTTTTCAAAATGAGTAATGGCACCATTTTCTCCATGTATTAAACCACGACTAATTTGCCTTAATCCTGACTTTGACCAAGAAATTCCTTGTACACCAATGATTAATCCTCTGAACACAAGATATATTTCTAAGATAACAAGAATAGACGCCAGAACGAAAGATCCTATTTGTTCCATTTGTTCAGCCTCATTCCACCTCTCAGAGAGTAAAGTAATTGATCCAACACAGAACAATATTCCTCCAAATGGAGCCACTATGACATCGTCATCTGTAACAGACATTTTTACTACACCATAAATTACAGCAAAACCTCCAACAATAGTAGAAATGTAAGCTGGGGCTAACTCATTCCCCTCTCCTCTTGGAGCACTTGTGGCTAACCATAAAACTCCTGCAATGAGTAATAATATAGAGGCAAAGAAACCACTTATTTCAGGAAAGGGCTGCTTTCTACTATACCAAAAAACAGTAACCCCTAGTATCAAAAACAACAGTATCCAATCCCACATAGTAATCACTCTGTTGATTCAATGCCCCAACCCGGAGCCCAAAAATCTTCGTCATCAAGCCATTTTAACCATTCATCTGAATCTGCCCTCAGAAGTCTGAAACATCTTCGATCCAAGCCAGCCAATAACTCATCAGAAACATCACCTTTTTGATGAGCATCAGTCCATTCAATTTGCATTTGTCGAATTAGCCTTTGCCCTTCGATATAATTATCAAAATTTTTTTCACAAATTTCTCTCAGATCCTGTAACCATAATTTGGTACCTTTGATATGGAGATTATCATGGATAATTTTTTTCTTTTTTTTGAATGGCCACCAGCCCATATTAATCGTATCTGCGTAAAGGCACCCTTTCTTGATGCTTTGCGAAAAATGAAAGAGTACTTATTCATGCGAAGTCCATGGGACGTGTTTTTGTTCATTTGCATGGCAAGGCTAAGGATTCATCATTTAGAGCGGCAATTTCGGATTATGCAAACAGATTAGTTTCTGATGGAGTACAAATTATAGAGCATAGAAATAAAACTGAACCAGGACCTTATTTAGACGAAGTAATTAAGAAAGCCGGAAATGATGAAATTATTCTTTTGCAGGAGAGGGGTGAAAATCTAGATAGTATTGGGTATTCTCAAAAAATGAAAGAGTGGAGAATCTCTTCTGGCTCCACCCACCTGGTCGTCGGCCCCCCTGGAGGTTTTGGATCATATGGAGGTGATTTAAAATCACTTTCTTTGGGCAAAATCACACTACCTCATGAGTTAGCCGCAGTAGTTCTCTTAGAACAATTATACCGTGCATGTACCATAATCAAAGGATTACCATATCAT
>JAERSJ010000043.1 GCA_016845825.1 Methanobacteriota archaeon
CTAAGGGCATCTGCTGCTGCCGACGACGTGGGAGTAAAAGTACTCAAATTAGAAAGTGACGCAAAAGAAAACTCTACCGTAGAATTTTCAAGCATAGTTAAAAACTACGGATCTGAGACTCAAGGTGCAGTTGATGTTAGAGCAACTGTTTTTGACTCCGAAGGTAATGAAGTATGGAGTGATAATCAGCAGATACCTGGACCAGTAGAATCTGGTGAAGAAAAAACGTTGGACTGGGAATGGGAAAGCAATAACCCTGGTGAATTCACAATTGTAGTAGAAACGACAAAAGAAGATGAAAATCACAGAAATAATGATAAAGAAATTGATTTTGCTGTTGAGATGATACATATGCCTGAAATCTCTACCTTTAATCAAGATAAGGAAGGTGAACCCGGAGCTAAACTGGAATTCAACATAGTAATCAAGAACAGTGCTTCAGGAACTGACACTTTCTACTTAGATATGGTTGGAGACGCAGAAGATTGGGGCTCGATGACAAATCAAATGGAAATGAAGAGTAACGAAAGTAAAGACATTGAATTACAAATTACAATACCAGAAGATGCCGAATACGAGTTACACGATTTGACTATAATTCTTACTGCAGGTGATGTTACTGAAACTTTGGAACTAACCATAGATGTTACTGATGATCCGACAAATTATGAAGTTGAAATAGCTATAAGCCCAACAAACACTGAAGCTGTTGCAGGTCAAGATGTTGAATTCAGCGTTACAATATCCAATAAAGGAGATGAAACTGATACTTTTGATCTTGAAGTGTTAGGTGATGAAAATGAATGGGTAGAATTCGAAGAAAACGGAGTTACTATCGGAGCTGACGGACAAGCTACAGTTAATGGAATAATTTCAATTCCTGATGAGCAAGAAGATGGAAATGTATATATTGAAATTGAAGCAACTTCTAGGGGTGATGAAACTGCTAAAGACGATAAAACTATTAGAGTTTCAGTTGAAGAACTAGAAACAGGAGTGACTCTAAGACGTGAAGGATCTGGATTAAGGACAATAGCGCCAGGTGAATCTGATGTCATTGAATTTAACATTTTAAGTGATGGAAATGGTAAACAAACAATCGAGGTAATTGCCGAAAGTGAAGCTGGAAATTGGGTTGTTTTAGATCCGGCCACGTTTGATTTAGAAGTAGAAGAGGCAAAAATTTTGACTGCTACTGTAAATGTTCCTTCTGGCACTTCTGATGCAACATACCGTCTAGAAATATTAGTTTTAGATGACAAAGGAAATGAATTAGCAAAATCGATTTCAAATATTGTTGTGCAAACTCCTATTGAAGAAATACAAGATGTCTCACTTTGTTTTGCAGATTTGAGCAACTTATGTTTAGATTCAGCTAATTTTGAAATAACCATTGAAGCATCAAAAATTCAGACTGCTTCTGCAGGGTTTATTATAGAAAATAAAGGAACTGTGGATGTAGACGTGGCCCTAGAATTGATAATGCCTGATGGAACTAAGGATACAGACCTATACTTTGACGAAAATAGTAAGGAATGGAGAGTCGCAATTTCTCCTTCAGACACTAAAGAGTATCCTCTCAAAGTTCAATCTGGAGAAAAATTGGACTGGGGAGCACTGGCCGTTATTGCAAGAGAAGTCTTACCAGGGACGTACACATACACCCTGAATATTTTGGCTGCTAGCGAATCTTCAACAGGTGGGTATGCGTTTGAAATACTAGATCAAGTCACTCTAAGTGTTACTGTTGAAGGTGATGTAGTATCAGAGGAAACTGTAACTGAATCTGAAGACTCTTTACTTCCTGGCCCTTCATTCATATCAGTTATAGGACTATTAGCATTAATTGTTTACAAAAGAAAGAATTAATCAAAGTAATTGTTCAAAATTAATAACGGTAAAACCAAAAAATAGACCAAATACAAAAGAAGAGCTAATGGCCAAACAATAAGCCATAGTGCTTGTTCCAAGTATCTTAAAACTATGGTTATTATCAAAACAATTAATCCAAAAAGAATAGGAAATTTGAATTGTTTTCTAGCTTTAGCGTACGGTATTGTAGATGCTGTAAGTAAAGAAACAAGGCCTATAGAAAATGGTACAATAGAGCTATTAAAATCATTTATTTGAGAATATTTGATAGAAATTACTACTATGAACATAGTTAAACCTGGAGAGGGTAACCCAGAAAAATATTCATTACTACCTTGGACTCCTATAGTGAAATTAGCTAATCTGATTATACTTAAAATTGCAATTAATAGGGCTGAAGAAATTGCAACTATATTATCTATGTTATATCTGAAATTTACGTCAAAGTTATCATCAAAAATATCTATTGCTGGGCCCTTGTCTAAATCATAGTACAATGAATAAACCAAAATAGAAGGGGCAATTCCAAAACATATTGAATCTGAAATTGAATCAAGGTATTTTCCATAATGATGTTTAGTACCAAACTTTCTAGCCAATGCACCATCCATTCCATCAATGATTGCACATAATGGCAATATTAACATAGCTACAATGTAACTTTTCTCATTGCCATCAATCATGTATGTTATTGCTAAAAAACCCAAAGAAGCACTCAGTAAAGTTGCCATATCTGCGTAAGAAATCAAAGTTAATGGCCTAAATATTTGTTTTAAATTAATCATAATTCACTCATCACTTTGGGAAGCCTGTAATTTTGACAAAATGCGCTTAGGTGCCTCAAATAACTTTTCAGTAACTGATAATGAAGACATTGGTGTATATTCTGCTAATTGTTGTCCGGCTAATACCCTGTCTCCCTTTTTAACTAAAATATCTATTCCTGCAGATTCAAATGATAAATCAACACGAGAACCGAAATGGATTAAACCTATTCTTTCACCCTTGGTAACTTCTGTATCTGGTTTAACATAACTAACGATTCGTCTAACTAAGACTCCAGCTATCTGAATAACTTTCATTACTCCAATTGAGGTGTCTATCTTAGTCATCAGACGCTCGTTCTTGTCTGAATCCTTGTGAAAGGCTGGGAGATAACCTCCAGATTTATGCTTAATAGACAAAACTTTCCCATCGAAAGGAGATCTGTTAACATGAACGTTATGGACATTCATAAAAATGGATAGGCGGACAATTCCGCTTTTTATTTCTGCCCTTTGTACAAGACCATCAGCAGGACTAACAATTCCAGATTCAATTTTTCTTTCGGGGTCTCGGTAAAAATACAACAAAAAGAAAGAAACTAATAACAAGATTATTGATAAGGTATACATGCTTTCAAGCGGAAGATTTGAATCAAACCCTTGCTCTTCGACTGATTTTGAAAAGAAACCAAATGGAAATAAAACCAGGCCAGTAACTAAGAGATATGCTACTTGGGAAGGCATACCTTTAGCAAAAGGAAGGCCTCGTAAACCATCTGGAGCCTTTCTAAGAGGCAGATCAATTACTCCTAATATGGAATCCTGCATTTCTGGCAAAAAGTGAAATACAGCTATTGCTAGAAAAACCAAAGCAATTAAACTTCCAATCTTACCCAAAACTCCGTGAGCATAAAAGAAAGTTTCATCACCCCAGATGTGCTCATATGTTAACCAAATAACAACTGCATTTCTTATTAAATTTAATAGATAAATTGCAGGAACTGTAGCAAGAAATGCATAAAATCTTCTATCTGCAGGAGCCTTAGTACAAACAACTCCACCCACAAATATTATCATACTTTGTAAAGCCGTACATGCTAATACAATAGTTACTGATACTGAATCGGGATTACGCCATTCATCACCTTCAATGGCGATTTGAACTTCTTCATGATTGGAAGCTGGTCTGTAATATTTTGATCCATCGCCATAATCTAAATTGCCCAAAGATGTTGGAATATCAAATGAATTTAATATCCATATTGATTGTTCAGCAACTATTTGAATTAACCAACCTGAGAGAATAGGGACTCGCTCAACGAAAAAATAAATTCCGCCAGCAACAACTGTCATCGCAGCTAGCCATCTCAATGGTTCATAGTTAGTATTCCAACGTATACTTAGATATTCATGTATTGCCAGGTAACCGAAAAATGGCATCGCTAATGCACAGAAAAAACCGTTTGCTGGATCATTAATTAAAATGTAATGCTCTACTTGTATCCACCAAAAAAAACCTAGAAGTAACCAACCTATTATATTCAAATTGTGACCTATTTTTACAGGAAACTTCTTACCAAAAATAATATGGGCCTTGCTGGAAAAAAAATATCCCAACGATAAAATAATTAAAGAACTGATGACAAGAACTTCTGCAAGTATAGATAAATCACTAGCCATCACTTAACACTAGAGCCGTTCTAAAAAAAACCTAAGGTCTTTTTTCTAACCAATTCTGCGCCTCTGAATAAGATTCTAAACCACCAATATCATACCAACTTCCTTTAAATGATACTGACAACACTGGATTACGTTTAACATTCCAAGTTAAAAAATTACCCATTGCATCTCTATCTCCTCCACCTTCTATGTATGTGAAGAAATTATTTATTCCTGATTCTGAAAGTAACCAATAAGCAGTTGCTGCCAACGTAGATGGAGGTGAGGAAGGTTTTTCAACAAAATCAATAATTCTGTTCCCTTCTAGGTTAGCTATACCATATAATTTTGCTAATTCAATATTTTCAACATCAAATAAACCAATAACATCCGAATTCGATTCTTCGTACAGGTGGATCATTTTTATTAAATCAAAATCTGATAAATTATCGCCTCCTGCTATGAAAACTGGACCTGTCAATTTTTTCTTTTTGAATAAAAGATTTAAAGCGCCTAAAGCGCCTAATTTTTCGTTTTCATTAGTGCTTTCTTCAATAAATAATTCAATTTCCTTATCTTTAGAATTGGACGATAAATACTCTTGAAATTGAGGTGCAAAGAAACTATTTACTGAAACAATAATTCTTTCAAAATCAAGATTATCTAGAGAATCAAAAACATAATCAAGCATTGGTTTCCCCGCAAGATTAAGAAGTTGCTTAGGTTTATTCTTGGTTAGTGGCCACATTCTCTTAGCAAAACCACCTGCTAGAATTATAGCGTCCATTAAAGGTTTATTTTACCGCCAGACATTAATTGCTGTAAGGCATCATCTGCTGCAGATTCTAATTTTTTAGGATTATACAACTCATCTTTTATGTTCTTCCTATGATCTTTAACTACTTTCCATCTGGCTTGTCTTTCTTCATTAGCCGTTTTTCTGTGTAATTTTAATGCTTCTAACATTTCCATAGCCTTAGAATGTTGGTTGTCAGCTTTCTTACGAACATTTACAAATTCTTTATGCTTTTTATCTGCTTCTGTAGATAAATGAGAAGCTTCTTTCATAAGATTACTAACTTTTTTGTATATTTTTTTATTGAGCTTGGCCAAAACTATAACTTCACTATGCTCATCATTAGCCTTAGAAAATTCTGAATCTATTTCTGCATCTAATTCAGATACTTCTAAATTTAAATGCTCTTGAGTTGCAAGTTCGCTCTCTTGCTCTCCCAAACTTCTCCTCAATATTCCTAACTTTTCCATTACTTCTCTCTCTTTAGAAATTGGCATTTCTGTAGTTTCTCTTCTTCTCTCTAAATTAAGAATTTCTGAGTGTAATGCCTGAACTGTATCGGTAAGAGACTTTCCACCTTTTTTATTTCCTCTCTTCTGCTGCTTTATTGAAATTAGTTGTTTAGCTTTTTCCTGTGCTGTATTTCTTACCTTCTGATGTTTAGCTTTAGCGGAAGTATTTGATTTCATTTCTTCCCTATGCTTCATAATTTCTTCCATAATCTTTCCTCTTTGATCATGTAAAGCATTTCGCTCATCTCGGAGCGAGCGGGCTTCGTCATTGAAATTATTTCTTTTCACTACACAACTTTGAAAACGTTCTTCAGCCAATTTAATTTCTGATTTTGGCTTTTTTTGTTGTCTAGATTTCTTTTGACTCATAACTAAATACGCCTCTAGGAATTTGTAAACCTCGAGCATATGATATAAAGCTGACTATTCAGCTAATATGCAAATGGATTGAGTATCGAGTATATTGATTTATCTACAGGCCCTACATCTAATTGCATAGGTTCTCCCGTGAATTTTTCAACTACTTCCATATATCTTGCTGATGCTTCAACTCGAATTTCATCCGTGAGCTTAGGCGGCTTACCATCTCCTGTGAAACCTTGCTCAGAAAGCCAAGTTCTGACATATTCTTTGTCAAGCTTACGCGGTTCTTCACCTTTTTCAAATCTATCTTCATAATCATCTTTCATCCAATATCTACTTGAATCTGGAGTATTTACTTCATCCATCAGCATTATTTTGCCATTAGATATTCCGAATTCATACTTTGTATCAACAAAGATCATTCCATGATCTGCAGCTCTAGAAACTCCTCTTTCATATAATCTCATTGAAATACGTGCTAACTCCTTGTAAAGGCCGGGATCAACGGCCCCTCTTTTGTATAATTCTGATGGTGCAACAGATTCATCATGTTCACCTTGTGCTGCCTTTGTTGACGGTGTGATAATAGGTTCTGGAAAGGCTTCATTCTTACGCATGCCATCTGGCAACTCATTTCCACAAAAATTTCTATCTCCCTTTTGGTAAGCCGTCCATGCTGATGTTGAGGTTACACCAGTTAGATAGCCCCTAACCACCATCTCGACTTGTATTGGTTCACATCTTTTAACTTTCCAAACGTTAGGATGTGGACGCTTAATTATGTGGTTTGCTACAATGTCTGCTGTTTCACCAAACCACCAATCTGCTAATTCTGTGAGAGCTTGACCTTTGAATGGAACTGTACCTAGAACTCTGTCAAATGCAGAAATTCTATCCGTAGTAACCATAGTTATCGTCTCTTCATTGATGTAATTATCTCGAACTTTACCTTTGTATAATTCCCCTTGGTCGTCAAAGTTTGTTCCTTCTAGCGCATATTCTAATTGTTGTTTTATCAGGTCTCGGTCCATAAGCTATTTGCTCATTGGACAAGGGACTAAAAGAGCCTCTCCCATGTCATTTTACTTCCATGCTTAGTAAAACTCTGAAAACTGCTGCTGGAAAGCTGTTTGATCCGCTGGCTAAAGGACTTGGTAAATTAGGCATCAAACCGAATCATATTACAATTTCTGGAGTTGCTTTGACTATGTATGCTGCATTGCTATTATACGATCAAAATATTTATTACGCTTTTTTGGTGGGGATGATTGCATCTCTTTTCGATGGTGCTGATGGATTAGTTGCAAGAGCGACAAAAACCAGTTCAGTAAGAGGCGGATACTTAGATGCAACTTTAGACAGGTATGCTGACTGCATCGCTTTTAGTGCCCTAATTCTTTGTGATTGGGTAAATCCTTTACCTATTGAAGGCCTTGAATTTATTTCCGGACAAATGTGGGCAATGGCTGCAATGATTGGAGCGTTTCAAACGTCATACTGTCGTGCGGCTGCCGAAAGGCTTGGTGTTTCACAAGAAGGTATTGGATTAATTGAAAGGCCCGAAAGGTGGTTTATTTTAGGAATGGGATTATTGATTGGCGAATTGATGGGAGATGTAGAGACTATCGTTACCATCGTAGTTGCTGTGCTGGCAATTTTAGGAAATCTAACAGCAATACAAAGAATAAACCATTTTTGGATTGAGGCTAAAAATGAATAAAGAATCATTCAAAGAAATTTATCTATCTTTCTTTTTTTTAGGAAGAGCACCTATTGCTCCTGGGACGTTTGGAACTTTAGGCGGAGTTGTACTGGCATTCTTAGTAACTAATTATCTTGAAAGCAGTGCAGGATATGCTTTACTGATATCAATCCCTATAATGTACTACTTTGGCTTAATATTAGCACCTTGGGCTGAAAAAAAGTATGGAGACGATCCTGGGATATATGTTCTAGATGAAGTTATTGGATATCTAATTATAATTGCTTCATTAAGTCTAATCCAATTTTCAATGGAAAATCATATTTGGTTTTTATCCTTTGTATTATTTCGCATTTTCGATGTAGTAAAATTATGGCCTGCCAGAAATTTAGAAAAACTACATGGAGGTCATGGAATTTTATTGGACGACATTGCTGCAGGGTTTCAAACCTTGCTTGCTATACTTCTTTTGGACTATCTTAATCTTATCTGATTCCTATATTAACTCTAAAATTATGCCGATTAATTTTTATTCTGGCCTTAATCTGTAACATTAGACTTTTATGACTACTGAAATCGAAATACAGGTTGGACTAAAATCAGGAATGGCTGATCCAGAAGGCGTTAATGTGAAAAAAGCCCTAGATTTATTAGGCTTTGATAGCGTTAAAAAGGTGGACTCCGTTAAATGCTACAGAATTATTATTGACAAGAATGAAGCTGAAGCAATTAAGGAATCTGAGGAAATTTGCAAAAAATTATTAGCAAATCCAGTAGTTCATGAATATTCTATTTCGGTGGCAAAATAAATGCTTGAACCGGTTAAAAATTTGGAAAATGTTTTTTATGTTGATTTAGAGAATTCTGATTTGAATGAAGTTGTAAAATCTTTAGGGCTCGGTTTACTAAATGATGAAATGGAAAATGTAAAAAAATACTTTTCTAAAGAAGGAAGAAAACCTACTGATGTTGAACTACAGGCTATCGATCAAGCATGGTCTGAACATTGTTGCTATAAATCTTCTAAACCTGTTTTAGAAGAAACTGTTTTTGGATTAAAATCGTCAAAAAAAGTTATCGCACGGGAAGATGCAGGCATTATGGAATTTGATGATGAACATTATTATGCAGTCGGATTAGAATCGCATAATCATCCTTCTGCATTAGACCCTTATGGAGGATCCGCGACCGGAATTGGAGGAATACTAAGGGATGTCGTGTGCATGGGTGCACAACCTATTGCACTTGTAGATCCTATCTTTTTTGGAAACTTAGACTTGCCTCGGGATGAGCTTCCTGATGGGATTAAACATCCGCAATATCTAATGGGTGGCGTCGTAGCTGGGATTCGAGACTACGGAAACAGAGTTGGAATTCCAACCGTTGCTGGGCAAGTTGCTTTCCATCCAAGATACACTGGAAATCCTTTAGTAAATGTAGGGTGCATAGGTATAGTAAAGAAAGATTTGATGATTCATAGTCATGCTGGAGATATAGGCGATATTTACATATTAGCCGGTGGAAAAACAGGAAGAGACGGAATACATGGTGTTACTTTTGCTTCCAGAGATTTGGATGCCGGATCTGAAGACGATATTGGAGCTGTTCAATTAGGAGATCCCATTACAAAAGAACCTTTGATGCATTTATGCTTAGAATTGAATGAATTAGGGCTATTAACTGGAATGAAAGATTTAGGAGGTGGCGGACTCTCCTGTGTTGTAGGTGAACTTGCTTTAGATGCTGGTTTCGGTGCAAAAGTTGACTTGGAAAAAGTTCATTTAAAATTAAAAAATATGGCACCCTGGGAAATTTGGGTTTCTGAATCTCAGGAAAGAATGATGTTTACTGTTAAGCCTGAAGATGTGCAAACAGTTCTAGATCGGTGTAATGCATGGGACGTCGAAGCTGTTGCAATTGGAGAAGTAATCAAAGAAAAACGAAATATTGTAAGATTTAACAATACTGAAATTTTGAATTTGGACTTAGAGTTTACAACCGGAGGACCGGTATACAATCGGCCATATACTTTACCTGAAATTAATAATTTAGAAGCGGTAGAATTACCTGAACTTCCTTTGAATTTATCTAAAACAATAGAGGAAATTATCAGTAATCCAGAGGTTGCTTCGAAAGACTGGGTAATTAGGCAATATGATCATGAGGTCAGGGGCGCTACAGCAATTAAACCAATTCAGGGTAAAATCGGTAAAGAAGTTCATGGAGATTCATCTGTATTAAAACCTGTAGAGGATTCTTGGAAAGGACTTGCCTTGACCACAGACATTAACCCTCATTTGATGGAAGCTAATCCATACCATGGCACTATGAGCGCTGTCGAAGAGATTTGTCGTAATTTGGCTTCTGTGGGGGCTAAAATTGATTCATTAGCTGATTGTTTATGTTTTGGAAATCCTCAAAGGCCTGAGATAATGGGACAATTTAAGTCAAGTTGCGATGCACTTAGAGATGCAGCAACGTCTGTTGACGTTCCTTATGTATCAGGTAATGTTAGCTTATACAACGAGACTGCTGAAGGTGCAATACCTCCTACACCAGTGCTAATGGGAATCGGACTTGTTGATGATATCAGGAAATGTGTTACGAGTGATTTGAAGAATGAAGGTGATATATGGCTAGTAGGAGACAATAAACAACAGCTAGGTGCTAGTTTGTATTATAGAACATTAGGCATTAATTGCCCTAATGTACCTACCACTGACTTTGACTCATTCATTCCCAGAATGGAACAACTAATTGATGCTATCGAATGTGGCGAAGTTGTCGCATGCCACGACATTTCTACCGGAGGTATTGCACTTGCAATAATTGAAATGTGCATGAGTGGAGTTGGAGCTGAAATAAATTTATCTGGAGATATGAGAGCTGATTTAGAATTATTCAATGAATCAAATGGAAGATGGATCGTTCAGGTTAAACCGGGACTCGAAAGCGAATTTTCTAAAAGATTTGATTTTGCTAAAAAAATTGGAACTGTAAATAAAAATGTGAACTTTGTATTAAATGAAAAGGAAAGTCTCATGTTTTCAATTGAAGAATTGAGAAAAAAATGGACCGAACCTCTATGGAATAGGATGGCTTAAGCTTTTAATCCTGCCTTTAAATATTTAAATTATGTCGACAGATGCAACTAGTAGCTATGTAGCCGATACTGGGTCAATTGAAGCCATTTTAATTTTACTGGTATTTTTGATTGCTTTCGCTTTAATTTTAGGGGAAATTGTTGATCGCGTTTTAGCAGCTTGGGGAGGTGCCGTTGGTATGCTCCTGGTTGGAACTTACTACAATTCTCTGACTTGGTGTACAGGAGGTGGTCACGGTGAAGCCGGTGCTGTATGTGAAAATAATCTGTTTGAAGCTATAGACTTCAACGTCATAGGATTACTATTGGGAATGATGATCTTTGCTGGAATGCTAGAAATAAGTGGTTTCTTTGAATTTGTGGCAATAAAAGCTACAAAATTATCTGGTGGAGACCCTTGGAAGTTGGTATTCTATCTAGGAACTTTTACCACAGTAATTTCCGTCTTTATTGATAATGTTACAGCTTTGATTCTAATTGCACCTGTAACTCTAAAAATTTGCTCTAAGATTGAAATTAGTCCTATCCCACCACTAATTGCCCTAGCAATCTTTTCAAACACTGGAGGTGTAGCAACATTAGTAGGAGATCCTCCTAACGTTTTAATCGCATCATATGCAAGCGCTCGAGGCTTAGGATTCGGTTTTATGAGTTTTATCTACCACTTAACTCCTTTGGCTATAATCGCTTGGGGTGCTACTCTCTGGTTTATGCATCGCCACTTCAAAAACTGGAGAGAAGTTAAACCTCAGAACGTGGAAGAAGTAACTAGTGAAGATGAATGGGAAGCTGTAAAAAATGATACTTTGATGTACAGAACTTTAGGAGCTTTGGCAGTAACTGTTGTAATGTTTGCTGCAGTGGAACTTTTGCATTTGGATTTAGAAATTTCCGCAGTATCTCTCGGTGGTGCTGGTATTGCTATGTCAATTAGTATGCTAGGCGTTCCCGAGGAAAAACGTATGGACATTCATGAAGTTGTGCATAAAGTCGAATGGGGTGCACTTTTATTCTTCGCAGGATTATTTGTTATGGTTGGAGGACTGGAAGCTATGGGATATCTAGAAGCTATAGCTAATATGATATTTGATAATTTTGGACCTGATGGAACAATACATAACAGTCCCGTAGTATTGGTTATTGTTCTCATTTGGGTTTCCGCTATTGCATCTGCCATAGTTGATAATATTCCTTTTTGTGCAGCTATGTTACCTGTAATACTAGAAATAGGAGAATTAAGTAAAGATCCAATTACTGGTGTAGCTGAAGTAGATATTATCCCTCTGTATTGGGCTTTAGCTATTGGCTGTGGCTTTGGAGGAAATGCTACCCCTATTGGTTCTAGTGCAAACGTTATGACCATTGCAATTAGCGAAAGAGGCGGGCACAAAATTTCAACCAAAGAATGGCTTGCTGTAGGAGTTCCTGTTATGATTATAACTTGTACTATAGGCTCAATAGTTGTTGCCCTATTCTACGACCATTTCCTAACTGCTTAGCTAACTAGTATCGCAATCTGAACAAACGCCCTTTGAATCTATCTTGCCAGTGCATTCTAAGCATGTTTGTTTCTCTAAAAATGTTTCTAACCAGGCTGATTGTAACTCTGGTTCATCGGCTTGTTTCAACATTGATAATTCATATTCACCTTTACCACTTTTATCATATAATTTAGTAAGATAATTTATATCAAAACTAATTGATTGTTTTTCAACAATTCCACTCTTAGGAAATAATGGTGAAAGAAAAACCCCTGCTATAAATGAAGCCATGTGTGTTCCGTGGCCAATACCGTCTTGTGTATTCATTCCAACATAAAGTGTTTCCATCGCCACAAATACTATTGTTGCAAGAATCACAGGGACTCTTTGGAGAAAAATTGGACCTAATAACATTGGTATCTCGTCTCGAGGATACAATAAGGCAAACCCACCCATTATTCCAAAAACAGCGCCTGAGGCGCCTATATTCAATGTGTTAAGACCTTCTGCATTGAAAACTGATACAGATCCTGTGATCAAAGAACCTAATATTCCTGAGATAAAGTAAATCAAGAAAAAGGACCTAGAACCTATTCTCTCTTCAAATGGAACTCCTAACAAAATTAGAACTAGCATATTCATCAGAATATGCATCGAACCTCCGTGCATGAACATAGCAGTTATGATCGAAACTAATCTAAATTGCGGCTCGGCAATATACTGTGATTTGAAACCAAGATCAATAAGAGCTTCAATTCCTACCTTTGGATATAGCAGGTACATTATCCACCAACTTGCGAATATTGAAAAATTAATGAAAACCAATGACTGGGAAACCATGAATTGGTTTCGCAAACAATAGTATGAAACTAATAATCCTATTGTAATCAGAATCAATGTTCCCATTGATGATATTGGCTCTGCCATATTTCCGATTTAAAACTGGGCCTCATTAAAGCTGACGCTAATATTTAAAGCGGAAAATAGGGGGAAGTAAAACTTCCCCTTTTCCTCATTGACTTACTTATTCTTCTTCTCTTCTTAGAGAAGCACCAGCTGCTGCAATTAGTGCTGCTACTGACATACCAACTATTCCAAGTGCGAAAGATGGAGTAGATGACTTGTCTTTAACAACTGCAATCTGTCCGAATGCATCATTGTCGTCTTTTTGGTTCAAGTATTCGTCTTGTTTCTTGTAACCATTGTCAACATCTTGTTGCTCTGGATCTGGATTAATCATTGCGTATAACTCAACATTTGTGAAATCCTGAGTTGTTTCACCTGGTATGAATGCTTCTTCCCAAACTGCTGTTATTGGGTACCATGTCTGATAGATTCCTTGTGACTCAAGAACTGGTTTTGGTGCCATTACTGGTTCTGTAGTTGAAGCTACTCTAGTCATACGTTTTACACCGTCTGGTGTGTTGTATGCATCTCCAGTTGAATCAATTACGTAGACTACCATTAAGACATCGGATGCGTAGTTTCCTTCGTTCCATGCCTTCACAGTTATTGCTAGTGAATCGCCTTCAAGAACTCCTGCTCTGTCGTATGACATGTCACCTAGAACAAATTGTGATGGCTTAATGAACAAGGTTGCCGAGGTTGGCTCTCTCATTTCTTCATCACTACCTGTGTCAGTAGGATCCATTTTCACATCGAACTTGCGGTTTCCTGCAGGTTCCCCTTTCTCAGAGTCAAAGTCCGGAGCTAAGAATCTTACAGTAATTAATGCTTCATCATCTGGAGCCATTTCTACTCCATATGTGTAAGTTCCATTACCGTCTGATGTTGAAGTTACATCATTATCTTCTACTCCATTAACTAACACTTGTACAGTTATTGTGAATGCAGCTCCCATGTAGTCCTTACCTTGTGCGACCAAAGAAGGAGTGAATTGGAACTCATTATCTTCTGTACCTATGTTCTTAGCGAAATAATCCATTTCTACAGCTAAACTTGGGAATATCTCATAAGTTAGCTTATTTGGATTATCTTTAGCAAAGAAGAAACCTGTATCTTGTGTTCTCACAACTTGTACATTTCCAATCTCAGCTGTACCTTCTACGCCACGTGCTCTGAAGACAAATGCGTAGGAATTATCTTCTTCTGGATCATATGCTAAACTGTTGTAACCCAATTTATTAGAATCTAAGTAGATGTAATATGGGTTCCAGCCGCTGTCTCCAGTTAAAGAATCTCCGACTACTGAATGATCTGAACCATCCATTATCGTGAATCCGTTAGCTCCCCAAAGAGCTAATGTTCCTGCATCATCTATGTCTGAACCTTTCTTTTGTGCATATACAGATATTGCGCTATCGTCAGAAAGGTCATACTTAGCCCAGAAGAACAAGTATGATTCTGCAGACCAGACATTGATGTAGTTTGTTCTTGCTTGCTCATCTGCACTATTGTCGGATGTTACTGTGATTGTACCTTCCATCATTGGATGGTATTTACAGTAGTAAGTGAACACTCCTACTTCATTGAAGGTTAATTCAAAAGAACTACCAGGTGCGATATCGAATGAATCGAACTCTGATGCTTTATCTGTTACAGTGTGTGTCATGGTATCTGAATTAGTCCATTTCACAGTGGTTCCAATTTGAACGGTAGGTGATTCAGGGACAAATCCTGTTCCTTGACCTGCAATGTCTATATCTAATGTTCCTGTTGCAACACCTGTTTCATCCCAAGCGACTCCAAGAGCACCAGCACCAACATCTGATGGAACATCTGAAGCTGCGCCCCAGTTAGATCCGCCTGCTAGCATTGGTGAACCCATCTCAGCTCCAAGACCTACTAACAACATATGATTTGCATCATTGTTTGCTGAGAATAAATCTGCTAACATGTCTCCGTTAGAGTCTGCAACCATTACACCTGCTGTGTACATACCTGCATTAGACATGCCTGGGAAATCGAAACTAATTGTTGGAGTAGATTCTCCAGCAAATGTATTTCCGTTTTCATCATAATAGGCCATATCTAAGTTACCTAGTGAACTGGATGAAGACCATAGCTCGTTACCGCTCATGTCGTTAACATATGCGTATGCATAAGCTTCAGACATTGCGCCACCGGCACCGAGGTCTCCTTTACCTTGGTTTACAAACGTGGTTGTAATTGTACTAGATTCACCGACTTCTAATGTGTAAGGTACAGATGAACTAGTTTGTTTCAAATCGAAACCAAGTCCGTAGATACCGACATTATCAATACTCCAAGTACTTCCCCAGTTAGGGAAAGCTCCACCGTATCTGAATCTGAGTCTTACATTGTCGAAACCTTCACCAGTGTAATCATTCAAACTACATTGTGACTCTACCATGCTATTACCTGCTGAAGAGGATGCAACGAAAGCTTGCTGACCTCTTAGTGGGTTACCATAGTATGCATAGTTGTAAACAGATCCGCCATATCCTTGGCCTGAAGTAACAGGTAAGGCTGACCAAGTGCTTCCACCATTAGTACTAATTTCTACTCTACCACCATCATAGTAATAGTTGAAGTTTCCAATACTTGCGTAGAATGAGAATACATGATCAAACACTAATTTTGCTGAAGTAGCTTGTGAAAGATCAATTACTGGTGACATTAGACTTACATCATCTCCATTGTATGAAGAACCATATGCATCAGGTCCGACCCACCATACTGGCGAATCAGGGGAACTTGATGTTGAATCTGTTCTCCATTGATGTCCGTCCTGAGGACCTCCATCCTTGGCTGATGTCCAATCGTCTTCGTAATACATTCTATTCAATTCATCATTCTTGTTAGAGGTTGCATCTGCATCTGCTGTTGTTCCGGCTACGGTAAACATAGTCTCACGTGTTGCAGCTGCAGTGTTATCTCCTGCGAAATCATCTCCTGCTGAAGGATCTGAACCAATCCAAGAAGTGAACTCTATTTTGTATTCACCTGGAACTTGGAAGTGGTAATCTTTTGAATATTCGAATTTTTCACCGCTGACGAATGGTCCTGCAGCTCCAGAAATTGCTACAATTTCTTCAAAGGCTACAGACTCCATGCCGGTTCCTGTAAATGCTAATGAATCAATGTACCAGTGTTCTCCATCACCTGGATACTGGTATCGGTACATTCCTACTTGGAACTTGAGTTTGACTTCTGTTTCACCGACGTAGTCTGCCATGTCGAATACAGTTTCAATGTACTTGTCTTCATTATCTGAAGCAGTTCCACTTACTCCTGAACAGTCACCACAGTGAACGAATCCAGCTTGGTTGTACAATGGATTTGCATAGTATGCATAGTTGTACATTGTTCCTGGATATCCACCTTCAGGTGTGAATAATTCCCAATTGTCTCCATCATCTGTAGAAATCAAGACTTGTCCACCATTGTATGCAGTACTCATTCCAGAATAATAATCGAAATTATATCTGTGTTTCAAGGTTAATTTCAAATCACTTTCAGCGTCTGCAAAGTTCAAGGTAGGTGTAGTGGTTTCTGTACTTCCACCACTGTAGTACATCTCGAATTCTCCATCCTCTGGACCTAATGCAGTTGTATCGTCATCAGCGACAATTGTGAAACCTGCTGGGCTTCCCCAAGAAGTACATGTTCCGTATGTAGTATTACATACTTTGTCTGTCATACTCCAACCGGCTGCTGCAGCTTCTGAAACAGAGGTGTACTCTATGTCATCACTAGTATCGTAGGTTGCAAGACCCATAGGTCCTAATTGCAATCTTACTTTAGCTGCTCCAGCTGTTTGGTTATTGATTCCTGCGTTAATGACTGTAGTAGATAATGCAATAGTCTCATCAATTCCAATTGGATCTGGAAGCTCTAGAGCACTTACTCCTACATTATCATTGTACACAAGACCGGTTACTGCAAAGTCATCAAATCTCAAGAATGAATTATAGAATCCATATCCTGTTGGTATAGATGACCACCCTGCAACCCATCTGAACATAATGTCATCTTGGCCTGTGTATGCATCAAGGTTGAATTTTACATCAATATACTTATTTGAATCTGGTGAACTGGTGAAACCTGTACTAGATCCATAATAGGTGTATGCTGGTTGACCGCGCAATGGGTTTCCATAGTATGCATAGTTGTAGATATTATTTGGATAACCGCCAATAGGTGTTATCATAGACCAAGTACTTCCACCATCATCTGATATTTGCGCTTGGTATCCATCGTATGTATAATATCCATAATATGCTATTTTCATTTGAAGTTCTGCTTCAACAGGCAAACCTAGATCTAATGCTGGCGTAGAAACATAGGTATCAGAAGGAACTGGATTACTATTTCTGTAACCACTGTCCATCGAACTTGCACCACTTGATGCAGTTATTGAGCGAACTGCCCAATCACTAGTTCCATATTGAACTTTTCCAGAAGTCCAGCCTTGATCTGCACCTTCGAAGTCATCTGAGAAAATAACATATTTTACTTCTCTGAAGACGACTACACGTTGATTTGTTTTGTCTTCATCGTTAGCGTTTCCTGGAACATTAATAGATATTCCTACTGTATCGCCAACTTGTAATCCTTCTGCGCTAGGCTTGAATTTATTTGTTGCAAAGAAACTTACTGATTCTGATGCTTTGAAATCAAGAGAATCTATAGTTTGAGTTTCTGTAGCAAAAGTTTCATCTGCTTCTAGAGCTGTGAAAGATACGTCATCTACTCTGAAGAATGCATTATAGTATGACATTGAATATGTATTATATCCAACAACGAAACGAAGACGTACATCATCATATCCTGTGTATTCATCTAAAGTTGCAGTAGTCTCTTTCCAGTTTTCTGTATTAGAATAAGAGGAATATCGACCATCTGTATCATAGTAAGTCCATGCATCTCTTGAAGTTACCAATGGGTTACCCCATGTTGTGTAAGTAGTTCCATAATATTTCTTACCTGATAATTTATCGTTATCAATGTATTCCCAGTTATTTCCACCGTCTGTTGAGATTTCTAAGTAAGCTCCTTCGTATCTAAAGTAGAAATTATATGAGATTTTGAAAGACATCTCTAATCCTACTGCGTCACTAAGATCCATTGCCGGAGAGCTCAATGCTGCAAGATATGTTGGTGCTGGACCAATTGTAGTGGTAGCTGTACCTGAAGTACTTCCAGATTCGAAATAATATACTGCATCTTGATAATTCAAGAAATTATAGTAACTGTATGCATAATTACTAGAGACGTAAATATCTTCCGAGTCAGTTATAGCAAGAGAACCTTTGTAAGTTCCTTGTGTGAACGAAGAAATAACTGTTGTTATACTACTCAAAGAGTTGGTAGGCATTTTCTTGATACCTCCGTACCATGATGAGTAATAGTATCCCATTATGTATGCGTAGTTATCATGAACTTCCATACTAATTGGATACCTAGCTCCAGTGTAAACTTGAGTGTAACAAGAGGAACTTGCACAGTAGCTACCGTCTGTAGCTCTGTCGTACGCTCTCATTCGGCCATTATATTCTCTGTATGAAATGTATACATCTCCTGTATTTTCATCGACATCAATATCTTGTGAATAGTAATATGATGACACTCCACTACCATAACTAATTGTTTTTCCGTTAGTTGCTAAGTTAGATGTAGAGAAACCTACAATCTTACGGTATGTACTACTTGAGTATGTCTGAAGAAGGAATAATTCGTCTGCGTCTTCATAAATAGATAATGCAGTTCCATATCTTCCTGCAGTTGAGCAAGATCCTACCATTGCACCATCGTCTCTATCCCATTTACATATGCGTGTTGTTGAGGAATAAGTACTGGATGCTCTTGCCAATGTATAATAGTAATCTTCATCAGAAGTCACATCAAGAACATTGCGTAGATTTGTTTCATCAGGTCCAAGTATAGTAGTTACAGAGTTATCTGTAGTATCAATTTTCTTAACTGAGTTAGATCCGTCATCCGCTACGAGTATATCTGTTCCATCGTAGTGAATTCTTTGATTATCGCTGAACAATCCACTGAAAGTTGTTGATTTACGTCCTGAAGACCATGAACCATCATCAGTTCCTTCTTCACCGTAATTGTAATTTCCGACACCATCATTTAGTGCTTGAGTCCACTTACTTGAAGCTCCGCCTATACCGGAGTGAGTCCATCCTTCAGCATTTGATCTATCATCAAAGTCAAACTCTGTGACTGTTTCTTTAACTGAAAATATACTAGCTGTAACGTCAACGTCAGTTTCTGGTACTGGAGTACAATCTCCTGCCGTATCACAGTTAACTCCGTTGTTAGTTACAGTTGCACCAAGAACATTATCTTCTGCCAATGAAATTGGCTGTGGGATAGTCGTTGCTGACAATTTCAAGTCATTCCTCTTTGGAGGTGGTGCTACAAACTTGACTGCAGTTTCATCTGCTATTGTCGAAGATGGTGTAGATCTGTATTTGTATTGTAGACCGTATTGAGTGCCATCTACAACACCTTGAATACCCGATGTCAGATATTCGTTATCGTAAAATGAACCGCCAGTTGCATCTTTGTATTGTAGTAAAATACTGTTAGAACCTTCGTTCAAAATAATTTGCCAAGTAATTGTGTTAGTTGCCCAGGCACTTCCACTGTTACAGTATGAACTGCCATCCCTAGCACTCCAGTATACTTGGTCTTGCATTTGTATAATTAATTGTCTAGATCCTTCATCTCCTACGGTTTCATAATAAACTCCAGAGTTAGGATTTCTAGATGTACAGAAACCACCGTCAAACCATCCTGCAACTATTGCATTTTGGCCAAGTTGAGTTGCTGGAAGTGCATAAGGCGTCCATGCATTCGAAACTGCTCCGCCGAATGTAATGTAACCATTATCTCCTCCGTTGTAAAACTTGTCATACGAGGTTTCATAAAATTCAAAATCAAATCCGATGTTAAATGGACCTTGCGCTCCATCTGTAGTACTGCCAAGTAATTTTGTTCCACTACTTACAATATCTGTCCAATCATACGTTGGACCATCAGATTCTGCTGAATCTTTAAAACTATAACCGTAGCTATCGCTTCCGGTTCTTGCCGATGCCTCTGGTGCAAACAGTACGAACGTACTGGTGACCATAGTCACGACGACTACAACAGCCATTAGGGTTGCAGCCCAATCTCTCTTTTCTATTTTATAGGTTTCTTGCATATGTACACACCTTGGTTGAGTCCTTAAATCAACAGGTTTTAGCCCGTTGAAGGATTACATACATGACGCCAATATATTATAAAGGTTGGCATTTATTTTTTTAAAACAAAAAATGAGAAGCTATTTTAAGGGTAAAATTCTATTCAATTTATGCTTATCGGTGTATTAGCTCTTCA